>JBGSMU010000158.1:0-9091 GCA_041739955.1 Gallionella sp. | reverse complement strand
CAACCGGAAACGGCAACACTCGACACTGGGCTACAAGTCACCAATGAAGTTTCTGGAAGACTGGCTTATTGCTCAGCAGAAAGAAAAGCTGGTAGCATGAACGCCACTTCTTGGAAGACGAAAAACCGAGGGAAGCTCAATGCACTCGACTTTCACATAGCCTATTACATCGGGAATTTGTCAGCGACCGAACCCACAGCTTTCTTTCATGTCATCTCGAAGGACACGGGGTTTGATTCACTGCTGAAATATCTCAAAGGGAAAAAGATTTTTGCACAGCGATCTGTCTGCATTGCCGACATTCCCTATTTCAAGCCTGTGCTTCCTGTCACGTCAGAGGCGCAAGTCGAAGCCGTCATTGCAGACCTGATTCGTCGCAAAGCATCGAAGCCACGAACACAAAAGACCTTGCTAAGCACCTTACACGCACTGTTCAAAAAAGAGTTGTCTGAGCAACAGCTCGCCGCATTGTTTGCCGCGCTGTGTAAGCGCGGCGTTGTCAAGGTTGAGGGAACCAAGGTGTCCTATACCTTGCCAGCCGAGCCCTGACATGGCTGTCGATCTCACTTCCTGGGATCGCTAAGCCAATACAACGGGTCAGCATCGCATTAATTTTCATCAGTTGAGTTCTATGAAGATATTGCTGAATATCCATGCCTAACCCTTCAATCACCCCGCTGCGCCTTGCCGCCTACGCGACGCTGACCATGATCGCCTTCGCGGGAAATTCGCTCTTCTGTCGCATGGCGCTAAAAGAAACGAGCATCGATGCAGCCACGTTCACCAGCGTGCGCCTGCTTTCCGGTTCGATCATGTTGTGGGTGCTGATGCGCTGGCAGCGCCAGCATCCGCTGGCTCACGGCACATGGCGCAGCGCGTTGGCCTTGTTCATCTACGCGGTCTGCCTTTCGTTCGCCTATCGCAGCATCAACACCGGCGCGGGTGCGTTGATGTTGTTCGGTGCGGTGCAGGTGACAATGATCCTGGCGGGATTCCTCTCGGGCGAACGCATGAGACCTTTGCAGACTGCAGGCTTTGTCGCGGCGATGTGCGGTCTGGTGATTCTTGTATCGCCGGGTGTGCAAGCGCCTTCGGTGATGGATTCGATCCTGATGCTGGCCAGCGGAATCGCCTGGGGCTTTTATTCGCTGTTCGGTCGTGGTCAGCCGAATCCTGCCGCCGCCACTGCCGGAAACTTCATCCGCACGATACCCATGCTCATCGCACTCTCGCTCGTTGCCATGCCGTGGATGCAACTGGACGGGCGCGGGATGTTGTATGCGGTGCTCTCCGGTGCGGTGACATCGGCACTCGGCTATGTGCTGTGGTATCGCGTGCTGCAACACATCAGCGCGATGACCGCTTCGACGATACAGCTCAGCGCGCCACTGCTCGCAGCGCTGGGCGGCATACTCCTGCTGGGCGAAGTGCTCACCTACGATCTGCTGATCGCTTCATTGCTGATCCTCGGCGGTATCTGGCTAGTGTTGCGCTACCACCGTGGGATGGTTTGAGAGCAGCCCGCACAGGGTGCAATAAGTGCAGCGCATTGCACTGGAAGTTTCTGAATGGGTAACACGGATGGATCGGATGACCTCAGAAATTCAGTTTTGGTAACTCTTCTGCTTCCGGATCTGAATAAAGACTGTCTTCTGTCGCGATATACATGTCAAAGTCTTGCCGCAACTTGTCGAGTTCGGCATCCTGGATGAAGCTCATCCCAAGGCGGAAACCACCCCGGAAAGGTATTGAGGAGATTACCTCCGCTTTCAGCTTGATGACCTTTTGAGGGAAACTTGCTGTTGGCGGGAGAGCTAGTAGCAAAGTCAGGGCGGTATGTGCCTTTTCCTCTGAATGGTACTGTACCGACATCCCGGTCAGGGACAGGTCATGGGTCAAAGTTTTGTAGGATGGTTTCTTGGTCGCGCTGTCGAACACGAGCATCACTTTCCAGCGGGCAAAGTATCGTGCGCCTTTCCTTTGCGAACTTTGGGTGTTAGCCCAAACATCAGATGTTTCCATAATGGACATCCTAAAGAAGAAAACAATTGGAGCAGCTTATGTTGGGCGGCTGCCATTACTATCAGGGATACCTGATAGGGAAACCCGTTCCAGTTGATGAATTCGAATTGTCGCTGAAGCAACTGGGATAATGGGGTACGATCCATTTTTGCAGATGCGCAAAGATCGCATTCAATCGACGGAGAGATATTGTGAAGATCATCAAGTTTGTTTTGCTGAGTTTGGTTGCAGGGGTGGCAATAGGGATGTGGCTGGGCGTGAATATCGGGCGCGAAGTGCCGTTGTATTCCAATCCGTTCGACACCGACTCCCTGAACAAAAAACTTAAGAGCGCAACAGGAAAGACGCTGGAAAAAGGCGGGCAGGCGCTGGAAAAGACCGGGCAGGCTTTGCAGGACCAGCTTAAAGAGTAGTCGTCGATATATTTCCACTGTTTTGCATCAGGGTCTGGCATTCCCCGGACTCTGCACGGTTATCCCAAACAAGCCATTCGGCATGCAATCGGTATCAATATGAAGAAGCCCTAATGTATAATGCGCGCCTTTGAAAATTCCCCGACAGGAGAATGAAATGCCAATTTATGCTTATGCTTGTTCGAGTTGCGGTTTGCAAAAAGATGTTATGCAGAAAATAAGCGATGCGCCGCTCACCACTTGCACGGAATGCGGCAAGGAAACCTTTGTAAAACAACTGACTGCCGCCGGTTTTCAACTCAAGGGCAGCGGTTATTACGCCACCGATTTCAAGAATGGCCAGCAGTCCAAGGCTGTGTCCAAGGCGGAGCCGGCCTGTGCGCCTTGCGCCGCCGCCGGTTCCTGCCCGGTGGCGGGCGGCAATACGCAGGCATGAAGAATTACCTGATCACCGGACTGCTGGTCTGGGTGCCGCTGGGTATCACCATTTGGGTGCTGAATCTGACCATAGGGACGATGGATCAGACGCTGCTGTTGCTCCCTCAACATTGGCATCCCGACGAAGTACTGGGCATCCACATTCCCGGCCTGGGCATCATCCTGACGTTCGGGGTGGTATTGCTCACCGGCCTGCTGATCCGCAACGTGTTCGGGCAGCGTATCTGGGCCTATTCCGAAAAAGGCATGTTGCATATCCCTTTCGTCGGCAGCATCTACAAGGGCGTGAAGCAGGTCAGCGATACACTGTTGTCCGGCAGCGGGAATTCTTTCCGCAAGGTATTGCTGGTGCGCTACCCTCATCCCAATGCCTGGGCACTGGCTTTTCAGACCAATGTGCCGGGCGAGGTGAGCAGCCTGCTGGATGAGGAGTATGTGGCGGTTTTCATTCCCACCACTCCCAGCCCGGTGAACGGATTTTATTTTTACCTGCGCAAGACGGATACCATAGAGCTGGATATGACTGTTGAATTGGCTTTGCGTACCATCGTCTCGATGGGCGTGGTAGCCACACCCGAGCATCACCATGCGCACCCGGATCTTCAGGCACAGGCACCCAAACTAAACTAATCACGAACATTTCAAGAAAACGAAACATGCGAACTCATTATTGCGGACTCCTCAACACCGACCAACTGGACCAGACTGTCACGATCTGTGGCTGGGCGCATCGCCGCCGCGACCACGGCGGGGTGATATTCATCGACCTGCGCGACCGTGAGGGTTTGTCACAGATCGTATGCGATCCCGATCGTGCCGAGATGTTCAATATCGCCGAATCGGTGCGCAACGAGTTCGTGTTGCGTGTCACCGGCAAGGTGCGCCGCCGCCCTGAAGGCACGACAAACAGCAACATCACCAGCGGCGAGATCGAGGTGCTGTGCCATGAGATCGAGGTGCTGAATCCCTCGGTGACACCTCCTTTCATGCTGGATGACGAGAACCTGTCGGAGAACGTGCGCCTGACCCACCGTGTGATCGACCTGCGCCGCCCGCAAATGCAGAAGAACATGATGCTGCGTTACAAGGTGTCGATGGCGTTCCGCCGGTTCCTCGACAGCCGCGGCTTCATCGATATCGAGACACCGATGCTGACCAAGTCCACCCAGGAAGGCGCCCGTGACTATCTGGTTCCCTCGCGCGTGCACCCGGGCGAATTCTTTGCATTGCCGCAGTCGCCGCAGTTGTTCAAGCAGCTGTTGATGGTGGCGGGTTTCGATCGCTATTACCAGTTGACCAAGTGTTTCCGTGATGAAGACCTGCGCGCTGATCGCCAGCCTGAATTCACCCAGGTCGATATCGAAACTTCGTTCATGACCGAGACGCAGATCACCGCATTGATGGAAGAGCTGATACGCAGCGTGTTCAAGGAAGCGCTCGATGTCGATCTGCCCAATCCTTTCCCGCGTATGAGTTACGGCGAGGCGATGTCACGTTTCGGTTCGGACAAGCCGGATATGCGCGTGACGCTGGAGCTTACCGAAGTCACGGATGTCGTGAAGGATGTCGCGTTCAAGGTATTCGCCGGCGTGGCAAATTCCGACAACGGTCGCGTTGCCGCACTGCGTGTGCCGGGAGGTGGTTCTTTCACACGCGGCGAGATCGACGAGTACACCAAATTTGTCGGCATCTACGGCGCGAAGGGTCTGGCTTACATCAAGGTCAACGACGTGACGCAATTGAACGAAGCTGGCCTGCAATCACCCATCGTGAAAAATATCCACGAGCAGGCGCTGAAGACCATAGTTGAACGTACCGGGGCACAGAACGGCGACATCATCTTCTTCGGTGCCGACAAGGCGAAGATCGTCAATGACGCGCTCGGTGCATTGCGCAGCAAGATCGGTCACGACAAGAAACATACCAACGGCAAGGTATGGGAGCCGTTGTGGGTGGTGGATTTCCCGATGTTCGAGTACGACGACGAGGCCAAACGCTGGACGGCTTGTCATCATCCCTTTACCGCGCCCAAGGACGAACACCTGCAATTCCTCGAAAGCGATCCCGGCAAGTGCCTGGCCAAGGCCTATGACCTGGCTTTGAACGGCTGGGAGCTTGGCGGCGGTTCGGTGCGTATCCACAAGGAAGAAGTTCAGAGCAAGGTTTTCCGCGCGCTCAATATCGACGCGGAGGAGGCCCAACTCAAATTCGGATTCCTGCTGGATGCGCTGCAATACGGTGCACCACCGCACGGCGGGCTGGCCTTCGGTCTGGATCGTATCGTCACGATGATGACAGGTGCGGAATCCATTCGCGACGTGATTGCCTTCCCCAAGACCCAACGCGCACAGTGCCAGCTGACACATGCGCCGAGTCCGGTGGATGAAAAGCAATTGCGCGAACTGCATATTCGCCTGCGCCAACAGACCACAGTGGAAGTCAGCAAGGAGTAATCCTGTTGTCCATAACACCCATGCTCAATCGGATGGGCAGGTCACTGCTCATTTACCGTGCCGTACTGGTGGCGATATGTCTGCCGCTAGCCATTTTGCCCGTTGCCGGCGCACAGGCTGCACAGCAAACCGGGTTGCCGGTCATCCTGGTGGCCGAGTTGCCCGCGGAAGCGCGCGATACCTTGCGAGCCATCAGACAGGGCGGGCCGTTTGCATATGAGCGCGATGGTGTGGTATTCAACAACTATGAGAAGGTGTTACCCCGGCATCCGCGCGGATATTATCGCGAATACACCGTGCGGACGCCCGGGATCGATCATCGCGGCGCAAGACGCATCGTGTGCGGGCAGCCGGTTGACTGTTATTACACCGCCGATCATTACCGGTCATTTAAACGAATTCGGGAGTAGCCATGAATGTTCTGGCACAACAATTGAATAACCCTGAAGTATCCGGCAGTTATTCCCTGCAATGCAGTGTGGAAGAACTGCGCGATGCCGCGGGTGCGGCCGGTTTTTCGATGTTCGAAGCCGAGCTGAAAGGAATCAAGGGCAAGCAGAATCTGTTCAATGTGATCGCCCAGGCAGCAGGTTTTCCGCCTGAATTCGGCGCGAACTGGGATGCTCTGGCGGATGCGCTGTGCGACCTGTCATGGCGTCCCGCGGCGGGATATGTGTTGCTGTTGCGTAATGTGAGCGACAAGTTCGGTCTATCCGCAAACGACAGGGAAATCGCCCAAGACCTGCTTGCCGATACCGTGGTGTATTGGCGGCAGCGCAACAAGGCATTCTGGATATTTTATTCGTAGGGTATGGCGCAATATAAGCAGCCGGTTTCAGTATTGGTGGTGATTCACACCGATGATCTTCAGGTGCTGCTTCTGGAACGTGCAGATCATCGGGGTTTCTGGCAATCGGTTACGGGAAGTTGCGAATCCGGCGAAGAGTTCCGCGATACGGCAATACGCGAATTGAAAGAAGAGACAGGTCTGGATGCCGTGCAATATGTCTTGACCGATTGGGAGTCTCGGAACGAGTATGAGATCTACCCGCACTGGCGGCATCGTTATGCACCGGGTGTGACCCGCAATACCGAGCATGTGTTCGGCCTGCGATTGCCGGGCGCGGTTTCGGTCAGACTTGCACCACGCGAACATTTGAACTTTCTATGGTTGCCCTTTCGGGAAGCGGCAGAGAAGGTATTTTCACCCAGCAACCGCGATGCGATATTGCGGTTGGTTACGGCAGGACATGATCACAGGGGGCAGAGCGATGAGCAATGACAATATCTATTTGAGGACCGAACTGGGCAATGAGTTGCTGGATGATCCCAAGGGCAGGATATCGGGTGATGAAATGCTGCTGATAGCCCTGGTCGATGGTCACACCAGTATGGACGGGATCATCAAGAAGGTGCCGCCCAGTGTGCGCGGAAAGATCGGCTCGATCTTCGCGAGATTGTTGGCTGAAAAGATCATCAGGGAGGCGGGCAGGGAAACGGATGCGGGCTCACCCGGAAACATTTCCGGGGCAGGCGTGACACTTCCGCAGGAAGATGTGACGTCCGTGAGTGAGAATTCCGCTACGAGCCGTAAGGAACTGGATTCCATGCTGGCGCAACTGGAGGCGAATAAGGTCAGGCAGAGGGAGATCGAGCTTGGTTTTCACAAGCTGAAGATGCGCATCACGGCTTACACTGAAGTCACACACGCAAGATTTTCGAAAATGCAGCGTGAAATTCTCGGTAACGAACACTCTGTGGATGAGTTGCGGGACCACCTGACGGGCGATATCGAGGAAGCACTTGAAGACTTGCAGGCTGTGGATAAGGCGATAGCCGAGGAACAGAATGCTGTCGACAAGACGCTCAGGCTAAGTGTATCTCTCGGACAACTTGATCAACTCCAGAGGGAGCAGCTGGAAAAAGATGCCCGGATCGCTTCCTCGCATCCGCACTATAAAAAGTTGCGCGGACTGGATTTTTTCCGGGGGTTTGCCAATGTTGAACTTTTGCATTTTCTGGAGATTGCAGAATGGCAAGAGGTAGAAGCAGGGGATATGGTATTGAACGAGGGTGATGTCGGCATGCCATTTTTCATCATCGTGTCCGGGTCGGTCTCTATCTATAGGGGACAGGACAAACTGGCCACGCTGGAGAGGGGAGACTTCTTTGGCGAGTTCGCTTTCCTGTCCGGCGAGGAACCTTTCCGTACGGCACGGGTAGCAGCGGATTCCACCTGCGAGTTTCTCAAGATCGATCCGCTGGATATCGAGTTTTCACCAGTTCAGTTGCGTTTGTGTGTGGCCGAAGCCCTGTTGCGCGGACAAGTACGCAGAACGATGGTTTCTTCCAAGCCCATGGGTAGTTTTTTTGAGAATGAAAAAAGCAATGGGCCTGACACGGAAACCCAATGACAGGTTCCCCAACCATCAAGCTGGTATACGAGCATCCCGGATGCGCCACTTCAACCGCCTGGGCCAAAGTGCCCCTTGAGCCCGGCCCTGCAGAAAAACCAGAATTGATCGCGCGTATCAAACGCATGCTGAAGGAACAGGATGCGGTGTTAGTTGCGCACTATTATGTTCATTCCGATTTGCAGGACCTGGCCGAAGAGACCGGCGGAATCGTTTCCGATTCGCTCGACATGGCCAACTTCGGCCATCGTCATCCCGCCAGAACCATAGTCGTGGCGGGTGTGCGTTTCATGGGCGAGACCGCCAAGATACTCAATCCGGAAAAGCGCGTGTTGATGCCGGACCTTGAGGCGGAATGTTCGCTTGACCTGGGCTGTCCGCACGATGAGTTTGCGGCATTCTGCGATGCGCATCCCGATCACACGGTTGTGGTGTACGCCAACACCAGCGCGGCAGTGAAAGCGCGCGCAGACTGGATGGTGACCAGTTCGATCGCGTTGCCGGTGGTCAGGCATCTCATGGAGCAGGGCAAAAAGATATTGTGGGCACCGGATCGTCATCTGGGCAGTTACGTGCAGGAGCAAACCGGAGCAGACATGCTGATGTGGGAAGGTTCGTGCATCGTTCATGATGAATACAAATCACGGGAACTCGCCGAACTGAAAGCTCAACATCCACTCGCCAAAGTGCTGGTACACCCGGAATCTCCTCGCGCGGTGGTTCAACTGGCGGATGTGGTCGGTTCGACCACGCAGCTCATCAAGGCATCCCAGGCTTTGGACGCACCCGAGTTCATCGTCGCCACCGACAACAGCATCCTGCACAAGATGCGCACCCTGTCACCCCGGAAAATCTTCATTGAGGCACCCACGGCAGGACATGGCGCGACCTGTACCAGTTGCAGTCACTGCCCGTGGATGGCGATGAACGGGTTGCTGAATCTGGCGGAAGTGCTGGAAACGGGCAGGAATGAAATACAAGTCGATACGGCGATCATTCCGCGCGCGGTTCAGCCGATAAAGCGAATGCTGGATTTTGCCGGTCAGATCAATCTGCCGACTAGCGGCATCGGCAACGCCTGATTTATCCCAAATTCCTCATTTGAACCACGAAGAACACGAAGACCGCGAAGAACAACAACGGGTTAATTCAACCTTAAAACCTTGGTTGCACCACGAAGAGCACGAAGTACACGAAAAAAATTGGGTTATTTAGGGAATCTCTGATTAAGTCCTGAACGATTTCGTTTCATGATGTCAGAAGCGAAGATCGAACAAACGGAGCCGAACGATGAAACAAATAACACTCTCTGCAAGCAGCTTTGACCGCTACAGCAAGACGACGCGACGCG
>JBGSMU010000156.1:0-8486 GCA_041739955.1 Gallionella sp. | reverse complement strand
AGGGTCGCACCGATCAGGTGAAAGTTGAATCCCGGGCGGACGCCGGCGTTGAGTTGCCAGAATATCGTGATGCCGAGCGTCAGGCCGACCAGCGCGTTGAAGCGCAGGTTGTTGGCCAGCAATTCGCGCCAGTTTGCCACTCTCACTGCGCGCACCAGCAGCGCCAGAAAAAGCAGATTACTCACCCACAGCAGGTCGTTACTGAAAAGTACCGCGGGCAGATTCATGGCAATGCGTAGGGGAGAGGCTGGAATACCAGTTTTGCGCCCGGCAGTGAACCGAGGTGGACGGGATAGGCATCATGGCTGGCGATCTGGATCACTGCCAGCACATCGTAACCGCCGCCCGGCGCCGGTGCGACATTGGCGATCATGCCGCTGGACTGGCCTTCCATGTCAGTGCTGTAGAGCTCATTGCCGGGTTGCGGCATGTCGCTGCAATCGACATGCGCCAGATACATGCGCCGTTTCAGTTTGCCGAGATACTGGGTGCGTGCGACGATCTCCTGGCCGGGATAGCAACCCTTGCCGAAACTCACGCCGCCGATCAGGTCCAGATTCACCATCTGCGCGACGAACTGTTCCTGGGTCTGCGGCAGGATGGTCGGGATGCCGGCGCGGATGTTGAGCCAGTCCCAGCAGGGCGCACCGGCAGCGGTAGTGTCCATCGCCATGCACTTCCACAGGCCGGTGGCGTATTGCGCGGTGGTGGCGATCAGCAGGCGGTCTTCGCCGAGGCGGATCACGGCAGCATGTTTGTGATGGATGACTGACATTGGCGTCTTCGGTGCAGATTCGAAACATTCGGCCACCAGCGCGGCTGCTTCTTTTCCGGCTACCCCCAGGCAGATGATCTCGTCGCTTGCGTCGGTGACCTTAACTTTGGCGCGCAATACATACATGCTTAATTTTTTCCTGATCGCCTCGCATAGCTCGCGCGGCAATTGCAGCAGGTGATCTTCACCGTCGCGCCAGATCAGCATGGTTGCCATTACCCGGCCCTTGGCGGTGTTCAGGCTGCTGTATTGCGCGCGGGTGGCGCTGACTTCGCGGATGTCGTTGCTCAGCAGGCTTTGCAGGAAAGTCTGCGATTCCTCGCCGGATATACGCAGTGTGCCGAACCGGCTCAAGTCGCACAGCACTGTTCCGTGTGAGGTTGCATCGATCTCGGTCCGGGCATCGCCAAAATTCTGTACCACGTCGGCAGCGATGGTCGCTCCGTGTTGAATGAGGAAATCCTGCCAGCTTGTGTTCATGGTGATCGAATCTTGCTTTTGGTGTGACGTGAGTAAGGGGGTGCTAAACCCTTGCAGTGTTGAACAACAGCCTGCATGTGTCAACCATGCAGGCTGTTAATTAACAAATGTCGGGAAATTTTGTCTGCTGTGTCGGAGTGTGATGGCCGGATCAGAAAGCCGGTTGTTGAATGGAAGCCCCTTGTTGATTGAATGCCGCCACACCCGAAATGATCTGAGTTGAAGCACCGCCGATATTTTCCAGGCCGTACGACATCACCGCGCCTGTTGCCCCTGTGCCGGTGAATTGGCCGATGATCACTCCGCTGGTCGAACCGCCGCAACCGGCCCCGGTGCAGGAAACGGCGAGGTGCTGGGAGTCTGCTACCGGCAATTGGCTATCAGCATAGAACAATGTGCTTTGAATGATGGGGGTGTTCAATGCGACTGCGTCCATGGTCGAGGTACCGACTGTTACATTGATGCCGACATCCACGGTCTGGGCGGTGAAATTTGCTGTCAGGCTGGCGTTGTTCAAAGTGCCGATCCCGCTAAGGTTATCGGTCGGGGATGTGCCTCCGGAATTCGTATAGGTATACGTGCCGCTGGCGGGCAGGGTGGTGGCGGTGGTTTCGGTCGGCCCTGCGATCCAGTGCAGGCTACCGGATAACGCGGCGGGAGTGACAACGCCGGTAGCACGATCGGTGATGTCGATGGCCCCCACTTCCCAGCGTCCCCAGCTGATCCCGCTGACCGGGTCGTTGCCGGCATCGAACAACCCACTGCTGCCGCTGGAGAGCGTGGTGGATGTGTTGTTGCTGTTGCTGTTCTGATTGATCGGGTTAATGTCGAACCGGGTCACATTCCCGGAAACATCGGTGATCATCCTGCTTGGCGCGTTTTCATAAAATCCCATGACCGACGTCGGAGTGGCAACACCAGGATCTGTCAACGAAGCCAACACGATGCGGTGCGGAGTAGCGATGTTGCTGGCCGGACCGACCATGGCCGTCACGCCGTTGATCTGCTCAAAAGTCGGTGATAGAAATGCATCAAGATCGTAGCTCAATATCGCGCCGTTCAAGCCGGTGCCGGTCAGTTGCCCGACGATACTGCCGTTCCCGGAATATAAGCCGTCGACCAATACCGTCAGGGTGCCGGGACCGGTGTTGTAACTGGAAGCAGAGAAGGCTGCTCCGCCTATGCCGTTGCCCATTTGAATGGGGGCTTCATCACCCGGCAAGGTTTGGGCATTCCATGTGTGTAGCGTCGGAGCCAGATAGGTGTCGAGGATCGACAGGTCGAGATTGATGCCGACAACCTGTTTGTTGAAATCGACCGTGAGTGAGGTGGTGCCGGAGGAAACCGTGCCGGGTACGCCCATGCTGTTGGTCACCATGCCGCCGTCCATGGTGTAGTTGACCGTGCCGGTCAGGGCCTGTGCCAGGAACAGCGGCCCGGCTTCGGGTCCGGTGATCCAGGCGGGACTGAAAGTGCCGGCAGGCTTGGTATTGGACTGGGTGATGGTGCCTGCGTCCCAGGTGCCGTAATAGATGCCGGTATTGGCCGCGTTGCCTGTGGGCGTGGCAGTACAGGTCGGGCAATTTACAGTCGTAGAATTACTAAATCCCTGGCCAAATGAGTTGCTGTATGACGTTAATACTTGACCCGGTGTGAGCGTGAGCGCATACGGGTTGATGCTGCCGCCGTAATCCGCCACAAAGTAGTTACCGCTCGGGGCTGCGGTACCGTTCGTGACGGGGGCTGTGTTGCTGAAGGCCGCGTGCCCCATCGCATAGGTGCTACTGTTGTTGTTATCCCACATGATGTAGGAGAGCATCGCACCCGCATAATTCTGCCCGGTGAAAGCACCGGTCAGGTTGCCGTAGCAAGTGGGGCAGGCCAGGGTGTTCAGTGAGATGGTCATGGTGTTTGACATTGCACCTCCCGGGATGGCGGAAGCATAGAACTGGTTGCCGGAGATAGGCATATTGAGTGCATCGACTGCCCAGACATCCGCGCCCACAGTCAGGTCAAGCACGCTACTGACCGTCAGGTTGGTAAAGTCGGCACTCATGGTGGCAAGACTGAGGGTGCCGGTCTGCCCGGTATAGATATCGATCGGTGTGGTATTACCGTCCAGTGCATAGTTGAATACGCCGGTCAGTGTCGAGCCGGGAATTACACCGGGATCCAGATATCCTTCTGCACCATACATCCAGGCGTTTGTCCCGGAACCGCCGTATCCACCGGCGAATCCCAACTGGTTTGTATAGGTTTCGGTCAGCGAGGTCGCGCTTCCCCAGCGGCCGAATTTGATATCGGTCGTACCTGAGGTGGCCGATCCGGTGAACTTGTTGGAAGCGCCATTAATGGCGTAACTGGCAGTGTAATCACCCGTGACCGAATACTCGGTGAAGCCGGTCAACCCACCGCTGCTATAGGTCATGTCGGCAGGGTTGGCCGAATACCATTGGTTGGAATAAAGCCCGGCTGCGATGCCGATCAGGACTTGCTTGGATGAGTATGTGATGGTGGAGGTGTCCTCCGGATGGGTCAGGTCGATCGAGGTGCAGGTCGTCCCGCTGCAATTTTCCCCGACGATGGGTAGTTCATTGAGATCCTTGCTGTCCTTCGAGACCAACTGGCTTGATCCGCTGTCATCGGTGTTGGTGACTTTTTGCTCGATATTTTCCTTGTCGCTTTCGGTCTCTTCACGCACGGGCTGGCCTTCATCCTCGCCATCCTTGCCGGATGCATCCCCTTCGCCGGTATCATCAACCGGAGCAGGGCTGGCGGAGAACAGGTCTGTGTCGATCGGGCGGAGCTGCGGCATGCTATCGCCCCATGCGGCAAAACCCATCTGGTTGGCTTGCACGACGATGCTACCCTGAGTGGTGGTAAGTGTTGTTTCACCGACATTCACTTTGCTGTAGGTACCAGGCTCAAAACCGGGCTCGTTCTCCAGAACCAGCCTGGCCTCATGGTCGGTGCCGCGGATACCGATGGTGGCGCCGCTGGAACTGCTGACGCGGTAATTCTTTTTGTTCATCCTGCCGATCTGGCCGGTCACGGCGCGAAATCCGCCCTTGAGTAATGACATCAGGAAATTCTCGGAGCCGTCCTCCTTGCCGCTGTACTTGAAGCTGTCTATCTTGATTCTTGTGTCCGGGCGAACCGCGATCAGGCCCTTGTCCAGCATCCTGATCTGCGCGGAAGCTGTCCTGGCGGAGATCAGCGTGTCGCCCTCGTTGACCACATCGCCTTTTTTCAAGGCCTGGGTACGTCCGGCGCTATCCGTGACGCGCACATCGCCCCTGACGAACTGTACGTTACCGGCGGGTCCGGCGAATGACGCAGTCGTCCAGATGGCCAGCAAAAATAGAATCGCGAAGTTCTTCATGGGGTACTCCTGTTCGCTATAGGGTTTGATGACATGCCGTTACTTAAAGTCTCTGCGCACTGTCACCGAATAATCGATACGGTCAAAACTGTAAATGCCGATGTTGGAATTGTTGCGCATCGATAATATTTGCGGACGTACCGTCCAGAGTTGGGCGATCCGCCAGTTCATGCCCGCGCTCAAGTCGGATTGACTATCCGTGCGCTTTTCCAGGAAAGCTGAGTTGGTCTTGTCATATTTTCCAGACTGTATGCCCGCCTGGGCGAATATATCGATATTTTCGGTCCAGGCTTTTTGTGCGCCTACGCGCAGTCCGTAGTATTGCTTGTTGCCGTCGGCGCGTATGTTGATCTCCTGCTCGGTGCCGAACAGCAGGCTGCCGAACAGGGCTGATTTGCCACCCTCGAGGACACGCAATCCACCAAGTCCCAGCAGGGTGCTGTTGAAATCGTTGGTTTGCATCACATTCGTGACGTAGCTGGTCTTATTCAATTGTGCGATCACGTTCAGTTGGGTATTTGAGTCGACAGTGTGGCTCCATACGGCGTTGAACCCTGTAGTGTCGCGATTGTGTTCGCCGCTCAGGTTGTAGCGGTTGACGATAATGCCGCCGCGCACGGTTTCCGTACCAGCGCTGTAACTAACGCCCGCGCTGATATCCAGGCTGGTCGTGTCGAAAGATTTCTCCTTGCTGTTGTTGCGCTGGCGCAAGTCTGCACCTGCAAATACGCCGAAGCGGTCGCTTAACTGGTGTTCAACATTGGCGCCGGCGGCAATTCCGCCATAGTTGTCGGCGGTCTTGAGGTTGGAGGGGTTGAGCGTAAACACAAGGTTGCCAAATGCGGGAACCGCGATCGTTGATTGGCTGGTTGAATTGTTGACGTTGGAATCATGCCCCAGCGTGCCTTCAATGTAAGCGGTAAAACGGGTCTTCTTGCTCTGTTCCCGGGATTCGATCGCTTCCAGATATTTCTGGACAGTGGCTTTGGCGGCTGGCGGGGGATTCTGTGCCAGCACGGTCTGGAATTCCGCTTTTGCGCGCGGCAGGTCGCCCAGATTGAACAGTGCCCGCGCCATATCCAGACGTGCGCCTGCAAAGTTCGGGTCAACTGCCAGCACACGCTCTAAGGCGAGCGTAGCTTTATCGGGCTGGCCGCTGTCCAGTGCCGCGATGCCCAGCAGGTAATCAAATCGCACCTCGCCGGAACGTTCGAATTCGAACGGTTCCAACAAGGCATACGCTTCCGCTGCCTTGCCTTTGTTCATCAGCGCTTCAGCATCTGACAGCACCTTGTTGCTCTCGGCAGATGCAGCTGTTGTCACAGTCGTCGTCGCGCCTGTTCCGGTAGCCGGAAAAATACCCGTCCCCAGCATCGTCAGGATCAGCATTAACAAGCGGTATTTTTTCATGACTCTCAATCTCCCGGTGGCATGCATTTTCGATTGAAGAATATGCCCTTTTTATGGAGGGGTCAATCGCCTGTATGGGGGGGTGTCATCATGACGTGATCGCGCTATTCCGCTAAACTCCGCGACATGAAAGTTATCTGTGCTGTCCTGCTGGTTTTGCTGCTTTTCGCATGTGACGGCGGTTTGTGGAACAATCCCTATCCCGCGTCGGATGATGGCAAGTCGATACTTTATACGGCTTTCACCGAGCGGCCCAAGCACCTCGACCCGGCGCAGGCATACAGCGAGAATGAGTACGAGTTCCTCGCGCAGGTTTACCTGCCGCCCCTGCAATATCATTACCTGAAGCGCCCTTATCAGCTCATCCCGCTTGCTGCCAGTGCGATGCCGACTGTGCATTATCTGGACAAGGATAGTCATCTATTGTCTGACGATGTAGCGGCAGAGAAGATCGCCTTCAGTGTTTACGAGATTCGTATCAAGCCGGGTATGCGCTACCAGCCGCATCCTGCTTTCGTGCCCGGGAATTTGCACCTGACGGTTGACGATCTTGCTGCTGTTTATTCATTGAAGGATTTTGCCAAGACAGCCACGCGTAACGTGACGGCTGCGGATTACGCGTATCAGATCAAGCGGCTGGTACATCCGCAATTGCACACGCCGATCGCCGGCGTGATGAGCGAGTACATCGTCGGCCTCAAGGATTATGCGGCCACGCTGGAGCAGGCCGTGCAGAAGGATCCCGAGGCATTCCTCGACCTGAATGCGTATCCGCTATCCGGCGTCGAGGTGGTAGACGACACCACTTACCGCATCACCATCAACGGCAAGTATCCGCAGTTCGCCTACTGGCTGGCAATGCCGTTCTTTTCGCCGATGCCGCAAGAGGCCGAGCGCTTTTACGCTCAAGCGGGTATGAAGCAACGCAACCTGTCGCTGGACTGGTGGCCGGTGGGCAGCGGACCGTATTACCTGTCCGAGAACGATCCCAACAAGCGCATGGTGCTGACTAAGAACCCGTATTACGACAGCGAGACCTATCCGTTGGAGGGTGAGGCGGGGGATGCCGGGGCCGGGTTGCTGGCGGATGCAGGCAAGCCGCTGCCGCTGATAGACAGCGTTGTTTTCAGTCTGGAGAAGGAGACCATACCGTACTGGAACAAATTCCTGCAGGGCTATTACGATGCCTCGGGCATCAGCTCGGACAGCTTCGACCAGGCCGTGCAGGTCAGCGTCGGCGGCGAGGCGGCGGTGACAGACGGGATGCGTGCGCAGGGCATCGTGCTGTCCACAGCGGTCTCGACTTCAACGATGTACACAGGCTTCAACTGGCTGGACACGGTGGTGGGCGGATCTACCGAACGTGCACGCAAGCTGCGCCGTGCGATCGCTATCGTGGTGGATTTCGAGGAATTTGTCTCTATCTTTGCCAACGGGCGCGGCATCCCGGCGCAGTCGCCTATCCCGCCCGGCATCTTCGGTTTCCGCGAGGGCGAGGCGGGTATCAATCGTTATGTATACGACTGGGTAGATGGGCAGCCCAGACGCAAATCCATAGAAGAAGCAAAACATCTGCTAGCTGAAGCAGGCTATCCCGGCGGGGTGGATAAAGTGACCGGGCAGCCGCTGGTGATCCATCTCGACACCACCGCCACCGGCGTCGGCAGCAAGTCCAGACTCGACTGGCTGCGCAAGCAGTTCGACAAGATCGGCGTACAGCTCGACGTGCGCAGCACCGACTACAACCGCTTCCAGGACAAGATACGGCGCGGGGACACGCAGATGTTCTACTTCGGCTGGAATGCAGATTACCCCGACCCGGAGAATTTCTTCTTTCTGCTGCACGGTGCGCAGGCCAAGGTGGCCAAGGGCGGTGAGAACGCCGCGAACTACAGTAATCCAGAATACGACCGGTTATTCGAACAGATGAAGAACATGGATAACAGTCCGGCACGGCAGGCGATCATCGACCGCATGCTGGAGATATTGCGCCGCGATTCGCCCTGGCTGTGGGGCTTCCACCCGAAGAATTACGTGCTGCAGCACGGCTGGCTGGGCAACGTCAAAGCCAACGTGATGGCCAACAACAAACTCAAGTACTGGCGCATCGACGCGAAGTTGCGCGATGAGAAACGGCGCGAATGGAATCAGCCGGTGAGATGGCCGCTTTGGGCGGGAGCCGTCATGCTGTTGTTGTTTGCCGGATGGATATGGCGCGTATTGCGCAAGCGGGACGAAGCGGTACACTGATTGTTAAATGATATGCAGGAAGGAAAATTATGAAACTAAATTCTACGTTGTGAGCTTCCCTCGGTTTTTCGTCTTCCAAGAAGTGGCGTTCATGCTACCAGCTTTTCTTTCTGCTGAGCAATAAGCCAGTCTTCCAGAAACTTCATTGGTGACTTGTAGCCCAGTGTCGAGTGTTGCCGTTTCCGGTTG
>JBGSMU010000155.1:0-8565 GCA_041739955.1 Gallionella sp. | reverse complement strand
CCATCTTTGACTCGCTTGATCGCCAACTCCCTGAACTCGGCGGTGTATTCCTGCTTCGGTATTCTCTTCATCTGCTTCCTCCAAAAGTAACGTTAATTTTACGTCGCCCTTGGAAGACTATTTATCGGGGGAAGCTCAATAGCCGTCCTGACTGGAATATAGACCACTTAGACTGGTCGTGTAACTTCCCACGTTCTGGCTTATACCGTAATCCAGTATTCCCATGATGCTACTGTTTGGCACCTCGGAATAAGTAACGCCATTGCCGGCCACCCCATCGAATTCTTTGCTTCCACCAATCGCGGTGACTGTCAGCGGAGTCATAAAGGTGCGCAACAATGGGCGGGTATGCCCTTCGTAGATCACCCAGGAACTGGTGAAATCCATACCGTTAAAACTCGACTTCTGGTTCATCTGTGCGGAACTTAAGCCTGTGGTGCCAGTGATAGCGCCACCCCCGTCCGCGTTTGCTTGGCCTGTACCCTCGGCATCCCAGAAACTTACGCTGGCAGCACCTGTGGCGGAATTCGAACCGGTCAATCCTCCGACATTGGTTGAGCCGTTTATGTTACCCGCAACAATCACATTGCTGAAACCACTGTTACCGGAGTTTTCACCGCTCAGTCCTCCCACCCGGTCAGTTCCGGTAACCGTGCCGGAGAAATTGGCAAAGTTGATCACGCTATCCAGATTCCCGCCTGCCACGCCGCCAACCCTGGAGACTCCGTTCACATTAGCGTTCACGTAGACATTTTCCACGGTGCTCGGGTCATTCAAACCAACAATGCCTCCGACATAGGAATTGCCCGTTACCGAGCCGGTGAAAGAGGACGCGCTGACGACAGAAAAGTTGTTGGTCTTGCCGACTATTCCGCCGACATAATCAAAGCCGGTCACGCTACCGGTCACATTTGCATTGGTGATGGTTGCGGCATCAATGTAACCGAACATACCCACATAATCGGTCGAAGGCAGGTTGATGTTGAGATTGGTGATAGTGTGGCTGCCGCCATCAAACGTCCCGGTAAATGCAGTGGAAACATTGCCAACCGGAGCAAAACCGGACGTAGTGTCCCACATACCTGAAGCGCTGCCTGATTCAGCCAGGTCTATGTTTGCGCCCAGGACGTAGTTCGCTCCCGGATCCAACGCCATCAGTTGCAATTGGTGCGCATTGGTAATGGTTGTGCTGTATTCACTGCGCAGGAATGGTCGTGATGCACCATCCGCCATATACCAGGTGTTGGTGAAATCCCAGACAGGATCGACATTGCCATTCGCTGTCGTAGCGGAGTTGAAATTTGCCAGCGTCATCATGTCGGCAGTATTCATCCCGACGGCACTGCCTGCACTGGTCGATTGGCCGGATGTTGTGGTGTCCCAAAAACTGTTGCTGATCGGTCCAAAGCCAAAACCGCTGAAGCCCCCTATTGCAAATGGTGAAGTGCCGGAAACACCGCCTGTAGAAAAATTGCTATCGACGATACCGTTGTTCTGACCAATGAACCCGCCAATGTAACTTCCGGAAGTGCCATGAACATCACCAGTGGCGTAGCTGTAGTGAACCTGGCTTCCGGTATTGACGTATCCAACCAGACCACCGGCCGAACCACCTGTTCCTGTGCTCACATATCCCGATGCATAGCTGTTGCTAATGATCGCATTCGCACCGTTAGGCTTGGTGTTTTGGCCTACCAATCCGCCTACCTGACCTTTTGCCCCGCCGCTAACGCTACCGGTGTTGTAACTATTATTGATGATCCCTCGGTTATATCCGACCAGTCCGCCAACGTAGTATGCCAACCCGCCCGCATAGTTGAGACCGCTAACGCTCCCGCCCTGCATCCCCACATTCTGGGCAACGAACCCGGCCCCCGTGACACCAAACATACCTACGTATTGGGCATTGGAATTGATGTACAGGTTATCAATGGTATGTCCCAAACCATCGAAAATTCCCTTGAAGCTCACACTAAGGGTAGTGCCTATCGGAACAAAACCAGCGCCGCTATTCCAACCGCTGGTAGCTGACGCATCAATGCTCGCCCCAAGCACATAGTTGCCGGTGAGGTTGCCACTAATGCCCTGTAGATCAGTGCCGGTGGTAGAGCCAGCTGCACCAAGGCTGTCGATGATGGTATAGCTGGTGATGCCACCGTCACTGCCAAGTTTTGTTGAAAAGCTGCCTGTTGATGCCAGATTAATCGGGGCGTTGATGTTGTAAGTCGCGGTGTTACCTGCCGCAACGGCACCCTGCCCGTATTCGAATGCAAGTCCTGCAGTACTGGTGGCATCCATTTGTGCGTTGATGTCGATGTTACGGTAGGCGCTCAATGTAAGGGTGTTGGCAGACCACGCCACGCTGTCATTCACGAAGATGTCACCGTTACCTGCCGGGTTACCCGTACCGCAGGTAGCGCCTGTACAGCTGACCGATCCGGCTGCGGTGGTGATGGTGACGTTGCCCGAGCCCAGTGCAGTGCCGAGTGCGGCACCGGTGATGTCGCCACCACTGGCCGCGATGGTAAAGTCATAAGGGTCGATCAACCAGCTTCCGGACAGGCCATAAGCAGCTTGGGTGGTGATTTGTGCGTCACCTTGTACTTTGACGTGTGCTGCACTGGTTTCGATGAAGCCGCCGTTTCCTGCTTCATATGCAGTGGCATCCAGCATACCGCCGACATTTACAGTGCCGGTTTGCATGTCACCCAACAACCGGATAGTCCCACCAACGTTCTGCACGGTGCGTGCCTGGATGATGCCGGTGTTGTTGACGACTGCTGTGCTGAGCGCATCCGCCGCCTTGGCAGTGAGGATGATCTTGCCGCCGTCTGCCTGTATAAGTTGTTTGTTCTCGGCCAGCGCATCGATGGCACCCCGGTCAACGGTATAGGAAAGCAATGAGCCGTTATTAAGCGTAAGTGTAATCTGATCCCCTGCTGCCATCAGGACGCTGCCCGAGTTCGCGGTGCCAGAAGTAACAGTAATCGCGCCTTCGTTAATGATTTTGGGCGCGATCAGGGTGATGTAGCCGCCATCTGCCGCAGTCAGGTTGCCCTGATTGATGATATTGCCAGCGCTGCCGTCATTGTTGAAGCTGTAGTTATTTGCCATGAAATCGGCGTCGCTGACATTGAGCGTCGAAGCAACCAGTCCACCGACATTGACCCGGGCGGTGTTACCAAATAATACCCCGTTGGGATTGATGATGAACACCTGGCCATTGGCGTTCAGGTTGCCGAGTATGGTGCCGGGATCCTGCCCGAGTACCCGGTTAAGCACCATGGCGCTGGTGCTGGGTTGCATGAAATTGACGGTTTCGCCTGAACCGATACTGAAGCTCTGCCAGTTGATGGCGGCATTTTGCGAAGTCTGTGTGATGGTGGTTGTATTGCCGGTATTGCTTATGCCGGCACTGCCTGCGCTGACTTGGCCGCTCTGTGGCAGGGCATAGCTATTCGCGCTGAGGGTGAGCATGACCGAAACGGTCAGGGCTTTGAGGGGGAAGTAATTATGGGGCGATTGTTGCTTCATGGGAGTTCTCCAGAAACTCATTCGGCAGAACAACATGCTCACTATAGAACAGCAAAAATACCCTGCCTTAACAGGCTGGGATTTTATCACGAACGGTATGTTACCTAAAGACACCGGGCCTGATCGACCCCGATGAACAGTAATTAACTCCCGTACAATTTTCGCCCACGTATGCGCGCGCGATGTGCCCTGCGCTGCTCGCCTTCGGTAAGCGGTTTGGGCTTGCTGCCTTCAAAAGGATTCTTGCTGGAGTTGTACTGGATCTTCATCGGCGTTCCCTTCAGCTTGAATATCTCGCTGAAAGCCCGTTCCAGATAACGTGTGTAACTCGCCGACACATTATCCAGGCCGCTGCCATGGATCACGATCAGTGGCGGGTTGCTGCCGCCCTGGTGGGCATAGCGCATCTTGGGCGTAAAGCGGCCAGACTTGGGCGGCGCCTGTTTTTCCAGAGCGCCTATCAATGCGCGCGTCAGTTTCGGTGTCGAGAGCTTTGCCATCGCTGCGGCATAAGCCTCATCCACGGATTTAAGCACGCCTGGAATACCGTTGCCGTGCAAAGCCGAGATGTAATGCAACTTGGCAAAACTCAGGAAGTGCAGTTTGCGTTCGATATCGCTTTTTACCTGATTGCGTTTGTATTCATCCAGTCCATCCCACTTGTTGACTGCCAGCACCAGCGCTCTGCCGGCCTGCAACACGAAGTCTGCTACATGCGCGTCCTGTTCGGTGATCTGGTCGCGGGCATCCACTACCAGCACCACGACATTCGCATCCTCGATCGCCTGCATGGTTTTGATCACAGAGAACTTTTCCACCGCCTCGTCCACCTTGCCGCGTCGACGCACGCCGGCTGTGTCGATGATGGTGTATTGCTTGCCGTCGCGTTCAAAGTCGATATAGATGCTGTCGCGTGTGGTGCCAGGCTGGTCAAAGGCGATCACGCGTTGCTCGCCAAGTATGGCATTGACCAAGGTGGATTTACCAACATTGGGACGTCCAACGATGGCCAGTTTTGGCGGTTTTTCCCCGGCGGCTTCTTCCTCTGTATCATCCGGGAATCCTTCCAGAGCGATCTCGATCACTTCACTCACGTTATCGCCGTGCGCGGACGAGATCGGCAGCGGGTCACCCAGACCAAGCTCAAAGAATTCAGCGGTTACTTTGGCGCGTTGCATGCCTTCAGCTTTGTTGACCAGCAACAGGATCGGTTTGCCGGTCTTGCGCAATTGCCCGGCGATGATGGTGTCCTGGGGGGTGCAGCCGGCGCGTCCATCCACCAGGAACAGCACGACATCGGCCTCATCCACCGCCTGACGGCTTTGCTTGGCCATCTCATGCATGATGCCATCCTTGGCTACCGGCTCAAGACCGCCGGTGTCCACTACCAGGTAAGGGCGTTCGCCCACCCTGCCGCGTCCATAATGTCGGTCGCGCGTCAGCCCGGGCAGGTCGGCGACCAGCGCATCGCGGCTTCGTGTGAGGCGGTTGAACAACGTAGACTTGCCCACATTGGGGCGGCCTACCAGTACGACGGTGGGTAGCATCAGGAAGCTTTCTTTGATTTGATCGTTAGCGAGTACAGTTCGCCAGCGCTGGTTTGTAGCAGGAAGCCATCACCGAGTTTCAGCATCGTCGCCTTGATCGCGCCGCCTTCCAGCTTGATACGTGCAACAAAGCTACCGTCATCACGACTCAGGCCATGCAGATAACCCTGCTGATCCCCAACCACGACAAAATCTTCCATCACATACGGTGAAGAAATCCCCCGCATGAACAACTGGTCGTTTTTCCAGACGGTATTGCCGGTGGTCTTGTCCATTTCGGTGATAGAGCTTCTGGAATCGCTGAGATAGAGATATCTTCTCAGCAGCATCATCCCCTGATCGCTTGATAGTTCGCGGTTCCACAACGGGCTTCCCTGCGCCACGTCATAGCAGCCCATGCGTCCCTGAAAGGCGACGGCACAGACTTGTTCGTCATCCACAACCGGATTACCGGTGATGTCGCTGATGCGCTCCAGTTCGGTATTTCCGCGAGGTTGGGAAACGGAAGTCTCCCACAACACTTCGCCATCCGAGAGTTTGATCGCTGCCAATCGTCCCCCCGGGTATCCTGCAAAAGCAACGCCATTCAGGATGGATACGCTGGCATGACTGCGCACGACCAAAGCCGGCGTAGTGCGTTCGATCAGCCAAGCCTGCTTTCCGTCGGAGGCATTCAGCCCGGTGATTCGTCCATCGCCACTGCGCACGACCAGTATGCCTTCGGACACCCTGGAAACACTCAAAACCTCGCTAGAGACTTTGCTCTTCCACACCAACTGACCGGCCTCATCATATGCCTGTACATCACCTTTATTGCCGCCGATGATGACCAACCCTTCACCGCTACCGACGCCACCGCTTACGGAAAGTCCGGTTTTGACCTGCCACAATACTTTGCCGGTATCTTTATCAAGTTTGGACAGCAAACCCAGTACAGAAACGGCATAAGCAGCCTGATCCGTAAGCGCAGGCTGCAAAAGATTCGCACCGGAATCGCCAACATCGGTTTGCCATTTGACTGCGAATATTGCTGTGTCGCTGAATTCAACCAGCTTGGCGGGTTCGTCCGCATTTTTGACGCCCGCCCACTCGGGGGTAGACTCATCGGTAGAAGCGCATCCTGTCAAAACTGCCAGCAGTACCAACAATGCCGATAGCGTGCACAGTTCCGAGGCTCGGTTATAGCGCTTATAAACAGCTACTAATTTCATTTAGCCGCGCCCAATGCATCCATTTTTATCTGGATCAGATTACGGTACTGGCTCAGGGGATCAATTTTCTCGTATGCCAGCCTGTATGCGCTCCTTGCCTCGTCCTTTTTGCCCTGTGCCAGCAATACATCACCCCTTAGATCGGAATACAAAGCGTCAAACGATGGCGTGTGCTGGGCATCAAGCTGCTTCATTGCTTCAGCATATTTTTCCTGGTCCAGCAGCAATGCCGCCAGACGCAACCGGGCCACGTCCTTCAATCCTTCTTCCTTGGCATGATCTATGACCCATTGCAGCTGGGTCGTGGCGATACCGTCAGATTGCTTTTTCTCATTCGCTCCCGCGGCATATAACATGGCACGTGCGGCATAAGCTGATCCTGAAAATTTGTCCCTGATCGCCGACGCGGCATCATTGATGCGATTCAGGTCACCACTATCAACCTGCTCGAGGAATTGCTGGAACAGTGTCGAAGCCTCAATCGACTCCTGGGTCTTATAGTAATTCCAGCCCCGCCAGCCGCCCATTGTTACGACGACGATCAGCAGTGTTCCCAGTATCCAGTTACTGTTGTCTTGCCACCATGCCTTAAGTTGTTCGAGTTGTTCCTGTTCCTGCAAATCCAATGCTGCCATTTCGTACCCCTAGCTGATAAGTTTGTTTACTGTCGAGGCGATATTCTGAACCGCCACCCTAACCTGTTCACCGCCCTGCATCGGCTTGACAGCGACTTCATTCGCCTGTGCCTCATCATCACCGATGACCACGGCCACCCGGGCGCCGCTGCCGTCCGCCTTCTTCATTTGCGACTTGAAACTGCCGCCACCGCAATGCAACAGTACGCGCAAGCTGTCGTCGCGTAACAGTTCTGCCACTTTGCTGGCGAGCTGTCCGGCCAATTCGCCCTGATGCACGACATATACATCCACTTCCGGCTTCGGCAATACCTTGCCGTCTTCGAGTGCCAATGCCAGCAATCGTTCTACTCCCATCGCGAAACCCATCGCCGGGGCAGGTTTTCCGCCGATCTGTTCGATCAGGCCGTCATAACGACCGCCCGCGCAAACCGTGCCCTGTGCGCCCAGGCGCGTCGTGACCCATTCGAACACCGTGCGGTTGTAATAATCAAGTCCGCGCACCAGGCGCGTGTCGATCTCGAAGTCGATGTCGTGGCGCTTAAGGATCGCCTGCAATTCATCGAAATGCTTCAATGCATCTTCCTCCAGCTCGTCCATCAGCTTCGGCGCAGCGACGATCAACTCCTGCATCGCGGGATTCTTGCTGTCCAGGATGCGCAGCGGGTTGGAATGCAAACGCCGTGTCGCATCCGCGTCCAGCACATCCTTGTGCCGGTCGAAATACTCGATCAGCTTGGCACGATGACGGTGACGCGAGGCGGTATCGCCCAACGTGTTCAATTGCAGCGTGACATCGCGAAGGCCCAATTTCTTCCATAGCCTGTCGCACATCATGATCTGCTCAGCGTCGATATCCGGCCCGGCAAAACCAAGCGCTTCGACACCGACCTGGTGGAACTGGCGGTAACGCCCCTTCTGCGGGCGCTCATGGCGGAACATCTGTCCGCTGTAATAAAGGCGTTGCGGCGCGTTATACAGCAGATTGTGTTGCAGCACAGCGCGCACGCAGGAAGCAGTGCCTTCCGGGCGCAGTGTCAGGTGGTCGCCGTTCAGCGCATCCGCGAAGCTGTACATCTCTTTCTCGACGATGTCGGTCACCTCGCCGATAGCACGCTTGAATAAGACGGTCGGCTCGACCAAAGGCATGCGGATGTTGCGATAGCCATAGCTGTGCAGCCAATCGCGTACCGTCTCCTCAAACCATAGCCAAAGCTCGGCCTCGTCCGGCAGAATGTCATTCATGCCGCGTACGGCTTGTATCGTTTCGTTACCCATAAATTGATTGTTATTGCGGCAAGATGCTGATTATAGCGCAAGCTTCAGGTTTTCCGGCAGTGCTGCTGTATAGAAAGCCTTGGCATAAAACGTCCTCTAAGACTGCGTAGGCAGGTACCAGACAAAATGTTGCATCGGACGGTGAGAACGGACAAGGGTAAGTAGGTTGCCCCGACAGGTTGCTAATTGCGGCAGGCGGCAAGTTATCGCCGAGCGTGATGTGAGCTTCCCTCGGTTTTTCGTCTTCCAAGAAGTGGCGTTCATGCTACCAGCTTTTCTTTCTGCTGAGCAATAAGCCAGTCTTCCAGAAACTTCATTGGTGACTTGTAGCCCAGTGTCGAGTGTTGCCGTTTCCGGTTG
>JBGSMU010000154.1:0-16606 GCA_041739955.1 Gallionella sp. | reverse complement strand
GCCGAACAGCGCGATGATGGCCAGCACCGATGTTGCCGCATCCGCAAGCACATGCAGATAGGCCGAGCGCAGATTCAGGTCATGGTGGCCGTGCCCATGATCGTGATGTCCGTGGTCATGCCCATGAGAGTGGTGATGGTGATGACCGTCCTTGAGCAGCCATGCGGAGGCAAGATTAACCAGCAAGCCGACAATCGCAATCGCAATTGCCTGTTCGTAGTGAATCATGGTTGGTGAAATCAGGCGTTCAATGGATTGATAAACCATTAATACGGCCACTATCACCAGCAATACCGCGCTGGTGTAACCGCCCAGTATTTCTATCTTCCATGTGCCGAACGAAAAGCGCGGGTCGTGCGCATACTTTCTGGCAAAGATATATGCAAACAGCGACAGCCCCATCGCAATCGTGTGAGAACTCATATGCCAGCCATCGGCCAGCAGCGCCATCGAGTTGTAATACCAGCCGCCCGCGATTTCGATCACCATCATCGTCGCGGTGAGTATTGCAACGCGCAACGTATTTTTTTCCGCGAGCGGGTTTCCCTCGTCGAACCGGTGTGTATGTTTCATATCCTCAACAGTAAGTGTGTGTTTCATACGATCAACCGTTCACCTTGGAAATAAAATATATATTCTCGGGTTATAAAGCAATGAACCGGAGCTATGTCCGGTTCACTGGGTTCGTCACTAAGATTTAGCAGGATTCCAATACGGCATCAGTTTGCCCTTGCATCAGTTAACAAGGGATGCAGTTTCCTGAAGTAATTCACGTGCCTTTGCCGCAACATCGTGATTGGGGTTAACTGCCAGCAGCTGTTTCCAGGCAGCACGAGCGCCAGCCACATCATCTTTTGCACGTTGCAACAGCAGGCCCAGATTCACGTATGCATGTCCGAAGCCGGCATCGCTCGCGATCGCATCCCGGAACGCCTGCTCGGCCATACTGATGTCGTCGTTGCGCCAGTACATCGTTCCCAGATCGGTGCGCACACCCGGCAAATCCGGATTGATATCAAGCGCACGGCGGTAGTAGAGTATCGCTTGACCGGCATCACCCGCATCGTAATAGATATTCCCCAACGAGGTTGCAGCATCAATATCGCCACTATCATTGTTGAGGCGCTCCTTAAGCTGGGCGACTGTAGTATTAACATCCATTTATCCATTCTCCAAACTGAAAGTTGTAAAAAATTCCCCAGCCATACCTTTTGCCCATCGGGGCAAAATGCCAAAGATCGTGGAGTAGTATATCAAACTGGCACGCCAATATTTTCACGCACAAGGGAAATCGACATACAACTCTAATGGGCTCCCATCACCGCAACGCAGACAGTTACTATACCCAACGCCAGATTGACGGCGATTAGTTTGCGTATTTTACCCAACATCTCACCCGCTTCTTTCCAGCTTTGTTTTTCAACCAGCGAGGCTAGCGGTTTGTAACAACCAAAATACACATGGCCATAGATCGCCACCATCGCGATTCCCGTTGCCAGCATGATATGAACATGCATTGGCAAATAGGCAAAGCCACCGTACATGTAAATCATGTAAAAACCGCTGGCCAGTATCACCGCTACCGCACCCCATACCCAGACGAAAAAGCGTCGAAAGACGTTATCCCAAAGGCGCAAACGATGTGGAGGCTCGAGTACATCGACCGCAGCCGGACGCAATACCACATAGGCAAAGAACATCCCTCCCACCCAGATCAGGGCAGAAAGAAAATGTATCAGTTTAAGTAGCGACATGATTGATTTCCTTTAAGTTGAATTTGTTGAACAAGCAGCGATGCAGCCGGATAAAACCTTACAAAAACCATTAGTCGGAGATTCGGTCAATTAGTTCTCTCACCGGCCTGAAACTCTTGCGGTGTATCGCTGACACTCCATGCTCTCTAAGTGCCGCAAGGTGGGAAGCGGTGGGATAACCCTTGTGGTCGGCGAAACCGTAACAAGGATATTGTTCGTGCAGTTGCAGCATAAGCTCATCTCTTGCAGTCTTTGCCAATATCGAGGCGGCCGAGATAGCGGCGATCTTGCTGTCACCTTTCACGATTGCCTGGCTCGCAATACCGGTCTGAGGACAATACAAACCATCCACCAGCACCTGCTGCGGCTGAATGTGCAAAGCCAGCACGGCACGGCGCATCGCCAGCAAGGTTGCCTGAAGAATATTCATCCGGTCTATTTCGCCGACATCCGCATAGGCAACAGCCCATGATAATGAGCGTTCCCGAATCAGCGGGGCGAGAAGATCGCGTTTCCGTTCGGAAAGCTTTTTTGAATCTGCCAGGCCAGGAATAGGATAGGTATCATCCAGTATCACAGCGGCCGCACTGACCGGCCCGGCCAGTGGGCCGCGCCCTGCCTCATCTACACCGCAGACCAGAATGATGGATTGGTTGATTTTCATTCCCCCGTGTTCCTTACACGCAAGCGCGAAGTATATTCAGACTGCTGGCAGATACGGCAGGATCGCCGCAGCAGCTTTCTGGGCGGTGTTTTGCCGCAATGTCCGGTGCAGTTCAAGGAAGGTTTTTTCCAGCACCTCGACAGCATTCTTATCGTTAACCAGATTGAGCAAGGCCTGTGCAAGATTCTCCGGATTCGCATCTTCCTGCATCAATTCAGGCACGACAAAACGTCCGCACAGGATGTTCGGCAAGCCGTAATAAGGCAGATATCCCTTGGGACGCATCAGTCTCCACGTCAGCGCATTCAACCGGTAGGTGATCACCATCGGACGCTTCAACAAGGCCGCTTCCAGCGTAGCAGTCCCGGAGGCGACCAGTACACCATCGGCAGCGATCATCGCATCCTGCGCATGGCCGAAAAGCATGGTGAGCGGCAATTCCAGGGCATCGCAATCATGAAGTGCCTGCTCAAATATCCCTCTGGTCTCGCGACTGGCAAGCGGCACCAGAAATCGTGCTTCCGGATGTTTTTGGTAGATCAGCTTGGCAGTTTCAATAAAAATATTCGCCAGACGTCTGACTTCACCCTGACGGCTGCCCGGCAGCAATGCAAAAACCTTTGCACGCAATGGAATACGCATTGTTTCCCGCATCTCGGCACGCTTGGGTTGTTCCGGGATCATGTCTGCAAGTGGGTGGCCCACATAGTCTACCGGCACACCCGCTTCCTGATAGAGCTTTGCTTCATGCGGGAACAGGGTAAGCATATGCGTGACTGCACGCTTGATCTTGTGGATACGCTCCCCGCGCCATGCCCATATGGATGGACTGACATAGTGTACGGTGGGAATGCCATGCTGTTTAAGCACAAGCTCAAGATCCAGGTTGAAATCTGGTGCATCAATGGCGATGAATAATTTGGGGGGGTGCGCCAGAAGAAAATCACGCAGTTTGTTGCGAATGCCGACGATCTCGCGGTAATGTTTCAGTACTTCCACATAGCCGTTCACGGCCAGCTTTTCCATCGGAAACATCACTTCCATGCCTGCCGATTTCATTTTCGGCCCGCCTATTCCGATGAATTTCAAATCGGGGCGCGCTGTTTTCAAAGCAAGTATCAAATGGCTGCCCAGCAGGTCGCCGGATGCCTCGCCCGCAACGATGCCTATCACCACATTATTTTGCATATCTGAAAAATATCAACGGACAATGCCACGCTTGGCGTTGCCCAGGAAGGTCAGCATGTTGTCGATGTCCGTGTCCGCTTCAGGAGACTGTCCGCGCAATGCGGCTATCTCCTGTCTGGACGTTTCGAAATTAGTACCGGATCGGTACAAGGCACGATACATCTTCTTGATCATATCAAGCCGTATATCGGAATATCCCTTGCGTCGAGGCCCTTCCTGATGCGGCCCCTTCACTTCTGCCGGATTACCAACGGCAGTCACGAAAGGCGGGACATCCTGCGACAATCTTGTCTGGAAGCCGACCATGGCGAAGTCGCCGATACGAACGAACTGGTGGATGCCGCTGAGACCGCCGATCAGGATATGGTCGCCGATCTCCACATGCCCCGCGAACTGCACCGAGTTGGCAATAATATTGTGGTTTCCAATGACGCAATCGTGCGCCACATGTACATATGCCATGATCCAGTTGTCACTGCCGATGGTAGTCGCATCCTTGTCCTGCACCGTACCCAGATTGAGAGTGCAGCACTCCCGTATGGTGTTGTTGTCGCCTATCACCAGCCGTGTCGGCTCGTCTTTGTATTTCTTGTCCTGCGGAATCTCACCGATCGAACTGAATTGAAAAATGCGATTTCCCTTGCCGATCGTGGTGTGACCGTCGATCACCACATGCGGGCCGATTACTGTCGCCGAGCCGATCTCGACATGCTCACCTATGATGGAATACGGGCCGACCCTGACATCGTCGGCAAGCTTTGCACCGGGATGGATGATAGCGGTGGGATGACGCATCAAGACACCGATTTGACCGTGCACATCAACTCGGATTCTGCCGCCAATTTACCATCCACTTCTGCGGTTGCGCTGAACTTGACGATGCCCCTGACGCTGCGCAACAGGGTGGATTTGATGATCAACTGATCACCGGGAATCACCGGTCTTCTGAAGCGTGCGCCATCGATTCCGGCAAAATAATACAGCAACTTTTCATTCGGGTTATCCGATGCCTTGGCTTTCATCGAACTGAAAGACAGCAATGCGGAAGCCTGCGCCATCGCTTCCAGCATCAGCACACCCGGCATGACGGGGTGATGCGGGTAATGTCCGGGAAAGAACGGTTCGTTGATGGTTACATTCTTCAACGTCACGATGCTCTTGTCCGTTTCCAGCGACAACACGCGGTCTATCAGCAGAAACGGGTAGCGATGCGGCAACAGCTCCATGATTTTGTCTATATTGATCTGCGTACTCATATACTCCCCCTGGTTTGATTTTTGTTATAACCGATTCATCGTGCTATTTGTCACCCGACGACTGGATCTTCTTTTCAAGCGCCTTGATACGGTCAGCCAATTGGTCCAGATGACGCAGATGAACGCTGTTCTTGCGCCAATCCTCCGCTTTGGAAAATGGGAATATCCCGGCATAGGAACCCGCATCGCGTATGGATTTTCCGACCAGTGTAAACGAAGCGATCTCAACATGATCGGCTATGTGCAGATGTCCAAGGATACCCGCACTACCGCCTATCCGGCAGTAACTTCCTATGGTGGTACTCCCAGCGATACCGACACATCCGGCAATTGCAGTATGTGCCCCGATATGAACGTTATGGGCAACCTGGATCTGGTTATCCAGCTTCACACCGTCCTCGATAATCGTATCGCTCAATGCACCACGGTCTATCGTGGTATTCGCACCTATCTCGACATCATTGCCGATCACCACACGACCGATCTGGGGTATCTTGATCCAGCGCCCCTCATCCATCGCGATACCGAAGCCATCCGCCCCTATCACCACCCCGGAATGAGCGATCAGGTTATTCCCTATCACGCAGTCGTGATAGATGACCACACGCGGATATAACCGTACCCGACTCCCGATCACAGTATTCTTCCCGACACAGCATCCTTCACCGATCACCGAATGTGCGCCTATCCTGACACCATCGGCAATCACTGCTGTCGCTGCAATGCTTGCCGATGGATCAATCTGTGTTCCCGAACCTATTATTGCACTCGGGTGGATGCCCGCCTGAACTTCAGGAAGGGGATTGAGCAATGCGGAGACTTTGGCAAAATACGCATAGGGATTATCCGAGATGATACGCGGCAATTCAGTCTCTTCGGCATCCGCCTTTGCCAGGATCACCGCCCCGGCTTGGGTTCCGACAAGTTGAGCGCGATATTTGCTGTTGGTCAGAAAACTGATGTGTTCCGGCCGGGCGGCGTCCAGTGTCGCGACCTGCGAGACAAGCACCGCTCCGTCTCCCACAACGCTGCCGCCAAACTTCGCCGCAATATCAGATAACCGGTACCTTACTATCATGTCGCTTGCGCCCGGTCACTTCGCCTTGCTGGCTTCATCCAGATACTGGATCACCTTGTCGGTGATGTCTATTTTCTGGTTGTGGTAAATAGAATCCTGTAGGATCAGATCGTATTTCCCCGACTCTGCGATCGCCTTGATCGCCTTGTTCGCCAATTCCAGGACGATGGCCAGTTCTTCATTCTTGCGCAGATTCAAATCCTCGCTGAACTCTCGCTGCAAACGCTGAAGGTCTGCACTTATGGCCGACAATTCGCGTTCCTTGCTTCGACGCTCGGAATCCGTAAGATCGTCACCCTTCTTTTCTAGCATGGCTTGCAGATCCCTTGCCTCGCCCATCAGTTTCTTGATTTCCTGGTCACGCGAGGAAAATTCTTTTTCTATCCTTTTTTCCGCCTTCATCGCCGGGATAGATTCGCGTAGCACGCGTTCAGAGTCCACCACCCCGACATTGAACTTGTCGTCGGCCTGAGCCATTCCTGCAACCAGAAAAATCGCCAATATGACTAACTTGATCATAATTTTCACGCCCCCCCCCCCCCCCGATCCTGAATCATCGCCTGCATCTTTAGAATACCGAGCCCAACGTGAACTGGAAATTCTGCACCTTATCCACTTCTTGCCTGTTTATCGGCCAAGCATAGCTGAATTTTAGCGGCCCCACAGGCGACAGCCAAGTAAAAGCCAAGCCTGTAGAGTAACGCAATCCGGCACTGCCGGGCAGGTCACCCGGGCCATACACTGCACCACCGTCCACAAAGGCGCTTAGCCGGGTGGATTTTTCCTTTTCCATGCCGGGAAATGGCATCAGCAACTCCGCATTGCCTATCACCCGGCGCGGACCGCCCAAAACCGACTCTGTCGTATCCCGAGGCCCCAGCGAACTGGACTCATAACCGCGTACAGAACCCGGGCCGCCCGCGTAAAAATTCTTGAAGAATGGAAGAGGCTTGCCTCCATATCCGCCGGCTATACCCGCTTCACCGTTCAACAGCAAAGTGAAATCACTGCTGAGCGGGTAGAAGCGCTGGTGCTGATAATTCAGCTTATAGTATCGCATGTCATAAACAGGCAGCGATATCTCCGCGAAGGCACGCTGCACCGTCCCCTCGGTGGTATAGATTGCGCTGTCACGGGTATCCTTTCCCCAGCCTATCGTAGCCATCAGGTTGGTATTGGTCGCGCCGAACGTGTTGACGTAATCCACCAAACGGGTTGGCGGGCTGGTATACAACCCGAGTTCGGTACGCTCAACCGCCAAACCATAGCTGATCGACTCGTCGTCGGATATGGGCACCCCGAAGCGGACACCGCCCCCAAGCGTATGGGAAGAATACTGACTGATCGCGGTGCTTTGCGAATCGGTATTGCGCTTGTAAACATCAAATCCGCGACTTATGCCCTCGTCAGTGTAATAAGGATTGGTGTAGGAAACGGAATACACCTGGTTGATCTTGCCGGTGTTGATTTGTGTGGAAAGGTAATTGCCCGTTCCGAACAGGTTGGATTGAGTCACGCTGCCGGTCAACACCAAACCTTCACCGCTTGAAAATCCGGCACCCACCGAAATATTTCCGGTTGGCTTTTCCCTGACCAGCATATTCACATCCATCTGGTCAGAAGTGCCCTGCACCTGCAAAGTTTCGATGTTAACCTCCGAGAAGAAATCCAGCCGGTCTACACGTTGCTTGGATTTCTTGACCTTGTCCACGTCAAACCATTCGCCCTCGGTCTGACGAAATTCGCGGCGTATGACCTCGTCCCGGGTCTTGTTGTTGCCCGCAATATTGATGCGTCGTATATACACTCTCTGCCCGGGATCAACTACAAAGTTGAAGGAAACCTCATGTTTTTCCTTGTCGATCTCGGGTATCGCACTGACATTGGCAAAGGCATAACCTTCCTGGCCGAGGCGCTCCCCGATCTTGCTGCTGGTTGCTGTCAATGCCTTGCGTGAAAAAGTATCCCCCGGTTTCACCTGTACCAGTTTTTCGATTTCCTCCCTGGGTAAGGGTAAATCTCCGGATACGTTTACTTTTGCGACGCTATACTTCTCGCCTTCGCTGAAATTGATGGTGATGTAGATGTCCTTCTTGTCGGGAGAGATGGAAACTTGCGTTGATTCGATATTGAATTCCAGATAACCGTTGTCCATATAGAAAGAACGTATCGTCTCCATATCGGCAGACAACTTCTGTTTGGAATACTGGTCGCTGCTGCTGAACCAGCTGAACCATCCCGGGGTACTGAGCTTCATCAGATCCAGCAAGTCATCTTCAGGGTATGCCTTGTTTCCGATCAGGTTGATCTGCCTGATCTTGGACACTTCCCCCTCAACCACATTGAAAACCACACTGACACGGTTACGTTCCAGCTCGGTGACCGTCGTCGTCAGTTTGACGGCATATTTTCCGCGGGCAACGTATTGCCGTTTCAATTCTTGCGCCGCTTTTTCCAGCGCGTTCCTGTCGAATATGCGTGCCTCTGCCAACCCCGCATATTTCATGCTCTCCTTGAGTTGTTCCTTGGGAAAGTCCTTGGTGCCATTGATCTCGATACTCGCGATCGAGGGCCGCTCGCGCACCACCACTATCAGTACATCATGATCTGCCTTCAGGCGTACATCCTTGAAGAAACCTGTGGCATACAGGGCATGGATCGCCGAGGCAGCCTGCTGGTTATCCAGCGTGTCACCGACCTTGACGGGAAGATAACTGAACACCGTACCCGCTTCGGTTCGCTGTATGCCTTCGACGCGGATATCCTTGACTGTAAATGGTTCGATTGCCCAAGCTGAGGAAGTGCAAAGCAGGAGTAACCATCCTGCCAATTCAAATAATTTCATTTTTCAACCTGAGACGAGGCGATTTATATCGTTGTAGACTGCAAAAACCATCAGCGTACCCAGAAGAGCGATCCCGATATTTTGTCCTATCTCCCAGGTACGCTCCGAAACAGGACTGCCTTTGACTAACTCGGCGACATAATACAGCAAGTGCCCGCCATCCAATATCGGAACAGGCAACAAGTTAAGCACGCCGAGACTGATACTGATCAGCGCCAGAAAACCCGCATATGCCGCCAACCCCATTGCCGCGGACTGGCCCGCATAATCGGCGATCGTGATCGGACCGCTGAGGTTTTTCATCGATACCTCGCCGACCACCATCTTGAACAACATCTTCAGGCTGATCACCGAGGTTTCCCATGTCTTGCGCAGGGATAGGCCAAGCGCGGCTAACGGGGTGTAGCTCACCTCTGTATACATCGCTTCCCATGCCGCCCTGTCGATCTTTGGCGCTGCCCCTATCTTTCCTACGCTCTCGCCGGATTCAACCACTGCATCGGGCACAAGCGACACTGGCAGAACCTGCTCGCCACGAAGCACATCAATCCTGATGTTCTGTCCGGGATGTTCGCGTATCACATTCACCACATCGCGCCAGTCATTCATCCTGACGTCGTTGATGGAATGAAGGAAGTCGCCCTCCCGCAGACCCGCCTTCTGTGCAACGCCGCCTTCTGTAACGGTACCGATCACCGGAGGAATATCGGGTTGATAGAGTTGCAATCCCAGCTTGTCGAAAAAATCGGCGTCCAGATCGCCCGCTTCCAACACACTCAAATCGAGTTGGTGTGATGACCTGACTTCGTCGGCATTTTTCACCTCCAGTGTCACCACCTCCTGCTTAAGCGCCAGATCCAGCAGCCTCCACCGAAACTCCTGCCAGCTCGGAAGCGATTCGCCATTGACGCTCAAAATTGTCTCGCCTTTTTGAAGTTGCGCGACAGAAGCGGGTGAACCCGCTTTCACTTCACCCACCACGGGCTTCAATCCCGGCACTCCATATACAAATAAAGCCCAGTACAACAGGATAGCCATGATGAAATTCGCCAGGGGGCCCGCCACTACGATCGCCATCCGCTGCAACACCGGCTTGCGGTTGAACGCATGATCCAGTTCTTCCGGAGCAACCGGCTCCTCCCGCTCATCCAGCATCTTCACGTAGCCGCCCAATGGCACGGCGGATATCACCCATTCCGTATCGCTATTGGAGAAACGCTTGCTGTAAACCACCTTGCCAAAGCCGATGGAAAAACGCAGTACTTTTACCCCGCAACGACGCGCGACCCAATAATGTCCCAGCTCATGGAACACGACCAGCAGCGCAATGGCGACAATAAAAGCGAGTAACGTTGTCATTTTTCCAAACTTTCAACCTGTTGTTGTGCATCCCGACGTGCTGCTGCATCAGCCTCGATCACGTCTTCCAGATTATTGACTGTATTCACCGGCATTGATTCCAATGTCTCGGAAATAATTTTCGGAATATCCAGAAAAGCGATCCTGTTATCCAGAAAAGCCGACACAGCCACCTCGTTGGCGGCATTCAATACTGCCGGAGCAGTGCCCGACGTGCGCAATGCCTGATAAGCAAGGGCGAGGCACGGGAACCGTTCAAAATCAGGAGCCACAAAGTTCATCGTTGCCACCTTAAACAAGTCCAGTGCAGCCACCCCCGAGTCGATACGCTCGGGAAAAGCCAGTCCGTACGCGATCGGCGTGCGCATGTCGGGGTTGCCGAGCTGTGCGATCACCGAACCATCCACATATTCCACCAGCGAATGGATCACGCTTTGCGGATGGACGACAACCTGTATCTCATCTGCACCGGCATTGAACAACCAGTGCGCCTCGATAACCTCCAGCCCCTTGTTCATCATCGTTGCCGAATCTACCGATATCTTGCGACCCATCACCCAGTTCGGATGCGCGCAAGCCTGTTCAGGCGTCACATCATGCAGCTCGCTCAGCGGGGTGTTGCGAAACGGCCCGCCGGACGCGGTCAACAGGATACGCCGCACACCGTTACCGGCCAGATCGCCGTCATAATCCCGCGGCAATGCCTGAAAGATCGCATTGTGTTCACTGTCGATGGGCAACAGCGCGGAGCCGCTTTGTCGTACCGCATCCATGAACACATTGCCGGTCATTACCAGCGTCTCCTTGTTTGCCAGCAGTATCTTCTTGCCGGCCCGTGCCGCAGCCAGTGTCGGGCGCAGCCCTGCCGCACCGACGATAGCCGCCATCACGGCATCGACTTCCTGCAAGGCTGAAACATATTCAAGGGCTTCCACGCCCCCCAGCACCTCGACGTCTAGGCCCGATTTTTGAACGAGTTCCCTTAATTGTGTTGCCGCATTTTCATCCACCAGTACCGCATAATCCGGTTTGAATTGCCGGCACTGTTTGAGCATCAGATCGACTTGCGAATTGGCAGTAAGCGCAATGATCTTGAACTTGTCTGGATGGCGTGCCACTACATCCAGTGTGCTGGTGCCGATACTGCCGGTGGAACCCAATACGGTTAGATTCTGCATCTATTCTCAGGAAAGTCGTTGTAATAATATGACCATCGCGGCCAGTGGCAGGGTCGATGTCAGCGCATCGATGCGGTCCAGTACGCCGCCGTGACCCGGCAACAGTGCGCCGCTATCCTTGACCCCGGCCTGTCGCTTGATAGCCGACTCGAACAAGTCTCCCATCACCGCCAGACCCACCCACCACCATGCGGCCAGCAGCAATCCGGGGAGAATCTGATGGGGGTTCAGGTTCGGACTCAGCCACCATACCGCCACCACATATACGGTGACGCCGGCCATCGCTCCCGCCACGCCTTCCCAAGTCTTGCCTGGGCTGATGCTGGGCGCGAGCTTGCGCTTGCCGAATTTTCGCCCGGCAAAATATGCGGAAATATCCGCCACGGCAACAAGACCCATCACAAACAGCAATATCCAGGGACTGATGGCGCGCAGATCCTGCATAGCCAGTCCGGTCGGAATCAATACGGCCCAACCAAGTAAAGCCATTCCCCAGGGTTGTTCAATCTTCCATCCGGTTATCAGCAAAGTCGGCACGATAAACAGCCATAACAGGCCAGATACGCCATAGATCGACAGGTGCAACATAGTTTGCCGACCCAAAGAATTATTAGAATCGAACCAGGCCAAGGCCAGCATTGCAGCCACTGTCAGCAACCAGAATAACGTTGCCTGAGTGCCTTTCAGTTTGGCCAGCCTCGACCACTCGGACGCGCCCTGGGTCACCATCACGATCACAAATGCGATCCAGCCCAAGTCGGGCAACACGAACAGTGCCAATAAAAACAGCACCAACAAGACGATAGCTGTCGTCACCCGTTGCTTGAGCATGTCATTTCCCTTGTTTTTGGCTAACTGGCGATTTCGTTTCGGACAATTGCTCGCTTGTCCTGCCGAAACGCCGCTCGCGCTTTTGATACGATGAAATCGCGGCTTCAAGCTCTTTTCGCCCGAATGCCGGCCACAATACGTCAGTGAAATAGAGCTCTGTGTAAGCCAACTGCCACAGCATGAAATTACTGATGCGCTGTTCGCCCCCGGTGCGGATGAACAGATCGGGCTCGGGTGCGTCACTCAGACAAAGATATGGGTGCATATCTTCCTCGGAAAAACTCTGGATCAAATCCGGGCTATCTTTCAACATTGCTCTCATCGCTTGCATCACATCCCATCGCCCACCGTAATTCGCGGCCACGGTCAATGTCAGGGCGGTATTATCCCGGGTAAGCTGCTCGGCAGCATGCATCGTCTGCTTGAGCTTTTCGTCGAAGGGTTCACGATCACCGATGATCCTGAGCCGAATGTTGTTCTCGTGAAGTTTGCTGACTTCGCGCTCCAGCATCTTCAGGAAAAGCGTCATTAAAAATGAAACCTCATCCGCCGGCCTGCGCCAGTTCTCGCTGCTGAACGCGAACACTGTGAGGTAAGTCACGCCGAGGTCACGACATGCTTTCACAACCTCGCGCAAAGCCTCCACACCGCGCTGGTGTCCAGCAACGCGCGGCATGAAGCGCTGTTTGGCCCAGCGGCCATTGCCATCCATGATGACGGCAATATGTTGCGGTACTCTGGATACATCCGGAATGGTTCTTGTGGAGCTAGAGGGAAGATTACTCATCGTTCCAAAGGATAAGCGGGATCAAACCGCCATCAGGTCGGCTTCTTTGGCAAGCAACGCCTTGTCGATTTCCGCAACGAAACGGTCAGTCAGTTTCTGGATTTCGTCCTGGCTGCGGCGCTCCTCGTCCTCCGCGATCTCCTTTTTCTTGAGCAGATCTTTCAGGTGGTTGTTGGCATCGCGACGGATGTTGCGTATCGCGATCTTTGCGTTCTCGCCCTCAGCCTTGACCACCTTGATCAGATCCCGGCGACGTTCCTCTGTCAGCATAGGCATCGGGACGCGGATCAGTTCACCGTTGGTGGCCGGGTTCAGTCCCAGATCTGAATCGCGGATCGCGCGTTCAACCGGTCCTACCATACTTTTTTCCCAGGGCTGCACCCCGATCGTGCGCGCATCGATCAACGTGATGTTGGCGACCTGGTTGATCAGCGTCGGATTGCCGTAATAGTCGACGGTAACGTGATCCAGCAAACCCGTATGGGCACGTCCGGTGCGTACTTTTCCCAGATCCCCCTTCAAGGCATCCAGCGACTTCTGCATCTTCTGTTCAGTAGTATTTTTGATTTCAGCAATCATGTTTTCTCCTGAGTTATTCAGCGCAAATTCTAATCGACCCGAACAAGGGTGCCCTCACCCTCGCCGAATACGACACGCCTCAAAGCGCCGGGCTTGAAGATGCTGAACACAATGATCGGCAACTTCTGGTCGCGGCACAATGTCAATGCTGTCGCATCCATGATTTTCAGGTTCTTGCTGATCGCCTCGTCAAAGCTGAGGCTCTGGTAACGGATCGCATCTGGATCCTTCTTTGGATCGGCGGTATACACGCCGTCCACCTTGGTGGCCTTGATCACGACTTCGGCGGACATCTCCACGCCGCGCAAGGCGGCTGCAGTATCGGTGGTAAAGAACGGGCTGCCGATACCTGCCGCAAAGATCACCACCTTGCCGTCTTCAAGATAGCGCAGGGCTTTGTTCCTGATGAACGGCTCCGCGACCTGCTCCAGATTCAATGCCGACTGGACACGGCAATCCAGACCGGCGCGTGTCATGGCATCCTGCAACGCCATCGAATTCATCACCGTGGCCAGCATGCCCATATAATCTGCGGTCGCCCTGTCCATTCCCGCCGCAGCCGGAGCCACACCGCGAAATATGTTGCCACCGCCGATCACGATCGCCACTTCGACGCCCAGCCCGACCACTTCCGATATCTCGCCAACGATGCGCTCGATCATCTCGCGATTGATGCCATAGCTGTCGTCGCCCATCAGGGCTTCGCCGCTAAGTTTAAGCAGAATGCGTTTATAGACAGGCGCGCTCATGTGGTTATCCCTTGGCTGCCTCTGCAGCGGCAGCGGCCACTTCAGCGGCGTAGTCTTCGACTTTTTTCTCGATACCTTCACCGACAACGAACATCTGGAATGCTTTTACCGATGCGCCATTGCTCTTCAGCAACTGCTCTATGGTCTGCTTGCCATCTTCCGCCTTGACGAACACCTGCCCCATCAGCGTCACTTCCCTGAGGAATTTCTGCACTGTACCCTCGGCGATCTTTTCCAGCATCGCTTCCGGCTTGCCGGCTTCGCGTGCCTTTTCGATCGCGATACGGCGCTCGGTCGCAATATCTTCCGGATTCACGCCGGACGCATCAACCGACTTGGGCTTGCTTGCAGCGATATGCATGCAGATATCGCGGCCCAGCATATCGTCGCCACCCTCGAAATCCAACAGTACACCGATCTTGCTGCCATGCAGATAGCTGGACAATTTTCCGGCACCCGTCTCGTAACGCTCGATACGCCGAATCGTGACATTCTCGCCCAGCTTCATGACCAGCGCCTTGCGTGTCTCTTCAACCGTGGCGGAACCGTTGGCAATCGCCATGCCGGACAGTGCATCGATATCGGTGGGATCATTCTTCGCAACTGTCTCAGCGACATTCTTTGCAAATGCGACAAAATCATCGTTCTTTGCCACGAAATCGGTTTCGCAGTTCACTTCAACCACCGCACCACTCTTGCTGTCATTCGCGATATAGGAACTGACCACACCTTCGGCCGTCACGCGTGAAGCCGCTTTGCTGGCTTTTGCACCACTCTTGATACGCAATTGTTCTTCGGCTGCTTTCAAATCGCCATTGGCTTCCACCAGCGCTTTTTTACATTCCATCATGCCGAGCCCGGTCAGCTCACGCAACTCCTTGACCATACCTGCCGTTACATCTGCCATTTTCAACTCCTGAAATACGTATAAAAAAAGGGGCTCGCGCCCCTTTGTGCGTCATGTCGAGCTTTAAGCCGCTGCGACTGGCTCTTCTGTCGCGATCTGTTCTACCAACTCGTTCACTCCCTGGGCGCGACCTTCCAGAACCGCATCCGCGATTGCGCGTGCGTACAGACGAATCGCCTGGGTGGAGTCGTCATTGCCCGGAATGACGAAATCAACTCCGATTGGTGAATTATTGGTATCCACAATTCCGATCACCGGAATACCGAGTTTTTTCGCCTCGACGATCGCACCCTTTTGGTATCCGACGTCGATCACGAACAGCGCGGCAGGAAGCCCTGCCATGTCATTGATGCCGCCCAGACTGCGGTTCAACTTCTCAAGTTCGCGCTTCATCATCAACGCTTCTTTTTTCGACAGCTTCTCTGACGCGCCATCGGCGGTCATTTCTTCCAGCTCACGCAGACGCTTGATCGATGCCTGAACTGTTTTGTGGTTGGTCAACATGCCACCCAGCCAACGATAGTTGACGAATGGTGAATCGGCACGCATCGCTTCTTCCTGAACGATCTCGCGCGCTTGGCGCTTGGTCGCCACAAACATGACGGAACCCTTTTTCGCGGACAGCTTGCGCACGAAATTTTCCGCATCTGCGAACATCGTGACGGTTTTTTCCAGGTTGATGATGTGGATCTTGTTGCGGTGACCGAAGATGTACGGTGCCATCTTTGGATTCCAGAAACGGGTCTGATGTCCGAAATGCACACCAGCTTCAAGCATTTGACGCATAGTTACAGCCATGATTACTCCAATTGTTAAGGGTTAAAACTACCACTCGTCAGCTTGACCCTTATGGGCACCCCAACTTGCACGAGCGAGAAATTTACTCCGGCATACCCCGAAGCGGCGCGCATTCTACCACCAATGAGGCAATTCACTCAACTTCATCATAATTACGCCCAAATCCACGAACGGGGCACTACCCCACGCAGGAACGAGTACCGCTTATTTAACCGGATCCAGCCCGTCACGCTTGCGCTGGTAGTCGTCATAGGTTTCCCGCTTATCGCAGTCCGTCGCAGGATCCTGCCTGCAATTCCGCTCCTTGACGTTCTGTAACGTCTCGTAAGTGGTGCGCTTGACCGTCTCGGAACTGCATCCTGAAAACAGGATTGCGACCAAAACAACCAGAACAAGATTCACATATTTCACGATATCACTCCTCCAAAATAAAATCTTCCAACCGTATTTCCCGATCAATTCAGCTTGCGCAATATCACCATAGGGGGTAACTCTGAGCTTCCCTCGGTTTTTCGTCTTCCAAGAAGTGGCGTTCATGCTACCAGCTTTTCTTTCTGCTGAGCAATAAGCCAGTCTTCCAGAAACTTCATTGGTGACTTGTAGCCCAGTGTCGAGTGTTGCCGTTTCCGGTTG
>JBGSMU010000153.1:0-17599 GCA_041739955.1 Gallionella sp. | reverse complement strand
TTCTACCCCTTCAACGCCTTCCGATCCCTGCTCGGGATCGCTGGCGATGTCACTGCCCCGACCTACGCAGAGCTTTACTCCGTAAAATCACGAAACACTACATCTGGTAGGTGTCTGTGACAACCGGATAAGCACGGAATAATCAACCGCTGACATATCATTTTTCACACAATAACTAACAGGAGAATAAATATATGAAGTCAATTATCGTTAGCATGTTTTTCATGGCAGGTTTGATCTCTGCGGGTAGCACATTCTCAGCAGAACTGCCCTCAGCAGCCAAGGGGAAATGCGGGACTTGCCACGCTGTCGACAAAAAAGGAATCGGCCCTTCCTACATGGCCATTGCTGAAAAATACAGGGGTGACGCTGATGTAGTCGCCAAGCTCACCGCCGGCATCAATAAAGGTGGCGCACTAGGCTGGAACATGGGAAAAATGCCACCCAAAGGCATCGGAGCCAAAGATGATCTCATCAAGGAAATGGCGGAATATATCGCCAGCTTGGCCAAATAAAAAAGTATTTATATCTGGCCCGGATGGAGAAACAATTGCATTCATCGCCCACTAGCAGAGTATGTAAACAAAAAGATGCCCGCTTCTTTGCGGGCATCTTTTAACGCCGGGTGCATGTTGTTATCTGTCGTTAAATCAGTTCAACCCACGTTTAGAAAAATCCTTCAGCCTAAAACCGAGCACCCCCAGCACTGCAAAATATACGGCCACGCCCGACAAAACCAGCCAAGTCAGATGAATGATACGTGACCATCCATGACTGCTGGCAAGCCAATCCTGCTCGCTCCCCATCCCAAACCATAGCGTCAACCCAAGCACTAGCAAGGCAATGCCGAGTTTCAATAAATATTTGCCCCATCCCGGTTCCGGCCGATATATGCCGCGTTTTCGTAAAAAATGGAACAGAACGGCAGAGTTAAAGCAGGCAGCCACTCCAATCGAAAGTGCCAAACCGGCATGTTGCAAATCCAGTCCGAAAACAAAGAACGCATTCATCGCCTGAGTAATGACCAATGTCACGACTGCGATCTTCACCGGTGTACGGATATCCTGGCGTGCATAAAAACCGGGGGCAAGTATCTTCACCAATATCATCCCGACCAGACCGACGCTGTAACAGATCAGGGCATTGCTGGTCATCAATACATCATGGGATACGAACTCACCCCGTTGAAAGAAGGTGGCCAATAGCGGCACGGAAATCATGCCTAATGCCAGTGCGGCCGGTAGCGTCAGCATGATGGTCAGGCGCAGTCCCCAATCCAGAAGTCTGGAATATTCCTCCATATTATCGTCGGCATGGCACTTGGACAGCGATGGCAAAAGGATGGAACCCAGCGCTACACCCAACACACCTGCCGGAAACTCCATCAATCGGTCAGCGTAATAAAGCCATGACACACTGCCTACCGCCAGAAACGATGCGAATATTGTGTTGATAATCAGGCTGATTTGGGCAATTGACACTCCGAATGCAGCCGGCCCCATCTGCCTGATGACGCGCCACATACCCTCGTCCCTGAGGCTGAAACGGATCGTCGGCATCATGCCGATTCTCTTCAGAAAAGGAATCTGAAACCCCAGCTGCACGATACCAGCCACAAACACCGCCCATGCCAGCGCCAAGATCGGTGGATCGCAATATGGCGCCAGCCAGAGCGCCCCACCGATGAAGCAAATGTTGAGCAGAACCGGTGCGAATGCGGGTACCCAGAATTTATTGTAGGTATTGAGGATGCCTGCCGCGACCGCGACCAGAGAGATGAAGAAAATGTAAGGGGATGTGATACGTAATAACTGCACGGTGAGACCGAATTTTTCCGGATCATCCACAAATCCCGGCGCAGTGACATAGACGAGAATCGGGGCGGCAATGATCCCGATCAAGGTAACCACGAAAAGAATGATCGCCAGCATTGTCGTGACGTGATCGACCAGTAGTTTGGTCTCTTCATGCCCGCGCCTGTTACGGTATTCGCCAAAGATCGGTACAAATGCCTGCGAAAACGCACCTTCGGCGAACAGGCGCCGCAACAGATTGGGAAGCCTGAATGCGACAAAAAATGCGTCTGTCGCCGCTCCAGCGCCAAAGATACCCGCAATCAGCACATCGCGCACAAATGCCAGGACGCGCGAGAGCATCGTCAAACTGCTGATCGTGGCGAGGGCTTTAAGAAGATTCATGCTGATAGTTGATTATCTGCTGTAAACGTCGCGCATCATAACATTGAGCCCGATGCCCTACTGCATATGGTGAGATTGAAACTGTGCCCGGGCGGCGTGACATGGTCGCTTGAAAATCAATTCGATGCTGAGCCCTTTAACCTGCAACTGCTCTCCCTGCAAGGCACGGCATGGCTTATTTTCATTCGAATTGATGCCGTTCATAATATTAATGGGTTCCTTCCCCGGTAGTTATTGGTTTTTTACAGAGGAACTTGTCCAGCAAAGGGCTACAATGGTACCCCGCATTTGAGGATGTACCCGCCGTGACAACCCCCGTTCGACTCGCAAAATACCTCTCTGAGAAACTCCATTGTTCAAGACGAGATGCCGAGTTGTATATCGCGGGCGGCTGGGTGACGGTAGACGGTGTGGTCATTGAGACACCGCAATTCATGGTGGGCGATGAAGTCGTCGAACTTCTCCCCAAAGCCACTCTCACAGCTGCAGATCCGGTCACGATTCTGCTGCATCAACCGGCGTGCACCGCGGTCAATCCCAGCGCTGCGCTGCAGCTAATACGTCCCGAGACCCGGGTGGAGCCTGATCCCTCAGGCATCCGCATGCTCAACCAACACTTTCTCAGACTCACCCAGCACATCCCTCTGGAGCGCAATGCCAGCGGGATGGCGATCTTCACGCAGGATTGGCGCACCGCGCGCAAACTCAGCGATGATTTCGCCACGCTGGAACAGGAATACATTGTCGAGGTCGCGGGCGAGTTGTCCGACAAGGGCCTCGCACAGCTCAAACACGGGCTCAGCTATCAGGGGCGTGTTTTGCCCCCGGCCAAAGTCAGCTGGCAGAACGAGACAAAACTGCGCTTTGCCTTGAAAGGCCCGCAACCAGAACAGATCGCGCATATGTGTGGAAGCGTCGGACTCCAGGTGTTGGCGATGAAACGCATCCGCATCGGGCGCGTATCCATGGGCAAGCTGCCGGCGGGAATGTGGGGCTATCTGTTGCCGGACGAACGATTCTGACGCGGCTGCATCAGTCGTATCCGACTTCCAGCTTGCTGCCCGCACAGGTGTTCTGCAAATCGGCGGTGAACTAAATTGGCGAAGAGGGTGGTTTCACAATTGTGGCCAGGCTGCACCCCGTGCTGCGGGTAACCTGCCGGATTGATGAGCGAGCGACGCAGTCTGTCCCAGATTGTTCAGAAAACACAATCCAGATTCGCAGCCAGAAACTGGCAGTAGAAATCCACCCTCAGTTGGAAAGCAGGGTTGGCGGTAACAAAAGTAATGCGCAATCCTTGTCCATCACTGCATTTTGTGCAGCACTGCGCGCCAACACCATCAAATTCGAGATTTTCCAGCAACCGAATCAGGGCATTACAGTAATTTCCCGTACCTGTTTCCGGCTAATGTGTAAAATCCGCGCCTCACAGGAGACAGCCGTTGGAAAACCTATATAACATCCTTGGCGTTTCGCCGACTGCGACGACCGATGAAATCAGGAAGGCGTATCGGTCCCTTGCGATGCGCCACCATCCGGACAGAAGCTCGCATGCAAATTCCGAAATCAGGTTCAATGCGATCAAGACAGCGTATGAGTTGCTTTCGGACCCGAAAAAAAGGACTGAATATAGCCAGAGCCTGAACAATCGCATCATCATCGATCCTGAAAACGAGGCGCGCACTTTATGGCATTCGCTGTTTGATCGCTGCGGCGTTGTCTTGCCGCAGGATAGCTATTAAACAATCCACCTACTCATCACCGTTAATAAAACCCATGAACAAAAATATCCATCACGAATTTGCCTATCAATCGCGCGAACTTGGCATCCAGATCGAGGACACACTGGGCGAGCCGCCCGACCGCAAGAACTATGCGAATGTCATCAAGTCACTGATCGGCGAATATGCAAAGGGCACGGACATCGACGATGTAAACCTGCTGAGCTTTGCGCTGGCCGATTACCTGAGTTTCGACGACCCGGCAGGGCTGCTGGCTCAGTGCAGGGAATATGATGGCGGAGATGCCGCGAAAGTAGTCACGATGGTATCGTGTACAGATTCCGATGCGGCCAAAGCGTTGGCTGGCGTCTCCACCAGAAACCCGGAACTGGCACGCAAGGCGATCATTACCGCATTCCTGTTCAAGAACACCAAGCGCTGGTCTGATGAAGACAAAGTGGAAGAAGCGCAGGATGAGGATCATGAAGATCAGAATGAAGCAGAGAACAACAAAATCATGGATAGCGACGAGTACGGGGGACAAGGCGTTCCGGGACAGGATGTGATTGATCTATTCGATGTGCGCGAGGACAAAAATGACTGAAAACTCAAATTTTCCGGCAATCAGCCGACAGGTAACAGAGTTGGTATTGTCCGGTGCCACCGCCCATGCGGAAGAAGCGATCAACGACACGGTGGAGCAATTCGGCGATCTTGCCGTGGTTGCGGTGCTGGATACGCTCGAGCCGCAGGTGGCCGCGATGCATCTGTCAGCTTTTGATGGCGGCAAGTTGTCGTTGGCCACAATGCTGATCTCACCCAAGGCTTGGGCCGAAAGCCTGGCTTTTTTCGCTGCGATCTGGAGCGAAAATCAGATCGAAGATGAGCCGGAAGTATTGACCGAATCACTGTTCGCGCATATCCACGGCATTATTTTTTCCACCGACAATGCAGAGCGGCGCACCGGGCTGATCCATGAAGCGCTATCGACCGACTGGGGAACCACTGCTTTTGCCGTGCTGTTCTCGACCGCTACCGGTGAGATTGTCGAACTCGCAAATAGCATCCACTCTCGCGGCGCGCACAGCAGCGGCCAGACAACTTCCGATCACGATGTGATTCCGCTCGCGCTCGAGATCGCACGCAGCGACCCTGATGCATGGGATCGTGTACTGTTCGAAATGTTCCCCGACTGGCAACCCGGCGAGAACCAATTACGGGCACGTTCCGAAGAGGGCGATGACGATGACGATGAAGATGACCCGGACTATGCGCTAGCCAGAACCACCCACGATTTGCTGTTTCGCCTGCGCAAACAGGTACCGGGCAAAGCGTCCACCACGCCGAGAAAAGGTGCGCGACCAAGTCTGGGCGAGGATATTTTCGCGTGATACATCATTGCTAGAAGCAGCATGCAACCAATAAGACGACCATGAAACTCGCCCACACCACCAAGCGCCCTCCCCATCTGGTATCAGCGCTCGAAGCTCTGGCCCGACGCGCGGATAATCGTGAAGCGGCGCTGATTCTGCTCGAGGAGCTCAGCGGCATCACTGTGCTCGTCGCCAAAAAATTCACCAATGACCGGACTGCGGACGGCCTGCTCGAAGCTTTTCATCTGACAGTGGGATGCATCTCGCTGGGCATCAGCCAGGCGAATATTCCGCCGAACAGCGATGCGCAATTGTCATTCCTCCTGCACCACGGTGCGGAACATGTTTTTCAGATGGGCTTCCGCAATATCAAGGAATTGTCCACCCTGTCCTATACGGCGTACGTTTCTGAATTCGACAACGATCCGTTTGTGCAGCAGCGCGATATCAAAGTATTGTTCGCTGAGATCTGCCGCGCAGACCCCATCTCGGCATGGACGGGGGACGAGGACTATCGGCGCGAACTGCTTGAACGACAGAACAACCAGAAGATCGTTTCCTGCGCAAAATGGCTGCGCCAGAAACATTACAACGGATCGGTTAAAGACCCCGATATGGACGCCCATGCGGTGATCGCTATCGCGGTAATATTTGCGATTGCCAATGATGGCCGTATCGTCGCCAGGGCCGGCCAAAAAGAGATCGAGGGCCTGATCAAGCGCGTCCGTAAAACACCGCCGGATATCGATGCGGGATGGGACGCCTTGCTGAAAAAGATACCCTCCACCTATCACCCCATCCTGAGCTTATGCATGGAGGAGTACAGGAACACCATCGTGAAAAAGATCCTGTCTAAGACCGGAATCAAAACGATCCTCACCGAGATGCAGAACTCATACGCCGGCAGCGAGATGGATGTCGACTACGACTGATGGACGGCTACCAAAGAGATACGGCTCGATTAATTCTGATGGTGGCGAGGGCTTTTAGGGGGTTCATGCCATTCTGAAAACCATCGGCTATGCACGCCGCGCATGATACCAACAGTATTATGGATTACCGGCCCCAACCCGGTGTTTTACAAAAATATTTGCAAAAGCCACCCGGAGTCACTAGAATGCTCGCCTTTCGTCGTACAGAATCTTCGCTTTATTAAGTTTACTAGGAGTAGCACATGGCAAATACCGCACAAGCTCGCAAGCGTGCACGTCAGGCAGTCAAGCAGAACGCCCATAACAGCGGCCTGCGTTCGGAATTGCGCACCGCAATCAAGAAAGTATCCAAGGCGATTACAGCCGGTGACAAAGCAGCAGCGCAAGCCATTTACCAGTCTTCAGTCAGTACGGTAGATCGAATTGCGGACAAAAAGATCATCCACAAGAACAAGGCAGCTCGACACAAGAGCCGTCTGTCTGCGGCTATCAAGGGAATGGCATAACCTGCCGAAACTTTGATTTCCCGCAACAAGCCGACAGTGATGTCGGCTTGTTTGCTTTGTGGTTCAGTGTGTTTCCCTTGCCTAGACGGGGGTGTTTGGCTCAATATATGCCCCATGTTATAGCCAAACGGCGGATACTTTAAGTCCGCCGTCTTGTTTTTAGAGGTTTGTATGTCTCATTTGATGAACACTTATGCTCGACTTCCTGTCGCTTTCTCACATGGAGAAGGTTCATGGTTATGGGACTCCGAAGACAAACGCTATCTGGACGGTTTGTCCGGCATCGCAGTCAATACGCTGGGACATGCTCATCCGCGTTTTACTGCAGCACTCTGTGAGCAGATCGGAAAATTGATCCACTGCTCCAATGTCTACCAGGTGAACGGACAGGAAGCGCTCGCCGACAAATTGTGCAGCCTCTCCAGCATGAAGGAGGTGTTCTTCTGCAATTCAGGTTGCGAAGCGAACGAAGCCGCAATCAAACTGGCACGCATGTACGGCCATAAACTGGGAATCGACTCCCCATCCATCATCGTGATGGAAAAAGCCTTTCACGGAAGGACACTTGCCACTCTTTCGGCTACAGGAAACCGCAAGGTCCAAGCCGGTTTTGAGCCGCTCGTAAAAGGTTTTGTACGTGTTCCCTACGACGATCTGGATGCGATTCGTCAGATCGCACAGAACAATAGTGAAGTCGTTGCGGTATTGGTCGAACCTATCCAGGGCGAAGGCGGGGTCCGTACGCTGGATATCGATTACCTGAAACAATTGCGGAAAATCTGCGACGAACAAAACTGGCTGCTGATGCTGGATGAGGTCCAATGCGGCATCGGCCGCACCGGCAAATGGTTTGCTTTCCAGCACAGCGATATCCTGCCGGATGTCATGACACTTGCCAAAGGATTGGGTTCGGGCATTCCAGTCGGCGCATGCCTGGCGGCCGGCCGGGCTGCGGATACTTTTCAGCCCGGCAACCATGGTTCAACTTTTGGCGGTAATCCGCTGGCCTGCACAGCGGGGTTGACCACGTTAAACATCATTGAGCAGGACAAATTGCTGGATCATGCCTCGGACCTCGGCAACTTCATCAAACAGGGCATAGCTGATGCATTACAAGGCGTAAATGGCATCAGGGAAATTCGCGGCCAAGGACTGATGATAGGCATCGAACTCGACAAACCATGTGGAGATTTGGTCAGGTTGGCGCTCAAAAATGGGCTTCTGATCAATGTCACCGCTGACAGTGTGATCCGCCTTTTGCCACCGCTAATCATGTCTGAAGAAGAAGCCGGACAATTACTGGATATCCTGTGTCCTTTGATAAAAGACTTTATGCAATCCTGATTGAAAATGACCATGCAAGAGAAATCTATGGCGGCAGCGGAAGTAAAACATTTTTTACAGTTCAAGGACTTCACCCGTGAAGAATTTGAACATATATTCAAACGCACGCGTGCCATCAAGGACAAGTTCAAGTCCTATCAGCAATACTGGCCACTGACAGACCGCACCCTGGTCATGATCTTCGAAAAAGCCAGCACACGCACACGGCTGTCGTTCGAGGCTGGTATGCAGCAACTGGGCGGGGCAGCGATATATTTGAACACCCGGGATTCACAACTTGGCCGCGGTGAACCCGTGGAAGATGCCGGTCAGGTAATCTCGCGCATGAGCGACATAGTAATGATTCGCACCTTCGAGCAGGACATCATTGAACGCTTCGCTGCCAACTCGCGAGTACCGGTCATCAACGGACTGACCAACGAGTACCACCCCTGCCAGATACTCGCGGACATCTATACCTATATCGAGCAGCGCGGCAGTATCCAGGGCAAGACCGTCGCATGGATCGGCGACTCCAACAACATGTGCAACACATGGCTGCAAGCAGCAGAGATCCTCGATTTCAATGTGCATGTCTCCACCCCGCCCGGCTATGAGGTCGAACCTGAGCGCGCCGGACTCTATGGCAATGAACACTACGAGGAGTTTTCCGACCCGATGGAGGCCGCACAAGGAGCCGACCTGGTAACCACCGACGTATGGACCAGCATGGGTTTCGAGGCGGAAAATGAAGAACGAATGAAGGACTTTGCCGATTGGCAGGTCGATAGCGACATGATGCGCGTTGCCGCCAGGGATGCACTGTTCATGCACTGCCTTCCCGCGCATCGCGGCGAAGAAGTATCAGCAGAGGTCATCGACGGGCCGCAAAGCGTGGTATGGGATGAGGCTGAAAACAGACTGCACGCACAGAAGGCATTAATGGAATATTTGCTGCTGGGATATACCGTTGAAAGTTAGTGTGGATGGCTGAACTCCCAAACAATAGCATCTCGAATCATATCCTGCCCGTATCGGCAACCATGGTCGGGGTTTGCATGACCGTCATTTCAGTCATACAGTTGGTTCCAAAAAACACCTTGGCCCCGATAACCGACAAGCTTCTTGCGATCGACGGCCTGTTCTTTCTGATCAGCACACTTTTTTCCTACTGGTCTTTACGCCATGATAGTCATCGCGAAGTTCTGGAAAAATATGCCGACTGGATTTTTATGTTGGGAATGATATTAATGACCCTGGTTGGGTTCATCATCCCGTTTGAAATGTTTCGTACTTAGAAAGGCAATCTGTGAGCGACATCAAAAAAGCCGTCCTCGCCTATTCCGGCGGGCTAGACACCTCGGTCATCCTGAAATGGCTGCAGGACACATACCAATGCGAAGTGGTGACATTCACAGCCGACCTCGGCCAGGGTGAAGAGCTGGAACCGGCACGTCAGAAAGCACTGCAGTTCGGTATCCCGGCAGAAAGCATTTTCATTGACGACCTGCGTGAAGAGTTCGTGCGTGATTTCGTGTTTCCGATGTTTCGTGCCAACACTGTATACGAAGGCGAATACCTGCTGGGAACCTCCATCGCCCGCCCCTTGATCGCCAAGCGCCTGATCGAGATCGCATCAGAGACCGGGGCAGAAGCCATCTCGCACGGCGCAACCGGAAAAGGCAACGACCAGGTGCGATTCGAACTGGGCGCCTATGCGCTGAACCCCAATATCAAGATCATCGCGCCTTGGCGCGAGTGGGACCTGTTGAGTCGCGAAAAGCTGATGGCCTATGCCGAAAAACACGGCATCCCGGTCGACATGAAGCACAAGCAAGGCGGCTCGCCCTACTCCATGGACGCGAATCTGCTGCACATCAGCTACGAGGGCCGTCATCTCGAAGACCCGGCTGCCGAGGCTGAAGAATCGATGTGGCGCTGGACTGTCTCTCCCGAGCAGGCTCCGGACGCTGCCGAGTATCTGGACATCGAATTCGAGAGCGGTGACATCGTGGCGCTGAACGGTAACAAAATGACACCGGCGGCAATACTGGCAAAGTTGAATGCGTTGGGCGGCAAGCATGGAGTCGGTCGTCTCGATCTGGTAGAGAATCGCTACGTCGGCATGAAGTCGCGTGGCTGCTACGAAACACCCGGCGGCACCATCATGCTCAAGGCACACCGCGCGATCGAATCCATCACACTGGATCGCGAAGTCGCACACCTGAAGGACGACCTGATGCCGCGCTACGCCAGCATGATCTATAACGGGTACTGGTGGGCACCTGAACGTGTCGCCTTGCAGAAACTGATCGACCACACACAACAGACAGTTAACGGCTGGGTGCGCATCAAGCTTTACAAGGGCAACGTGATCGTTGTCGGGCGGGATTCCAAGACCGACTCCCTGTTTGATCCGACCATCGCCACGTTCGAAGATGACAAGGGAGCTTATGACCAGAAGGATGCTGCCGGTTTCATCAAGCTGAACGCTTTACGCTTGCGCATTGCGGCAAACCTACAAAAGAAAAGGTAGGAGAAATCGTATCGTTCACCCAGTCTACAAGAGAAAGTGATCATGATTCACGAACTGAGCGGTGATATTCTCTTAAGCGGTGCAAAAGCCATCGCACAGGGCGTTGCACCGAACGATGACTTCCTTCACGGGTTGGCCATGCAGCTACGCGAACGCATGCCGGTCATGTACAAGGACTTCCGCCACTATTGCCACACCAGGCACCCCAAGTCAGGAGGACTGTGGACATGGATGAGCGCGGATGGACGGTATCTGGTCAACCTGTTCACCCAGGAAGCCGCTTATGATCACGGCAGCAAACCTGGCCGCGCCAAACTCAGCCACGTGAATCACACATTGCATGCTTTGCGTACTTTTATTCAGGAAGAAAAAATCGAGAGCTTGGCTATACCCAAGCTTGCATGCGGGATAGGCGGCCTGAATTGGGATGATGTCCACCCTTTGATCGACAAGCAACTCGGTGATCTAGGTATACCGGTTTACATCTATATCAATTACCAAAAAGGCGTAAAGGCCGGCGAACCAGCTTAATTAGCAGCAAACAAATAGCAGAGGAACGAGTATGTCAGACAAGTTCGATAGTGTCTCAGTGGTCAAGAAGGCCAACGTCTATTTTGATGGCAAGTGTGTCTCCCATTCCATCCGGTTTGCCGACGGAACGGGAAAGTCGATCGGCGTCATTTTGCCAGCCACACTCACATTTAATACCGGCACTCCCGAAGTCATGGAGACTGTTGCCGGCGCCTGCCGTTACAAACTCAAGGGCAAGGACTGGGAGACCTGTAATGCTGGCGAGTCCTTCTCGGTACCAGGCAATTCGAGTTTCGATATTGAAGTGAGCGGAGAACCTTATCACTACGTCTGCCACTTTGGTTCGGACTAACCTAAAGATTAGTCTCCAAAGCAACAAGTCGCTTCGCGACGTGTTGTGGTCAATATAAATAGGAGGTAAACATGCCATCATTCGACATCGTTTCAGAAGTAGAAAAGACTGAAGTCAAAAATGCAGTTGAACAAACCAACAAGGAAGTCGGCACCCGCTTCGATTTCAAGGGTTCGGATGCACGTGTGGAACAGGCTGAGCTGGTGCTCACCGTCCATGCAGACAATGAATTTCAGCTGGATCAGGTGCAGGACATCCTGAACGGCAAACTGACGAAACGCGGTGTGGACATCAAATGCCTGGAAATCAGCGACAAGATCGAAAAAGTCAGCGGCAACAAGGTAAAACGGAGTTGCACCGTTAAAGTGGGCGTGGAGATCGAGTTGGCGAAAAAGATCGTCAAACATATCAAGGACAGCAAGCTGAAAGTACAGGCCAGCATTCAGGGTGACACTGTGCGTGTTACCGGCAAAAATCGCGACGACCTGCAAGGCGCAATTGCATTCGTCAAGAAAACCATCACTGACTTCCCGTTGCAATACCAAAACTTCCGAGACTGACAACAATCATGAATCTTCACTTCTCCGCTACAATTTATTCCCCCATACGTTTCACCGCGATTTCGCTGTCTATTGCCACGTCACTCTTCCTGTCCCCAGCCGCTTATGCGGGCGACAGCACCTGCGACTATTCGATAATTTGCGTAGAAAGGAATCAGTCCGGCACCCAGTTTGGACAGCAGGATATCGGCAATATCTACGCTTTGGCCGATGAACAAACAGACAGTTCCTACGCAGAAAAATCAACAGTCGGCTACCCGGAAATGTTTTGGAAAGACACCAAGCATGTCCTCTCGGCTCCGGCACGCTGGAGTGATCAGGAATGGCGCGACATGGGCTTGGCAGCACTTGGTATCGTCGGCGTGATGGCAGTTGTTGACCGCCCCGTACAAGATTTGATGCGCCGTATTGCCCCGGACAATGATCAGCTCACGCCGGACAATAGCCGCTTTCTGCATGAGGTGGAACGCTTTGGTCGCGAGTATTCCCTGGGCTTGCTGGGTGGTTTTTATGTGGCTGGCGTATTGAATGATGATGAAACGGCAATATCCGTGGCCCAGGATGGCCTGACCTCCATCATCATCGCCAGCGGCATCATCACTACCGTTACCAAAGTTGCCGTGGGTCGCGCCCGCCCACGCGACGATGTTGGCGTCTCGCACTTCCGCCCCTTTGGCGGAGACCAGTCATTCCCATCCGGACACACCGCGCATGCCTTTGCGGTAGCCTCGGTCATCGCAAATCACTATGACGAATCTTGGGTAACCTGCTCGTCTTATACGGTCGCCAGTCTGGTCGGTGTAGCACGCAGCTATCACGGCGGGCACTTCACCTCGGATATCCTGGCAGCAGCGATGATCGGCACGCTGGTCGGCAAGAGCGTCGTCGAATATAACAAACCGATGCGTTCCGGCAATATCGCAGTATTGCCTGAGGTCAGTCCGGGCATGGCCGGCCTGCGTCTCGTAAGCAGCTTCTAGGATTTCAGATAGCATGCAAAACAGCATCGAGGTACATATCGAATTCTCCTTCAAGGGAGAGACACACGCTTTGACCTCCACCGTCGATCTGGATCAACTGCTGGCAAGATACGATTCCCTGCCTTCCTTATATTTGCTTCTCGCCAAGGAACATGGAATCGACACCTATTCCTATCTTTACGAGGTGATGGAAGTGGCTGATATCGAGTTTATAAATGCGCAAGGTATTGCGGAAATCTTTATGGTCGACGGAAAGTTGAACTTTGCTGAACTTGAGTCCTCTTGGCATGAACTGCGCATCCCCGTACTGCTACAGCCTATTGCCACCCAAGAAATGGGGATCACCGATCTCAATCAACACCCATCCCTAAAAAACACGCTTATTCAGGCATACAAACTCGGCAAGGCATCCCCCCCGGACTGAACAAGGCATGCCGAAGACAAACAAGTAAAAGCTATTCAATGCACCACCCTTACTACTTGAGCCTTGACTTCAACCCCATGCCAACTATCCATCCACCTCCCTACGTTTTACCTGATATGAAGGCTGTGTAACAGTCTCTGGATTAGAACCAGACAAACCGGATGCTGGCTGGCAATCCCACATTTCCGCCCGACACCTTGATGTTGACTGACTGACGTCAAACAAACGTCGACATCTCGACAGGTCATTTCAAACACATTAGCTCCAGCAAACGATTAATTAATATTTACTTTTATAATCAGTGCACTAATTTTTTAAGCAATGATTGGTACGGCAATTGCTTATCTTTCTCCCAACTATCCGGAAAAAGCTATGAATACGACCATCGACAATAACGCTTATTTGAAATTGCTGAATGAGCATGCCATCGTCAGTGTGACTGACGCTTCAGGCATGATCACAGAGTGCAACGACAGATTTTGCCAGATCAGCGGATATACCCGCGAAGAGGTAATAGGCAAGTCGCATCAAATACTCAAGTCCGGTATACATGATGCAAAATTTTACGGAAGAATGTGGGAAACCTTACTTTCCGGAAAGTCCTGGCATGGGGAAATATGTAATCGCCGAAAGAACGGGAGCCACTACTGGGTAGAAGCCAGCATTTCTCCGGTCATGGATGACCATGGCTTGCCTCTTAAATACATCTCTATCCGTACTGACATCACATCAGTCAAGGAAATGGAAGGCAATTTCAGCAAAGAGCTGCTCAATTCCCTGCCTGGCATTTACTACATGCTCGATACATCTGGAAATTTCCTTTCCTGGAACGACCATCTTGAAAATGTACTGCAATGTTCCGCAGATGAGATCGCACAAAGCCATGCACTGGATTTTTTTGAGGGGACTGACAGAAACCTGATCGACAGCAATATCCGCAAGGTGTTTGAAACGGGAGATACTGCCGTAGAAGCAGTGCTAGTCTCAAAAGACGGAACAAAAACGCCATACCATTTCACCGGCAAGCGCATAGTTCGCGATGGCAAGCCGTTGCTGATCGGTTTAGGTACGGACATTACCAAGCGTAAACAGGCCGAGGAAGAAGCGCATAAATCCAGCGAGGAACTGGCAGCCATCTTCGACTCCTCCAAAGTCAGCATTGTGTATATCAATAACAACGCCATCATCAAAAACAACCGAAAGTTCGATGAAATCTTCGGATATGAACGCGGTGAACTGCTAGGTAAAACAACTCGTTGTCTGTATCCGGACGAAACTTCTTATCATTCCGTCGTGTCAGAATCGCGACCCATCATGTTGCGCGGCGAATCCTATCAAAGGATCATGGAAATGCAGCGCAAGGACGGCACCCGTTTCTGGGCTCGCCTGAGCGGAAGCGCCCTTTCGGCTGACTTGTCGCGCGGCTCGGTCTGGACCTGCGAGGATGTTACCACCGAGCATCGCGCCAGGGAGCGGATCCATAACATGGCCTTTTATGACGCGCTGACCCAATTGCCGAATCGCCGCATGCTGGACGATCGGCTCAGTCAGGCGCTTGCCCTCAGCAAACGCCGTCATCGCTACGGTGCACTGATGTTTCTTGATCTGGATAATTTCAAGCCGCTCAACGACACCCACGGCCATACGGTAGGAGATCTGCTGCTAGTCGAGGTAGCGCGCCGCATCACCAATTGTGTGCGCGAAGTGGATACTGTCGCGCGTTTCGGGGGGGACGAATTCGTCGTGATGATCAACGATCTGGACGTGGATAAAGCCACATCAGCCTCACAAGCCGCTATCGTTGCAGAGAAGATACGTCTCAGTCTATCCGAGCCTTATTCGCTGACTTATCATAAAAACGACGGGACAAAGACAACGGTTCGGCATCATTGCTCAGCGAGCATAGGTGTAGTGTTGTTCACCAACCACGACACCGGCCAGGGTGACATCCTAAAGTGGGCGGATATGGCAATGTACCAGGCAAAAGATGGCGGTCGTAATCGTGTAAGCTTTTTCGACTCCTCAATTGCGAACCAATAAAAAACCCAGATAGTTAAGGAACATATCTGGGTTTGTTTACATTATTACAACTGGTACCCGCTAGAATGGAATATCGTCGTCGAAATTATCGAAACCGCTTTTCGATGCTACAGGAGCTGCCTTGGCGGGTGCCGCAGAAGCTGGCCTGTTCTCAACCACCTCGAAACTTCCCCCGGTTGACTTGCCGCCTAGCATGGTCATTTCGTTGACCACGATCTCGGTGGTATAACGATCCTGCCCTTCCTTGGTTTGCCACTTGCGGGTTTGCAGTTTGCCCTCGACATAGATCTGAGAACCTTTCTTCAGGTATTCGCCGGCAATCTCGGCAAGGCGACGATAGAACACCAGATTATGCCATTCGGTTTTTTCCTGCTTCTCGCCGCTCTTGTCCTTCCAGTTCTCAGAGGTGGCCAGCGTTGCGTTGGTTACAGCTTCGCCGCTGGTCATATAGCGGGTTTCCGGGTCTTTGCCAAGACGGCCTATCAGGATAACTTTATTCACCGACATTTCATGCTCCTTTCGTCACGAGTTGTTCAACTGCGTCTTTATCAAAACCTTTCATATCCACCTTGAGGCAGGCGATGTTCTCGGCGGCAACTACCATCACTTCACGCACGCCCTGCAACTGCGCCAGTTGCTTCTGCAATAATACACCTTGAGCTGAGGTCAATTCATCCAGATGATACATCTTGGTGCTAACCGCAGCCGGCGGCGTCATCCCGGAAGCCACGATCAACCATAGCATCAGCAACACAATAGCAAAAATAAATACGGAGTCTCCGCCAACATATTGCATCAGCGCGCCACCCACTGCCGCTCCACAGAATGCGCCCAGGAACTGTACGCTGCTATACACGCCCATCGCCGTACCCTTGGCGGCAAGCGGTGCGATCTTGCTGATCATGGAAGGCAAGGTCGCCTCCAGCACGTTGAACGCGGTAAAGAACACCAGCAAGGCAAATGCCACACCCCACAAACTGTTCTGCGCAAACATCAGCAGCACCTGACCACCCATTGCCAGCCCAACTGATAACATGAAAATCTGTTTCATCTTGGCCTTTTTCTCGGCGATGATGATAGGCGGCACCATCAGGAAGAAGGCGATCAGCATCACCGGCAGGTATATATACCAATGCTGCGCCAGCGCCAGACCGTTGCGCTCCAGCACGAATGGAACCTGCATGAATACCGACATCAGGATCGCGTGGAGCGAAAAGATGCCAAAATCCAGCCGCAGCAATTCCTTATTGCGCAACACTTCTGAAAAGTGCTTCCCGCTAGCTTCGGTGTCGCTGTGGAACCGCGTGATTGCCGGGTCGGGGATCACGAACTTAACCACACCCATGGCCAGCAACGCCAGCACACCGGTCAAGGCAAAAATACCGGGGACGCCAATCACACTATTCAGTAAAGGCGATAACACCATCGAAATCGAAAACGTGATGCCTATCGTGATACCGATCATCGCCATCGCCTTGGTACGGTGTTCCTCACGGGTCAAATCTGCTGTCAATGCCATCACAGCCGCGTTCAGCGCACCAGCTCCCTGCACCACACGCCCGAGAATAACCAGATAGATATTATCGGCAAATGCTGCAATGAAGCTGCCCAGCGCAAACAGGATCAGGCTTGCATAGATTACCGGCTTGCGCCCGTAGCGGTCGGACATCCAGCCCGCAGGAATCTGCAAAATAGCCTGCGTCAGACCATAAGCCCCGAGTGCGATACCCATCAGCAAATGGCTTTCACCACCGGGAAGATGCTCCGCGTACAGTGCGAAAACCGGCAGGATAATGAAAAGGCCCAGCATACGTAGCCCGTAGATACTGGCTAGGCCAATACCGGCGCGGCGTTCTTCTGGGGTCATAGCTTTGGAAATAGGTTGCATGAATTTAGGTTCGGGGATGCATTAAAAGTTGTGCATTTTAGCAGGACATCCGGTCTGCTGACAGCGTTATACTTGTTGCATGAATTGACATGCATCTGAGCTTCCCTCGGTTTTTCGTCTTCCAAGAAGTGGCGTTCATGCTACCAGCTTTTCTTTCTGCTGAGCAATAAGCCAGTCTTCCAGAAACTTCATTGGTGACTTGTAGCCCAGTGTCGAGTGTTGCCGTTTCCGGTTG
>JBGSMU010000152.1:0-16033 GCA_041739955.1 Gallionella sp. | reverse complement strand
CAACCGGAAACGGCAACACTCGACACTGGGCTACAAGTCACCAATGAAGTTTCTGGAAGACTGGCTTATTGCTCAGCAGAAAGAAAAGCTGGTAGCATGAACGCCACTTCTTGGAAGACGAAAAACCGAGGGAAGCTCAGTATCGTTTACAATGCCTATTATGCAAAATACAAGTAAAAGAGACGGTAAGGATTTCAGTTGCGGTGATAACAATCGCAAGATGAAGTCCGGGAATCTGATACTGGTGGGTATGATGGGCTCTGGGAAAACCACTATAGGAAGAACCCTCTCGAGGCATTTGGACAAGATTTTTATAGACAGTGATGAAGAGATAGTCAAACGAACAGGCGTCACAATTCCACACATCTTTGATGTTGAGGGAGAACAAGGGTTTCGGCACCGAGAAAGCGCTATTATTAGTGAGCTGTGCGAAGAGGGAAATATCGTGCTGGCTACCGGTGGAGGGGTAGTGCTGACAGAATTGAATCGTGAGTTGTTGGGGGCAAACGGTATAGTCATTTACCTGAAGGCGTCTGTACATGACTTATGGCTGCGTACGCGACACGACAAAAATCGACCGCTACTTCAGACCGGTAATCCGCATGACAAACTAAGGGAATTGCTTCAACAGCGCGATCCCCTATACCGACAAGTCGCTGATATAGTTATTCAAAGCGGTAAGCAGAGTGCGAACTCACTCCTGCTACAGCTTTTAGACGAGATAGAAAAATATAAAAAGAGTCGAGGGGAAACTCAGGGGCAATAACATATGCAAACACTTACAGTAGGATTGGGTGAGCGTAGCTACCCTATACATATAGGGAACGCGCTGCATGACCAAGCAGAGTTGATGATGGATTATTTTCCTCGCAAGCGGGCCATGGTAGTTACAAATACAACCGTAGCCCCGTTATATCTTGGAAAGTTGCAACAGACTTTGCTGAAAATTGGCATCAGTAGCGTCAATGTCATACTTCCCGATGGCGAGAAATACAAAAATCATGACAACCTAAACGCTATATATGATGCCCTGCTTAAGAACCGATGTGAACGAAGTACTCCACTGATTGCATTGGGCGGTGGAGTCATCGGCGATATGACGGGTTATGCTGCAGCAACCTATTTGCGCGGTGTGCCTTTCATTCAGATACCGACCACGTTGCTTGCCCAAGTGGATTCATCGGTGGGTGGAAAGACCGGTATCAATCATCCTCTCGGCAAGAATATGATAGGCGCCTTCTACCAGCCGAGACTGGTTCTGGCTGATACCGATACTCTCAACACCTTGCCGGACAATGAGCTTTCTGCGGGTATTGCCGAAGTAATCAAGTATGGCCTTATTCGTGATCTTCCATTCCTCGAATGGCTTGAGGTGAACATCGAAAAACTCCTGGCGCGGGACATGGAATCGCTCCAGTATGCGATAGAGCGAAGTTGTCAGAACAAGGCCGAGGTGGTGGCCGCCGATGAACGTGAAGGCGGTGAGCGCGCCCTGTTGAATTTGGGTCATACCTTCGGTCATGCCATAGAATCAGGCATGGGGTACGGAAACTGGTTACATGGTGAGGGCGTAGCTGCGGGAACCATCATGGCAGCTGATCTGTCGCATCGTTTGGGTTGGATCGACGTGCAAGATGTGGCGCGTATCCGTGAGTTATTTGTAAGAGCGAGATTGCCGGTAGTTGCCCCCGATCTGGGCGCAGAAAAATATCTGGAAATGATGGGACTCGATAAAAAGGTCGAGGGTGGGAAGATAAGGTTTGTATTGTTAAAGCAAGTCGGGCGTGCAGTGCTGTATGGCGATGCGCCTGTAGCTCTTTTGCACCAGACACTTGAGGCTTGTGTACATGGCTGAGATGATTCCATATGCAGTCTGTGACCATAATTCCAAAGGCAGGAATGTGGTAGAAGACACGCCGAATGGGCGTAGCGAGTTTCAGCGTGACCGCGATCGTATTATTCATTCTGGGGCATTCCGGCGTCTAGAGTACAAAACACAAGTTTTTGTAAATCATGAGGGAGATTTGTTCCGTACACGTCTTACCCATAGTATTGAAGTCGCCCAGATCGCCCGTTCAATAGCCCGAAGACTCCAATTAAATGAGGATCTGGCCGAGGCAATATCGTTGGCGCATGACCTTGGACACACACCTTTTGGACATGCTGGGCAGGAAGCATTGAATGCTTGCATGAAGGGCTACGGAGGTTTTGAGCACAATCTGCAATCGTTGAGAGTAGTCGATGTGCTGGAGGAGCGATATGCCGAATTTGACGGTTTGAATTTGTGCTTCGAGACGCGCGAAGGAATACTTAAACATTGCTCGTCGGAAAAAGCAGCTGAACTGGGAGAATTGGGGCTACGTTTTCTCAATAATCGCCGACCTTCACTTGAAGCGCAAATCGCCAATCTTGCCGACGAGATTGCCTATAACAATCACGATGTGGACGACGGCCTGCGTTCCGGTTTGATTACATTGGAACAATTTGAAACGGTTCCGCTGGTTGCGGCGCATTTGAACGAGGTAAGAGTGATGTATCCCGACCTCTCCGAAAGGCGAGTGGTGCATGAAACGGTGCGGCGCATGATCAATACGCTGGTAACCGATCTGATTCGGCAATCAGAGCATAATATCGAAACGCAACAGCTGGTTACGCTGGAAGATGTTCGGGCGGCTCCGGCAATGATTGCCTACAGTCAGGAAGTCAATGAACAGCAGCGTGTATTGAAAAGATTTTTACGCACGCATCTTTACCGGCATTACCGGGTGCTGCGCATGAGTGCAAAAGCGCAACGCATCATTTCAGACTTGTTTGGTGCTTTCATGGGGGATAGTCATTTATTGCCACCACAATTCCATCAAGCAGCTGAACAAGACAGGGCGCGGGCAGTGTCGGACTATATAGCCGGCATGACGGATCGCTATGCAATACGGGAGCACCGTCGAATATTTTCGGTTGAGGAGTTGGTGTAAGTGTTAACTGGTGTACTTGGATAGAGCTATTGAGCAGATATAGAGTTCCAAATACCAAGGTTGGTCGTGGTTGCCCGCAGGCCTGAGACAAGGTAAGATTCCCGCCCTTTCGCTTTTGTATATGACGTGGCGACATGAGTCGCCATTTTTTCAGCTTTATTGAATATTGATTTGACCGAGGAACGCCGTGAGTAATAGTTCTTTACCGATGCAACAGGGGTTGTATGACCCGCGCCAGGAGCGCGATGCTTGTGGTGTGGGCTTTGTGGCGCATATCAAAGGCAAGCAAAGTCACGACATGGTGCGCCAGGGTCTGCAGATACTCGAGAATCTGACGCATCGCGGCGCGGTAGGTGCCGATCCGCTGGCCGGTGATGGTGCCGGTATCCTGCTGCAAATTCCTGATGCGTTCCTGCGTGCGCAATGTGCCGCGCAAGGCATGAAATTGCCTGAAGCGGGGAGTTATGGCGCGGGCATGTTGTTTTTGCCGCGTGATGCTAAAGCGCGCGCTGCGTGCGAAAAAATCATCGAGCAAAAAGTTGCCGCTGAAAAGCAGACGTTGCTGGGCTGGCGCGATGTCCCTGTCGACAACTCCGGCCTAGGCGAAAGCGTAAAGAAGGTAGAGCCTGTCATTCGCCAGGTCTTGATCGGGCGCGGCAAGAGTTGTGTTGATAGCGATGCGTTCGAGCGCAAGCTGTATGTTATCCGCAAAACTGCCGAGCATGCGATAGCCAAGTTGCCCAAAGGGCAAGGCAGGGGTTTTTATTGCTCCTCGTTGTCATGCCGGACTATCGTATACAAGGGTATGTTATTGGCCAACCAGGTTGGAACCTATTACATCGATTTGCAAGACCCGCGGGTAGTCAGCGCACTGGCGCTGGTGCACCAGCGTTTTTCCACCAACACATTCCCGACATGGGATCTTGCACATCCTTTCCGCATGATCGCTCACAACGGAGAGATCAATACTGTTCAGGGCAACGTCAACTGGATGACAGCCCGTCATGCGGCGATGTCGTCCAAACTGCTTGGCGAAGATCTGGAAAAGCTGTGGCCGCTGATTGCCGAAGACCAATCCGACTCGGCTTGCTTCGACAATGCGCTGGAGCTGCTGGTGGCGGGCGGCTATTCATTGCCGCACGCGATGATGTTATTGATTCCCGAGGCATGGGCGGGCAATCCGCTGATGGACGAAGAGCGCCGCGCTTTCTATGAATATCATGCCGCTTTGATGGAGCCGTGGGACGGTCCAGCCGCCGTGGCTTTCACCGATGGTCGTATGATAGGCGCGACGCTGGATCGAAATGGTCTGCGTCCGGCTCGCTACCTGATCACCGACGATGATCTGGTGCTGATGGCATCGGAAATGGGTGTGCTGGATATTCCCCAGCACAAAATCGTCAAAAAATGGCGCCTGCAGCCGGGCAAGATGTTCCTGATTGACATGGAAGCCGGGCGTATCATTGACGACGTGGAGCTGAAAAAGCAGCTTTCCACGGCCAAGCCATATCGCAAGTGGGTAGACAAGTCTCGCTATTTCCTTGGCGATCTTGCCGCTGTCAAAAGTACGACCAAACTGAACGCCTCATTACTGGATACACAGCAGGCGTTCGGCTACTCACAGGAAGACCTTAAGTTTATTCTGGCGCCGATGGTCAACGCGGGCGAGGAGCCGACCGGCTCAATGGGTGTGGATGCCGCACTTCCGGTACTTTCGAACAGGAACCGCTCCTTTTACGATTACTTCCAGCAATTGTTCGCGCAGGTGACCAATCCGCCTATTGATCCGATCCGCGAAGAGATAGTTATGTCGCTGACCTCGTTCATCGGTCCCAAGCCCAACCTGCTCGGTATCGAGGAAACCGATCCGCCATTGCGTTTGGAAGTGCACCAGCCTGTACTTTCCAATGAAGATATTGCCAAGTTGCTGGATATCGGAAAACTGACAAAGAACAAATACAAATCGCTGGTTCTCGATATTACTTATCCGGCAAAGCAGGGTGCGGCCGGAAGCGAAGCAGCGATCAAAGCGTTGTGTGCCGCTGCCGTCAAGGCTGTTTCGGATGGCTATAACGTATTGATCCTGTCGGATCGTGCGATGTCCTCCACCAAAGTGGCGATTCCAGCGTTGTTGGCGACCGCTGCGGTGCACCACCACCTGGTGCGTGCCGGACTGCGTACCAGCACTGGTCTGGTGGTGGATACCGGCTCTGCGCGTGAAGTACACCACTTCGCTTTGCTGGCGGGCTATGGCGCCGAGGCGGTATGCCCGTGGCTGGTCTACGAGACCATCGCGGCAATGAATTTGCCCGCGAGCATCGACGTAAAGGAAGCAAAAAAACGCTTCATCAAGGCGATCAACAAAGGGCTGAACAAGGTGATGTCCAAAATGGGCATCTCGACCTACCAGTCTTATTGCGGGGCACAGATATTCGAGGCCATCGGTCTGAACGCGGAGTTTGTCGCCAAGTATTTCACCGGCACGGCGACCCAGATCGAAGGTATCGGCCTGAAAGAAGTCGCTGAAGAAGCAGTGCGTACCCATTGCAGTGCCTTCGGAAACGATCCGGTATTGGCCAATGCGCTCGATGCCGGCGGCGAATATGCCTACCGGGTGCGCGGCGAAGAACATATGTGGACGCCGGAATCCATCGCCAAGCTTCAGCATGCCACACGTACCAACAATGCGGCCACATTCAAGGAATATGCAAAGCTGATCAACGAGCAGAGCACCAAGCTTAAAACCTTGCGCGGACTGTTCGATATCAAGCCTGCAGGCAAACCGGTCTCACTGGACCAGGTCGAACCGGCCAAAGAGATCGTCAAACGTTTCGCTACCGGCGCGATGTCGCTGGGCTCCATCTCGACCGAAGCACATACCACGCTGGCGATCGCGATGAACCGTATCGGCGGGAAGTCGAACACCGGTGAGGGCGGTGAAGACGCGGCACGTTTCAAGTCGCTGAAGGGAGGCGAAATGCTTTCCGATATTATCGGCAAGAGCCGCATCGAAAGTGACAGGGAGATGAAAGCGGGCGATTCGCTGCGATCAAAAATCAAGCAGGTTGCCTCCGGTCGTTTTGGCGTGACCGCAGAGTATCTTGCCAGTGCCGATCAGATCCAGATCAAGATGGCGCAGGGCGCCAAGCCGGGTGAGGGTGGCCAGTTGCCGGGACACAAGGTTTCCGAATATATCGCCAAGCTGCGCTTCTCGGTTCCGGGTGTCGGATTGATCTCGCCACCGCCACACCATGACATTTATTCGATCGAAGACCTGGCCCAGTTGATCCATGACCTGAAGAACGCAAATCCGGGCGCTTCGATCTCTGTAAAGCTGGTCTCCGAAGTGGGTGTCGGCACAGTTGCCGCCGGTGTATCCAAGGCCAAGGCCGATCATATTGTGATCTCCGGATTTGATGGCGGTACCGGGGCTTCGCCGGTCTCATCGATCAAACATGCGGGTACGCCGTGGGAATTGGGCTTGGCCGAGGCGCAACAGACTCTTGTGCTAAATCAGTTACGCGGACGGATAGGATTGCAAGTGGACGGCCAGATCAAGACTGGACGTGATGTGGTGATAGGCGCTTTGCTGGGTGCGGACGAATTCGGATTTGCCACAGCTCCGCTGGTGGTGGAAGGCTGCATCATGATGCGTAAATGTCACTTGAACACATGCCCGGTCGGTGTTGCGACACAGGATCCGGTCCTGCGCAAGAAATTTACCGGTCAGCCCGAGCACGTGGTTAACTTCTTCTTCTTTGTTGCCGAAGAAGTGCGTGAATATATGGCGCAGATGGGTATCCGCAAATTTGACGACCTGATCGGACGTAGCGATCTGCTTGACGTCAAACAGGGCATCGCACACTGGAAATCGCAGGGACTGGATTTCTCCAAGGTGTTCCATCAGCCGGCGGTACCCGCAAGCGTGGCTCGCCGCCATGCCGAGGAACAGGATCACGAGCTTGAAAAAGCACTCGATAACAAACTGATCGCCCAATCGAAGCAAGCGCTCGACAACAAGCAACCGGTGGTCATCAATACAGGAATCAGCAATGTCAACCGCACGGCTGGCACAATGCTGTCACACGAAGTGGCCAAGCGTTATGGTCAGGCAGGATTGCCGGCCGACACCATACGGGTGAATCTCACCGGGACAGCAGGACAGAGTTTTGGTGCTTTCCTGTCATCAGGTATCTCGTTTGAATTGCATGGCGAGGGTAACGACTACGTCGGCAAAGGTCTGTGTGGTGGCCGAATTGCGATCATGCCACCTGCGGAAGCCAAACTGGTCTCTCACGAGAATATCATTGTCGGCAATACCGTATTGTACGGAGCGACTTCGGGTGAATGCTATTTCAGCGGCGTGGCCGGCGAGCGATTTGCAGTGCGCAACTCCGGTGCGATTGCGGTAGTCGAAGGACTCGGTGACCATGGTTGCGAATACATGACAGGCGGCATGGTTATCGTGCTCGGACAGACAGGCCGCAATTTCGCTGCAGGTATGTCAGGCGGTGTGGCTTATGTATTGGACGAGGACGGTTCCTTCGAGAAACGCTGCAACCTGTCCATGGTTGCCCTGGAACCGGTCCCATCCGAAGTGGATGCCAGCGAGACGGGCGAAGTCGAATCGCATGGACGCGTTCATTTCAACCATCTCGACAAAGCGGACGAATATGCGATGCGTGAACAGATCGAAAAGCATCTGCTGTATACCGGAAGTCCGCGTGCCAAAGAGATACTGGAAGATTGGGGTAGATACCTGCCCAAATTCATCAAAGTGATGCCGACCGAATATCGTCGCGCCTTGCAGGAGATTGCCGCGCAGCAAGCCAAGTCAGGCCAGGGTAAACAAAAGGAGGCCGCATAATGGGCAAGCCAACCGGATTCATGGAGTTTGAACGCCTGAGCGAAGCGAGCCTGCCGGTACAAGACAGGCGTAAGAACTACAGGGAGTTCGTGCTTCATCTGAGTGATGAGAATTCAAGGATGCAAGGTGCGCGCTGCATGGATTGCGGTATCCCGTTCTGCACCAGCGGCTGCCCGGTGAATAACATCATCCCCGACTGGAACGATCTGGTGTATCGCGGCGAATGGAAGCAGGCGCTGGACGTGCTGCATTCCACCAACAACTTTCCCGAAGTCACGGGACGTATCTGCCCTGCGCCCTGTGAAGCAGCATGTACGCTGAACATCAACAATGATGCGGTGGGAATCAAGTCAATTGAGCACTACATCATCGACAAGGGCGGCGAAAACGGATGGGTCGTTCCACAACCGGCGGCAAAGAAGACCGGCAAAAAAGTGGCTGTCGTCGGATCAGGCCCCGCGGGTCTTGCTGCTGCGCAACAATTGGCGCGTGCCGGACATGCGGTGACCGTGTTCGAGAAGAACAGCCGCGTTGGCGGCCTGATGCGCTACGGAATCCCCGATTTCAAACTCGACAAGCGGCTGATTGACTGGCGCATGGCGCAACTCGAAGCTGAAGGGGTCAAATTCCAGACCGGCACATTTATCGGTAAAGACGCACCGGGTAAGGGTGTTGCGAATGATGCCAAGAAGACTGTCTCTCCGGATGAACTGAAAAAGAAATTTGATGCGGTGATCCTGTCCGGCGGTTCCGAGCAGCCGCGCGATCTGCCGATACTGGGGCGCGATCTGAAAGGTGTACATTTCGCGCTGGAATTCCTGATACCACAAAACAAGGAAAACGCGGGAGACGGCAAGAATCCGATCAACGCAAAAGGCAAGCATGTGTTGGTGATCGGCGGTGGCGATACCGGTTCCGATTGCGTCGGAACCTCCAACCGTCACGGTGCAGCCTCGGTCACCCAGATCGAAGTGATGCCGCGCCCTCCTGAAAAGGAAAACAAGTCGCTGGTGTGGCCTAACTGGCCTCTCAAGCTGCGCACATCGAGCTCTCACGACGAAGGTTGTGATCGCGACTGGGCCATCGCCAGCAAGGAGTTTGTAGGCGAGAACGGCATACTCAAGTCTATCAAGGCGGTGCGTGTCGAATGGAAGGATGGCAAGCTCAGCGAGATTGCCGGGAGCGAATTCGAGTTGAAGGCGGATCTGGTTTTTCTGGCGATGGGTTTTACCAACCCGTTGCAACAGGTGCTGGATGCGTTCGGTGTGGAGAAGGATGCACGCGGAAACATCAAGGCCGACACCGAAGGCGAAGGCTGCTACCGAACCAGCAAGGAAAAAGTATTTACCGCGGGCGATATGCGTCGCGGACAATCGCTGGTGGTATGGGCGATACGCGAAGGCCGTCAATGTGCCCGTGCCGTGGACGAATTTTTAATGGGATCTACAGTATTACCTCGATAATCTAACAGGGAATTTACAATGAACTTCAAGCTGAAAAACGATACCTTCCTGCGCGCCCTGCTGCGTCAACCAACCGAATACACCCCATTGTGGATGATGCGCCAGGCTGGCCGTTATCTGCCGGAATATCGTGCCACTCGCAAGCAGGCCGGAAGTTTTCTGGGTCTGTGCAAAAATCCGGACTACGCTACCGAAGTGACCCTGCAGCCGCTGGATCGTTTTCCGCTGGACGCCGCGATCCTGTTTTCCGACATCCTGACCGTGCCTGATGCGATGGGCTTGGGTTTGTATTTCTCCGAGGGTGAAGGCCCCAAGTTTGAACGTACCGTGCGTAGCGAAGCGGATGTTAAAAAGCTGCATGTGCCTGACATTGCTACCGACCTGAAATACGTCACCGATGCGGTATCGCAAATCCGCAAAGCGCTGGATGGCCGCGTGCCTTTGATCGGGTTTTCCGGTAGTCCATGGACTCTGGCCTGTTACATGGTGGAAGGCGGCAGCAGCGACGATTTCGCCAAAGTCAAGACCATGGCATACGCAGAGCCCAAGTTGATGCACCAGATATTGAGCAAGACCGCCGACACTGTCACCCAATACCTCAATGCGCAAATCGAGGCCGGCGCTCAAGCGGTAATGATCTTTGATTCATGGGGTGGAGCTTTGTCACATTCCGCTTATCACGAATTTTCACTGCCCTATATGCAGCGTATCGTGGACGGCCTGATCAAGGAAAAAGACGGCGTAAAGATCCCTAACATCGTATTTACCAAGGGCGGCGGATTGTGGATAGAGAGCATCGCCAATATCGGTTGTGATGCGGTGGGACTGGATTGGACCATGGACATCGGCATCGCGCGCCAGAAGGTCGGCAATAAAGTCGCCCTGCAGGGTAATATCGACCCGTTGGTGCTGTTTGCATCCCCCGAGGCGATACACGCCGAAGTCGAAAAAGTTCTCAGCAGCTATGGTTTCGGTAGCGGCCACGTGTTCAATCTGGGCCACGGTATTTCTCAGCATACAAACCCGGATCATGCTGCAGCCTTGGTTAACGCGGTGCATGAACTGAGCCGCAAGTACCACTAGAAGCTTTGTAACATATGCAATAAAGCCGCAGGTACTCCCTGCGGCTTTTGCATTTCTGCGACAATCACAGCCTATGCCTATCGTTCGTGTCGCGCTTGATATTCCACTGCCCGCCCTGTTTGACTACTCGGTGGGAGAAGACGTATCGGTTGATTTGGGCCAACGCGTGGTTGTTCCGTTTGGCAAAAGGCAAATGGTTGGCGTGGTGATGGAGTGTGTAAAAGTTTCCGAAATGTCGCCTGAACGCATCAAATCTGTGACAAATATCCCGTTGGACAGCGCACCACTCTCCTCAGAATTGATCGACTTGCTGCGTTTTTGCAGTGATTACTACCGTTACCCGATCGGGCAGACCGTTTTGTCAGCTTTGCCGACCTGCTTGCGTTCCGGTCAACCGGTGAAACGCAAGCAGGTGTTCAGTTACCGCCTGACATCAACCGGGGCGTCATTGAGTATTGAGTCCATACCCAAGCGCAAGATCGTTCAGCGGAGGATCCTCATGAGATTGTCTGAAGGCGCGTGCAGCTTTGCACAATTGAAGAGCCTTTCACCTGTAGCGGGCGCGCAACTCAAAGCGTTGATAGAGGCGGGACATGTTGAACAATATGAAGAACTCCATATTGCGGGCAAACATGAATTGATCGCCGCGCATACGCTGACTGAGGAGCAGCAACAGGCGATGAACGCAGTCACCGCGACTGACGGTTATGCCTGTTTCCTGTTGCACGGTATTACCGGCAGCGGCAAAACGGAAGTCTATGTCCACCTGATGCATGAAGTGCTGCGGCGCGGGGGGCAGGTGTTGCTGCTGGTGCCGGAGATAAATCTCACGCCGCAACTGGAGCAATACTTCCTGAGCCGTTTCCCCGACACTGTATTGGCAAGCCTGCATAGCGGTCTGGGTGAGGGTGAGCGTATGCATAATTGGCAACAGGCTCAAACGGGCGCGGCCCAGATCGTGCTTGGCACAAGGCTGGCGGTATTTGCAGAATTGCCCGCGCTTGCATTGATTATAGTGGACGAGGAACACGACGCATCATTCAAGCAGCAGGATGGATTACGATATTCGGCGCGTGATGTTGCGATCTTCCGTGCCAACCAGCGCGGTGTGCCTATCGTGCTGGGGTCCGCGACCCCGTCGCTGGAAAGTTATCACAACGCGCAGAGCGGACGATACAAGATGCTGCGCCTGACCGGGCGAGCGCAGGCCGATGCGGTGCTACCCAAAGTGCGATGCGTCAATATCAATCAAACAGTGATGCACCACGGTGTCAGCGAAAACCTGCTGCGTGAAATTGAGCAACGTATCGTCCGGAAGGAACAAAGCCTGCTATTCATCAATCGTCGGGGCTATGCGCCGGTTCTGATGTGCACAACATGCGGTTGGTTGTCTGGCTGCAAACATTGCGCCGGCAAGATGGTTCTGCATCTCAATGACAAGCGTTTGCGTTGTCATCATTGCGGCTACCAGATTCGTTTGCCACAGGCCTGTCCGGAATGCGGGGCAGCCGAGCTGCATCCGGTCGGTAGCGGTACGCAAAGGATAGAGGCGGTGCTACAGGAGCGTTTCCCAGAGGCGCGTATCTTACGTGTTGATCGCGACAGCACGCGCAACAAGCGCGCCTGGCAGACCATGCGCGAGCAGATACACGGCAACGAAGTCGATATATTGGTAGGGACGCAGATGCTGGCCAAGGGCCACGATTTCCCGGCGCTGACGCTGGTCGGTGTGCTCAATCCGGACAGCGCGTTATACAGCAGCGACTTTCGGGCGCCGGAAAAATTGTTTGCTCAGCTAGTGCAGGTTTCAGGGCGTGCAGGGCGTGCGGATAAACCGGGCGAGGTCATCATCCAGACAGCTTTCCCCGATCATCCATTGTTTCTTGCATTGCAGTCACATGACTTTGAAGGGTTCGCTGAATCTCAATTGGCGGAGCGGCAGATGGCGGGTTTCCCGCCCTTCATGTTTCAGGTGATGTTGCGTGCAGAAGGCAAGAACGAAACCGGAGTGTTTACCTATCTCAATCAGGCGCGTTCAGCTGCAGTCGGGTTGGGGCATAATGTGGAGGTTCTCGGCGTGGTTCCGGCAGCGTTGCCGCGTCGCGCCAATCATATCCGGGCGCAGTTGCTGATACAGAGCGTATCGCGCAAGGACATGCAACAATTCCTGCGGGCATGGCAACCGGTGCTGGACACGCTTGCCACCCGGGAGTTGCGTTGTTCGCTGGACGTCGATCCCCTGGATTTTTAGCGAAGGATGTAATTGTGGCTGATTGAAGGATCAAAAGGTATCTGGCGGGTTTGACATACAGAAGGCACAAATACGCGATGATGCGAGATGTATAATGGATGCACAAATTTTGGAGAGAACGAGAACCATGAAAGAATTAAGTGAAAAAACGCTGGCAGATTTGTCATTGCCCCTGAAGTCCCTTTTTACGGGTTATCTGCTAGTCATAGGTTTGGGGCTGTTGATGGCGGGTGCGCAGATCATGTTGACACATGGTATGGCGGACGGCAAAGTTGGGCTGTCCATTGACGATATCGTCTACAGCTATCACGGCAACCACGATGGTGGAAATTCCTCGAAGCTGGAGGCAAAACTCAATGGTTCGATGAAAGAAAATGCCTCACCCGAAGACCGTTTGATGTTGATCAAGTGGGCGCGGGAAGGCGCGGCAGAAAGCGAGTGGGAGACGAAAATCAAGCCGATCGTGACGGATAATTGCGAGGGTTGCCACGCCAATATGCCCGGGCTGGCGAACATTGCCGAGAAGGATGTCATGATGCAAATGGTCGGCATGGATCATGGTGTGAGCATCACCAGCCTGACACGCGTTTCCCATATTCACCTGTTCGGTATCTCATTCATCTTTTTCTTCGTCGGCTGGATTTTTACGTTTGCTACAGGGTTTGGCCCGGTAAGCAAATCGATTTTGATTGGTACACCGTTCGCTTTTCTGATATTGGACATCCTGTCATGGTGGTTGACCAAGCTGGAGCCGGGTTTTGCATGGCTGGTGATAATAGGCGGCTTTGGTTATAGCTTGGCATCCACGATCATGATTTTCTCCTCGCTATATCAGATGTGGTCATCAGTTCTCTTGCCCAAAAAGCGCTGATTAAACGCGGTTATTATTACCGGAGCCGTCAATGGCAACCGCAATCCTCAAGGCGCTGAATGCTATTCTGGAAGACGATGCGGTACTGACCGGTGAGACTGCCGCGCCTTACTGCACGGATTGGCGGGGACGTTACACAGGCACTGCGCTGGCTGTGGTGTTCCCGACAACTACCCTGCAGGTCGGTGAAGTCGTCAGTCTTTGTATCGCCCATGACATCGCCATCGTGCCACAGGGCGGCAACACCAGCCTGTGCGGCGGCTCGGTGCCGCTGCAAGGCAAAACAAGGCAGGTTGTCATCAACCTGTCGCGCATGAACCGCATCCGCGACGTGGATGCAACCAACTATACCATGACCGTCGAGGCGGGTTGCACGCTGGCCGATGTGCGCGCAGAGGCGGAGAGCAACAACCGTTTCTTTCCGTTGGGACTGACGGCCACGCAGCAGTATTGCGAGATCGGCGGGAATATATCCACCAATGCGGGCGGCATCAATGTCCTGCGTTACGGCAACACGCGTAATCTGGTGCTGGGGCTGGAAGTGGTGCTGCCCGACGGGCGTATCTGGGACGGACTGCGCAGTCTGCGCAAGGACAACACCGGCTATGACCTGAAACAACTCTTCATTGGTGCCGAGGGCACGTTGGGGATTGTCACTGCCGCAGTACTGAAACTCGCGCCAAGACCAAGATCCGAGGCGACAGCATGTGTTGCGGTGCGAGATCCGGCGGCAGCAGTCGCGCTTTTGTCGCATCTGCGCGCAAAATGCGGCGATAAGATCAGCGCCTTCGAGATCATGTCGCGTTCCTGTCTGGATCTTGTGTTCAAGCACATCCCCGACACTTGCGAGCCTTTCTATGGCTCGATACCCCATCACGAAAAACTGGTGCAGCATGAATGGATCGTCATCATCCAGTTGACGGACGTTTTGGAGGAGCCGCTTGAAGCATTGTTGCGTAACGCATTCCAGACTTTCGGCAATGGCATCATCCAGTTCGAAATCACTGCCGACAAAGTACACGCCGAACGCTGGTGGAAGCTGCGCAAGAACATCAGCGAGGCACAAAAAGCGGAAGGCATCAGCATCAAGCACGACATCTCCGTGCCGGTCAGCCGCGTAGCGGAATTCATCAGGCTGGCGGATGCCGCCTTGCGCCACGCTTTCCCCATGATACGCATCGTTGCCTTCGGGCACATGGGCGACGGCAATATCCATTACAACGCCTCGCTACCGGATGCCGTGCAGAACAAGACATTCATCGAGCAGCATGAGCCGGACGTGAACCGCATTGTGTATCAGGTCGTGAGTGATCTGGATGGCAGCATCGGTGCCGAGCATGGCCTGGGGCAACTCAAGCGCGAGGAGATCACGCACTACAAGAGCGAACTGGAGCTTGAGTTGATGCGCAGTATCAAGCGTACGTTCGATCCGAAAACACTGATGAATCCCGGCAAGGTACTGTAACCTTGCCCCACAATTAACAGCAGGAGACAAGCATGGCCAGCCAACCCGAGATCACCAACATGGCATTGTTCTGCGACTTCGAGAACGTCGCGCTGGGCGTGCGTGACGCGAAGTATGCGCAGTTCGACATCAAGAAAGTGCTGGAACGCCTGCTGCTCAAGGGCAGCATCGTGGTTAAGAAAGCCTATTGCGATTGGGAGCGCTACAAGGAATTCAAAGCGCCCATGCACGAAGCCTCTTTCGAGCTGATCGAGATCCCGCATGTGAGGCAAAGCGGCAAGAACTCGGCCGACATCCGACTGGTGGTCGATGCGCTCGACCTGTGCTACACCAAGGCACATGTCGACGCCTTCGTCATCATAAGCGGCGACTCGGACTTTTCACCGCTGGTCTCCAAGCTGCGCGAGAACAACAAATACGTCATCGGTATCGGCGTGAAAGACTCGACCTCCGACCTGCTCAGCGCCAACTGCGACGAGTTCATCTTTTACGACGACCTGGTGCGCGCACAGGAAGCGAAAAAGAAACAGGCTGCAAAAAAGGTACCGGTAAAACCCGCATCAGGAAAGCCCAAGACCCAGGAAGCAAAGATCGAGGACGACAAGCGTCAGGAAGCACTAGACTTCATCGTTGAGACAGTCGAGGCACTCATCGCCGAGCGCGGTTCCGACGAAAAGATCTGGGGCTCGATGGTCAAGACCACGATGCAACGCCGCAAACCGGGGTTCACCGAATCCTATTACGGCTATCGATCTTTCAAGGAGCTGGTCGAGGACGCGCAGAAAAACAAGTTGCTGACGGTAGTGCGAGATGAAAAGTCGGGGCAATACACGATACGGCTAGCAGCGGCAGATTGAAACCGCAGCCAATAGCGGTTATTGACGAACGTCTGTTTTCCGGTAGCTGTCATGGCAACATGACATGCTAGTGCCATGTAACATTATTTATTTCGCATCGTAGAGCCCTGTGGCATACTGGTGAAACCCTTAATCAAAGGAGGTCACCATGTCACCGAGATACCGGGTAACACTTACCGAGCAAGAGCGCAGCGAACTTGATAC
>JBGSMU010000149.1:0-2082 GCA_041739955.1 Gallionella sp. | reverse complement strand
CAACCGGAAACGGCAACACTCGACACTGGGCTACAAGTCACCAATGAAGTTTCTGGAAGACTGGCTTATTGCTCAGCAGAAAGAAAAGCTGGTAGCATGAACGCCACTTCTTGGAAGACGAAAAACCGAGGGAAGCTCAGTGCAGATGTTCCCGGGTGGAAAGATACTTGAGTAATTTCCTGATATTCACTAAGAATATTAGTGGTAGAAAATGCCGCAAGCAAATCATGTTTCTGTTAAATTACGCACCTTGTTTTTGCGGTTCAGGGTGGTTTGATATCCTGAATTGTTATGCCATCAATTCTGGGAGTTATTTAGGATGACGCAATATAGTAAACGCATGGTGATCGTTCATTGGCTGACGTTGGCATTGTTGATCGCAGCCTGGTATCTGGGCGAGTCTGTTCATGATGCACGTCATGATGAAGTCGCAACCATCACGGACTATTTCATACATGCCCTGATTGGCGGTTCGGTACTGGTGTTGACGCTGGGACGTTTGATAGCCCGCAAGATCGACGGGGTTCCGCCTGCGATCGGTAATACGCCGATGGATAAGATGGCCAAAGGGATACATCATTTGCTTTACACTTTGTTGGTGCTGTTGCCTCTGAGCGGGATAATGCAGGTCGTCACCAGTGATGTGGGCAAGGCACTGCTTTCCGGCGATGCGGCCCTGTTACCCAAGAAATTCGATGGTGTGATTGCCCATCAAGTGCATGAGACGCTGGTAACGGTACTTATCGTGATTGTTGTGGTGCATTTGCTGGGAGCGATCAAACACCAGTTCATTATGAAGGACGGTTTGATGGATCGGATGTCATTGCGCAGAAAAGACTGATTAATATGTAGCAACAAAAATGGCGGGGTGGAAACCCCGCCTTTTTTATGCATGCAGGGTTTGCTGGAGCAACCAGCCCAAACCTGAAATCGCTCCAAAAAATATCCCCAGATGCGCCCACGTCCAGAACATGTATTTGCGAGATAGCTTGTCAGGGGTGAGGTTACTGATCAGGAATAATTTCCCATCGTACGGCTGGCCGATGATATGGATGTCCGGTTGGGTCTGTATCTCTAGCCTTTTCCGGTTGACTTCGCGTTTGGCGGCAGAGCGTGCCAGCATCCATTCCTTCATATCAAGTTCCCCATTGTTATCCAGGTCAAAACGAGCATGAAGAGAAGGCAAGTCTCGTTTCCATTCGGCCAGTAGCGCATTGAGTTCGGCGCGGGAATTGTATTCAGTACTCACGCTACGGGTGCGAAATTCACCAATGACATAAATGCTGTCCTCTTGAATGAACTTCCATTCCGTATAGCGGTAATCGCCAGCTGTCCACTGGTCTTTATGTTTGGTGATGATCTCCGCCTGTTCGGGATTAACCAGACAGTCTCCACTGCTGTCGCGCAGGATGAATGAATCGTCGCTCTCGCCGCTTTCCAGGGTTTGCCATTTATCCTTGGAAGTGCGTTTTTCGACTTTGTAGCGATACCATAAACAAGGCAGGACACGCAGTTTGCTGATCAGCGGGCTGTCACCGAAAATCCTGCCGCGCCCGACGAGTTCCACATAGCCTTGAGCGGCGGATGCGATTTTCGAGGTGGGTGTGTCGCGTATCATCCGGAGCCGGTATAACGCCGAAAGCCAGGCAAGGAAGCTGATGATAACCATCGCAGACAAAATACCAATCCAAGCGTTGTCCGAGTCAAGCTGGATGCCGATGAACAATAAGAGCAACTGGGCACCCGATGTGACCAGTTGTGCATATTCGCGGCGCAGCTTGACCAGCATCACCAATTCTTAACGGCAGATCAGCCGAAAAGCTGTTTCATATCCACATCCGCCTTTTCTGAGGAAGAGAATTCCAGCAGGGGCTTTTCGTTAAAATTGAACATGCTGGCAATGATGCTGGCAGGGAAAACTTCAATCTGCACATTGTTGATGTTAAGGAAGGTCTGAATAAGTAGCAGAAAATGAGAACGACACCCACACATTTTGCTTTGGATATTCGAAATAACCATAAACGGCCCTGGCAAGGGCCATTTCGTCGGCCATACCGGTCGATTTCCCGTTCATCAGACGCA
>JBGSMU010000148.1:0-11263 GCA_041739955.1 Gallionella sp. | reverse complement strand
CAACCGGAAACGGCAACACTCGACACTGGGCTACAAGTCACCAATGAAGTTTCTGGAAGACTGGCTTATTGCTCAGCAGAAAGAAAAGCTGGTAGCATGAACGCCACTTCTTGGAAGACGAAAAACCGAGGGAAGCTCATCAATCCAGGCCTGCCCCTTATTGAACACTCTTTCTGCTGTGGTGCCGTCTGGCGAAAAAGCTACGATACTCACTTGACGATAGTGCATGCCCATTCCTCCACCGGCAGGTAAATTGACCCGCATGAAATTGCAACTCGCAACTCACGCTATCGCCGACCTTGATCCCCTTTGAGAGCGCGCCATCCAACTTGAACTATACATGGTCATCGCGGGCCACTTCAGCGACGGTATCGGCTTATGTGCGACCTCCAGCATGTGATTTTCCTTATTCACCTTCCTGATGATGCCGCTGCACTCGTGTTTTTCATGAGCTGACGGCTTCATCACCACCATTTGATGCTATGACATATCGTGTTCCACGAGGTATAGCCTGAGCTAGGCCGAGAGTTACCACGAGCGTAACGCCTGTTTTGAGAACCAAGTTTTTCATGGTGTTTATTTTAAGGTTGATGAGGGTGCTGGTGTAACAGCCTATTCTGCCGCCCCTTGGAGGCAGAATCGAGAGAGTGTTGTTTGATTAGAGCATAGATGACAGGGATCACCAGCAATGTCAGCACTGCCGAGGAGACCATCCCGCCCACCATGGGTGCCGCGATGCGGCGCATCACTTCGGATCCGGTACCGCTACTCCACAGGATAGGCAATAGTCCCGCCATGATGGCTACCACAGTCATCATCTTCGGACGAACACGTTCTACTGCGCCTTCCATAATGGCGGTATGCAGGTCGGCTGCATCCGGTTTTCGGTTTTCTCTGGAGCAGTGTGCCTGGACTTCCTGCCATGCCTGTTCCAGATAGATCAGCATCACCACACCGGTTTCCGCCGCCACACCTGCCAGTGCGATGAAACCGACGGCTACCGCCACGCTCAGGTTGTAATCAAGCATCCACAGCAACCACACGCCACCGACCAGCGCGAACGGCACGGACAGCATCACCACCAGCGATTCGGTGACGCGCTGGAAGTTGAGATACAGCAACAGGAAGATGACCAGCAGGGTGATGGGGATCACGATCTTCATCTTCGCGGCGGCACGTTCCATATATTCGAACTGTCCGCTCCAGGTCGCGTAGTAACCCGGCGGAAACACCACCTGCTCGTTAACGGCTTTGCGCGCCTCGGCCACGTAGGAGCCGATGTCACGGTCACGGATGTCCACGTAGATATAAGCGGAGAGCAGCGCATTCTCTGTGCGAATGGAAGGTGCACCTTTGCTGATGCTGATACGGGCGATCTGTCCGAGCGGGATCATCGCACCATCGGGTGTCGTCACCAGTACCTCGCGGGCGATCTGTTCCGGTGTGCTGCGCAGCGCTCGCGGATAGCGCACGTTCACGCCGAAGCGTTCCAGACCTTCTACCGTGGTGGTGACATTCTCTCCGCCCAGTGCGGTGGCGATCACATCCTGCACTTCGCCCATGGTCAATCCGTAACGTGCCAGCGCCAGCCTGTCCGGCTCGATGTTCAGATAGAAACCACCGGTGATGCGTTCGGCGAAGGCGCTGGTGGTGCCCGGTATCTTCTTCACCACGGATTCGATCTGTTTAGCAAGACGCTCCATCTCGTCCAGATTCTTGCCGAATACCTTGATGCCGATGGGCGTGCGGATGCCTGTTGAAAGCATGTCGATACGCGCCTTGATCGGCATGGTCCACGAATTCGCCACACCGGGAAACTGCAAAGCCTTGTCCATTTCGGCAATCAATTTGTCGGTATCCATGCCGGAACGCCAATCTTCCTGCGGCTTGAGGTTGATCACCGTCTCGAACATCTCGAGCGGTGCTGGGTCGGTCGCGGTCTGCGCCCTGCCCGCTTTGCCATATACCGACGCCACTTCGGGGAAGCTTTTGATGATCTTGTTCTGCGTTTGCAACAACTCGGCCGCCTTGGTCACCGACATACCGGGCAGAGATGCGGGCATGTAGAACAGCGTGCCCTCGTTCAGCGTGGGCATGAACTCGCTGCCCAGCTTCATCGCTGGATAGGTGCTCAACAGCAATGCCAGTGTGGCGACCGCAATTGTAGTTTTCTTGCGGCGCAACACGGCAGCGATCAGCGGTCGATAGACTGCGATCATCCAGCGGTTCAGCGGATTCTTGGCTTCCGGCATGATCTTGCCACGGATGAACAGCAACATCAGCACCGGCACCAGCGTGACTGAAAGCAGCGCGGCACCTGCCATGGCAAAGGTCTTGGTGTAGGCAAGCGGCGCAAATAGCCGGCCTTCCTGCGCCTCCAGCGTGAACACCGGCAGGAACGATACCGTGATGATCAGCAGTGAGAAGAACAGCGAAGGGCCGACTTCCTTGCATGCGGTCAAGATCGCATCGAAACGCGACTCGCCTTCTTTCATGCGCTCCAGATGCTTGTGCGCATTCTCGATCATCACGATAGCCGCATCCACCATCGCACCGATGGCGATGGCGATACCGCCCAGACTCATGATGTTGGAATTCAGACCGAGTGCACGCATGGCGATGAAGGCCATCAGCACACCGATGGGCAACATCACGATAGCGACCAATGCGCTGCGCACATGCATCAAAAAGATCATGCACACCAGCGCGACAATCACGCCTTCCTCCAGCAGCGTGTGCTTGAGTGTCGAGATGGCACGCCGGATCAGATCGGAACGGTCGTACACCGCCTTGATGCTCACACCCTCAGGCAAACCCGGCGTGATCTCGGCGATCTTGGCTTTGATGTTCGCGATCACTTCCAGCGCATTCTGGCCATAACGCGACATGGCGATGCCTGACACCACCTCTCCCTCGCCATCGAGGTCGGCAATGCCGCGCCGCTCGTCCGGGCCCAATTCGACGCGCGCGATGTCGCGTAGCAACACCGGTGTGCCGCGCTCTGATTTCACCACCAGGTTTTCGATATCTCCTTTGCCATGCAGATAACCTTTGCTGCGCACCATGTACTCGGTCTCGGCCATCTCCACCACACGCCCGCCGACATCGCGGTTGGAGTCGCGGATGACCTGCGACACTTTTCCCAGCGGGATACCGTAAGCACGCAGCTTCACCGGATCGACCGTCACCTGGTATTGCTGCACGAAACCGCCGATGGAGGCTACCTCCGCGACACCGTGCGCCTTGGTGAGTTGATAGCGCAAATACCAGTCCTGCATGGTGCGCAGTTGGGCTAGATTGTGTTTGTCGCTGAGCACCGCATACTGATAGACCCAGCCCACCCCGGTCGCATCCGGCCCAAGCTGAGGTGATACATTTTTGGGCATGCTACCCGCGATGCTGTTGAGATATTCCAGCACACGCGAGCGTGCCCAGTAGATGTCGGTACCGTCCTCGAAAATCACATAAACGAACGATGCCCCGAAAAACGAGAAGCCGCGTACTACCTTGGATTTCGGCACCGCCAGCATCGCCGTGGTGAGCGGATAGGTCACCTGATCTTCCACCACCTGCGGCGCCTGTCCCGAGTATTCGGTAAAGACGATGACTTGCACGTCGGACAGATCGGGCAGCGCATCCAGCGGCGTCTTGACCAGCGCATAGATTCCCGCCAGCGTGATGAACAAGGTCGCCAGCAACACCAGAAAGCGGTTGTGTGCCGACCAGTCGATGATTTTGGCCAGCATGTCAGTGCCCCCCGTGTTGCGCTTGAAGCTTGGTGATCACCCACACACCCGGCTCGCGTTCGACGATCTCGAAATCAATCGCACTGTCAACAGCGATGCCTTGCGCTAACGACGAATTCGCCAGCTCAAAGTCCATGCTCATGCCCGGCCATCCCAGTGAAGCGATCGGCTCGTGAGTGATGCTGAACGTGCCGTCGTCATTGATGGCGTCCAGTGTGCCGCGAGCCTGATGGACGACTGACTTCTTCATGCCGCTCTCCTGCATTGCTGCCGCGTTATCTTCATGGGTGCCGGCTGCTGATTCACCGGGTGTGTCCTGTGCACTCATCCCGCTCAACACCGCCTTGAGATTGCTCTCCGCATCAATCAGGAAGTTCGCAGAAGTGACGACTTGTTCGCCCTCGGCAACACCGGACAACACTTGCACATAATCATCGCTGCGCTGCCCCAGCTTTACTGTACGCGGTTCGAAACGCCCTTCAGCCAGACGTACCAGAACCACTTGTTTCTTGCCGCTATCGATCACTGACGAGGTCGGAACGGATAACACCTTGCCTCCCTGTCCAACTGGAATGTTCACCTTGACGAACATTGCGGGCTTGAGCAGCCCCAAGGGATTATTAATCTCCATGCGCACCTGAACCGTGCGCGTCATGCTGTTCAAGGTCGGGTAGATGAAATCAACACGCGCAGAGAATGTCCGATCCGGGTAGGCTTCAACCACGACCTTGGCGCTGGTGCCGATTTTTACTTGCCAGATATCCTGCTCGTTGATCTCGGCGATAACCCACAGCGAGGACAGATCGGCGATCTGGTACAGCATCTCGCCGGGCATGAAGCGCATCCCTTCTACCGCCTTTTTTTCCAGCACAACACCGCTGATGGGAGCACGGAAAGTAACGCGCGGCCGACCCTTGCCAGTCTCTGACGGTGCATCCGAGATATCCCAATTTTTCAGGCGCTTACTGCTGGCCGCGGCAAGTTGATGCATCCCGGACTGCGCCTCTTCATCGGCCCCCTTCAATGCGGCCAAACCTTGTTGGGCCAGCGCAAGTTCATGCTGTGCTGACACCAGTTCCGGGCTGTACACTTCGAACAGCGGCTGACCCCTGACAACCGCTTGCCCGGTAGTATTCACATGGAGTTTTTCCACCCAGCCTTCGAACTTCGGGGCGACAGTGTAAGTACGTCGCTCGTTGACCTCGATCCGTCCGGTCACGCGCAGCGTCCTGTTCAGCTCACGCGTCGTCGCCACTTCGCACTTAACGCCGAGCTTCTGTACCTTGTCGATGCTGATGTTGAGTTGGCCGACTTTTTCGTCCTCGCCATCATAGACTGCCACATAATCCATGCCCATCGAGTCCTTTTTGGGCACCGGCGAGGTATCCGACAAACCCATCGGGTTGCGGTAGTACAACACTTTGCGTTCCATCCTGACAGTACCAGCAGATTCATTTGGGGTGGATGTCGCGCGTGTACCGAGCCAATATCCGGTTAAGGCCACGGCAAGTATCAGCAATGCGACAAGTCCCGATTTTCCGATTTTGTTCATAGTGAATCCCCTAACAATTTTTCGATGTCAGCCAGACGCAATCGCATATCTGTCTGAGCTTGCAGCTGCTGCAATCTGGCGTTCAATATCTGTTTCTGTGCATCGATCAGCAATTCAAAATCCACCTTCCCCGTCTCGTACCCGGCCAGACCGGATTGATAGTTCAGTTCGGCCTGGGGCAACAGACGCGTGGCGATAAGCGATTCGGTGCGCCGCGCCGCTTCCAGTGCCGACAGGTTTTCGGATAACTCGGATTGCGTCTGATCGAGCAATGCAATCTTGCGCGCGTTAAAGGCAGACAGCATCGCCTCCGTTTCACGTTCCTGTGAGCGGCGCGACGACTGTTGCAAAGGAATATTGAATTCGACCATCAGATCCCAGCTCTTCACGGCACTTCCAGATTGGGTCGGCGCAACACCGAATGTGAAGTTGGGATAGCGATTCGCATAGGATAACTCGCGATTCATCTCGGAAGACTGGATATTCGCCTCGGCTATACGCAACTGCGGATTCTGCGCGCGCAAGCGGTCCAGCAAATCCGCTTCATCCAGCTTGATGGCTGCCGGTATTGGCGGCAGCTGTAGCGGTTCGGCCAGGTGGGAATTCACCGGGCGCGACAACAAGGCATTCAGCCTGGCATGACTATGGTGTGCTTCATTTTCGAGAGCAATCAACTCGCTGCGCAGCTTGGTCTTCTCAAGCTGCACACGGATCACATCCTGCTGCCTGCCCAGGCCATTGGCATAGCGCGTTTGTGCAATCTTTTCCAGACCATTCAGCAACTCCAGCGTGAGTTGCGCAAGATGATCACTGGAGATCGCGTAATAGTGTATGGCATAAGTCTGCTTGATTCGCGTCGCCAGATCCGCCCAACTTGCCGTGACCTGCCCGTTGGCCTGCATAGCCTGTGCGCTTGCAACCTCGCGCTGCAAATCGAGTTTGCCGAACCAGGGTACAGTTTGCATCAGCAAATAGCGTGTTCCTCCAACCCGAGTGGGAAGCAGGTTTGGAGCAGTGTTGCCCAGATTGGTGATATCCATCAATTCGGTGCGCAATATCGGATCCGGCAAGGCATCGGCTGACTCCGTGCGTTGCTGTGCCGCTTCAGCTTCAAATCTCGTCGCGGCAAGTTCAGGGTTATGTTCGCGCGCATAGCTCAGTAAGCTGCCGAGACTGCTGCCTAATGGCTCTTCAGCGTTTGCTGGCGAAAACCAGAATACGCACAGGGCCGTAATAACTGATAAGGGTAATTTCATGTTCCGCATCCTGATGAACTACTAGCCATTCGACTAATCGAGCAAAATACACTCGCTAAGTCGCTGGTTATGTTGCAGTTACAATGTAAACGGGAAGTCGCGAGCGACGACCGCACGGAGCGGGACGAGAATCGGTTTATGAATACGACAGACGGACTCGTCCCGCGTCAGGCGCGAACGAGTGGGGGTGGAACAAGTGGTGGGGAAGTAATGGAATGAAACGAAACTACATATGGTGTCTGTGTCTGGCTGGGTGTCTGTAAGCTCTTTTCAGCGATATCTGTTACTGCCAGATATCCCGCACATGCAATGTGACAAACACCGCAAGTGGTACATGTCGAGCCAGAATCATCCGTCGAAGAAGGTATTTCACTCTGGTGCTGATGATGTTCGCCCATATCTGCATGAGACATCACTTGTTCGTAGGATGCTTCACTGCATGAGTCCTTGTGCATTTGCATGACAAGCGATTCAGCCATCGCGGCGCCGCTGAACAGTGGCAACCAGATGGCCAGAAACAATGCAATAAATGTCCGAAATCCGTGAGTCATGCTTTCAGCTTTACAAAATTCAGTCCGGATGTCAAACCCGAAAACCAAATAACCGCCAAAAAACCACGATTAAGCGCGACCCGCCCGCTTGCGTTCGTTTTCGGTCAGGAAGCGTTTGCGCATACGAACAGAGACTGGCGTGATTTCCACCAACTCATCGTCATCGATAAATTCAACCGCAGATTCCAGAGTCAAACGAATTGGCGGAGTCAGGCGTACCGCCTCGTCGGTGCCTGATGAGCGCACGTTGGTTAGCTGCTTACCTTTGATCGGATTTACGACCAAATCGTTGTCGCGGCTGTGCATCCCGATAATCATGCCTTCGTACAATTTGTCGCCTGGTGATACGAACATGCGACCGCGGTCTTCCAGCTTCCACAAAGCGTAAGCAACTGCCTCGCCTTTTTCCGCGGAGATCAGCACGCCGTTGCGACGGCCCGGCATATCCGCCTTGACAGGAGCATAGTCGTCAAACACGTGTGCCATGATGCCTGTACCACGTGTCATGGTCATAAATTCGGACTGAAAACCGATCAGTCCGCGTGCAGGAATGCGGTATTCCAGGCGCACACGTCCGTGACCATCCGGCTGCATGTCTTGCAGGTCGCCACGGCGACGGCCCAACTCTTCCATCACAGCACCCTGGTTTGTGTCTTCAACGTCCACGGTCAGCACCTCGAACGGCTCGCATTTCTCGCCGTTGATTTCACGGTAAACCACTCGCGGCTTGCCTACGCCCATCTCGAAACCTTCGCGGCGCATATTTTCAAGCAGGATGGTCAGGTGCAATTCTCCTCGGCCGGACAACAGAAATACGTCGGTATTGTCTGTTTCTTCGACACGCAAGGCCACGTTAACCAGCAACTCCTTGTTGAGACGATCGCGAATCTGGCGGCTGGTGATGAACTTCCCTTCCTGCCCGCACAATGGAGAGGTGTTCACCATCATGTTCATGCTCAGCGTCGGTTCGTCTACCTTGGGCATAGGCAGTGCCTCTGGCTTGCTCGCATCGGCGATAGTCACACCGATACCGATTTCTTCGATACCATTGATCAGAACGATGTCTCCAGCCAGCGCTTCATCCAGCAACACACGCTCGATACCACGGAAACCTAGCACCTGATTGACACGCGCCTTCTTGGAAGACTTGTCGCCATTCATGACCATTACTTCCTGACCCGGCTTGATACGGCCGCGAGTAACGCGGCCCACGCCTATACGACCAACGAAGCTTGAATAATCAAGCGCGGAAATCTGCAATTGCAGCGGCTCTTCAGTAGCGGCCACGCTGGGGGCCGGCACATGATTCAACACAACGTCAAGCAACGGGAACATGTTGTCTGTGACGGCATCCAGTTCAGTCTTTGCGTAGCCATTCAATGCGGACGCATATACAACAGGGAAATCCAGTTGCTCGTCAGAAGCACCCAGTTTGTCAAAAAGATCGAAGGTCTGGTCGACTACCCAATCGGCGCGTGCACCGGGACGGTCAACCTTGTTGATCACCACGATAGGGCGCAAGCCCAAAGCCAATGCTTTCTTGGTCACAAAGCGAGTCTGGGGCATTGGGCCATCGACCGCGTCAACCAACAACAACACACCATCCACCATACCCAGCACGCGCTCAACTTCGCCGCCGAAGTCCGCGTGGCCTGGTGTATCAACGATATTGATATGCACACCCAGATATTCCACAGCGCAATTTTTCGCCAGAATGGTGATGCCCCGTTCTTTTTCCAGATCATTGTTATCCATGACACGTTCGGCAACATGCTGATGTGCGGAGAAAGATCCTGCCTGAGACAGCAGCTTATCCACCAGCGTGGTCTTGCCGTGGTCAACGTGGGCGATAATTGCGATGTTGCGGAGTTGGCGTGACATGGAAACAGCCTTGCTATTGAAAAGGGCGCGCATTCTAGCACAAGGCCACCCCTAAAAACTCAGATTTCATCCCAACTTCTGCGTTGTGGAAAAAATTTCTTGCTTACATATTCATATGAAGCACAGCAAAACGAAGTTCCAGTGCCAAGTAACCTTTAGGTTGGCCGTAACTGAAATTTCTTCCAAGCCTTGCATTTGGGCGAACTCTGAATTTTCAAAGTCAGTCTCAAGTTCCGGCTTGTTGATAAACTTTCACTGGCTTTTATTAATTCCATCAGTATAATGCGCGCCTTGCCGCCCGATAAGGCGGTAATTGTTCATCGTTTTCTGACCTGCCTCTCGCGCGAATCCAATCGCGCCTGTCAAAAGAATCTCACCGATCCGCATTACGGGGATCTCGGGATTATCCGGTTAGCTACGATGTTTATGCGCCGGTTAATCTTCTGCCCGTTCAACGAGTAGTAAAACGCCTGCGCCCATACAGGGAACGCGAGTAATTCGACTGGCCGGAGCCTCTCCGTCCCGGCGAAACGTATTCCCTTTGATAAAAAAAGGATACACCATGTCATTTGAAGAATTGAATTTAAACGCCGCAATACTCAGGGCGATTACCGATACAGGCTACACCGAGCCAACCCCGATCCAAAGTCAGGCCATTCCGGAGATCATCTCCGGTCACGACCTGATGGCTTCCGCACAAACCGGCAGCGGCAAGACCGCAGCATTCATCCTGCCCGTGTTGCATCGCCTGTCCACACCATCCGCAATGCCCGGAAAAGGTCCGCGCGTGCTGGTGTTAACTCCGACCCGCGAACTGGCGCAACAGGTTTGCGATGCCGCGACCAAGTACGGCAAGAATATGCGCTTCAAGATCATCAGCATCCTGGGCGGCATGCCTTATCCGGTACAGAACCGTTTGCTGTCGGGCCACGTGGACATCCTGGTTGCGACACCAGGCCGCCTGATCGATCACATTGAACGCGGTCGTATCGATTTCTCCCGCCTGGAAGTGCTGATTCTCGACGAGGCGGATCGCATGCTGGACATGGGATTTGTCGATGATGTGGAACGCATCGCCAACGCTACGCCAAAATCCCGCCAGACCCTCCTTTTCTCCGCAACTCTGGATGGTGTGGTCGGTAACCTGGCTTCGCGCCTGCTCAAATCACCAAAGCGGATCAATGTATCTGCCGCCAAGGACAAGCACGAGAACATCGAGCAACGGATGATGTTTGCCGACGACGTGGCACACAAAAACAAAATGCTCAGCCATCTGCTTACCGATACCGAAGTAAACCAGGCGCTGGTTTTCACCGCGACCAAGCGCGATGCCGACGGCCTGGCCGATCAACTTTCTGCACAAGGGCATTCGGTTGCGGCATTGCACGGCGATATGAGCCAGCGCGAGCGTAACCGCACGCTACTGAGCATGCGCAACGGCAACGTGCGTATTCTGGTCGCTACCGATGTTGCTGCCCGTGGCCTGGACGTGCGCGGAATCTCGCACGTGATCAACTTCGACCTGCCTAAATTCGCCGAAGACTATGTGCACCGTATCGGTCGTACAGGTCGCGGCGGTTCCAGTGGTATCGCCATCTCATTCGCATCGAATCGCGATGCACAGTTACTCAAGCGTATCGAGCGCTACACTGAACAGAATATCAAGATGCATACCATTGAAGGTTTGGAGCCAAAGTACAAGCTGCGCACAGGTCCATCATCGGATCGTCCGCGCGGCAATGCTGGCCCTCGCCGTAGTAACGGTGGCGGTGGCGGTGGCGGCTTCGGCGGCAACCGTGGTAATGGAGGCGGTTTCGGTGGCAACCGCAGCTCAGCCTTCACCGGCAACGGCAACAACGGTGGCGCCGGTTTTCACCACAGTGCTCCGGACAGTCGCCATAGCCATGCCGGACGCAAGGAAGGTCATGGTCAGTGGCATGGTCAAGCCAACGGCAATGCCCCACAAGGTGCAGGTCAGGGCTTTGGCGGTAGTGCTAAACCTCGCAGTCAGGAACGCAGTTTCGGCAATGCACCGAATCGTGGCGGCAACAGCGCACCACGCCGAAACGGTGATCGTCCCAGTTTTTCACTGGGACGCGGCAACAACGGCAACAGCCGCTAAACCAACTTACCTGTGTGACCCGTCCTAAACTAGGTTGACAGCAAAACGTCGTTTTTGACCTTGTTCAGGTCAGCAGCTAAAGACGCCTGGTGCACTGCATCAGGCGTTTTGTATTCTAGCGCCAGATGCGGTCGTTCATGGTTGTAGATGTAGAT
>JBGSMU010000147.1:0-9134 GCA_041739955.1 Gallionella sp. | reverse complement strand
ACTGCTGAATTGGTGATCCGGAACTGGCGTTAAATTTTGCAGTAAATTTTGGGTGCGGGACTGGGGTTTAACGATAATCGCGAAAATATCCAGTCCCAAAAGAATCGCAAATTAGTCCCAAATGCGTCGCGCGCTTACACTAGGCCACACCCACCCACGGACTCCCTGACTATACCCACCCGCGGACTCTCTGTATTCCGACCCAATACTGGCCCCGGAAAAACAAAAAGGCCATCCGATGGATGACCTAAATGTTTGATTCTAATACTGGCTCCCCGACCTGGACTCGAACCAGGGACCTGCGGATTAACAGTCCGTCGCTCTACCAACTGAGCTATCAGGGAATAAAGAGGTGCGCATGATAGTGATTTTGACCCGCATGGTCAACCAGCAATCGTGCTTTCCGGATAATCAATTACATATTTATAAGTAAGGAAGGGAGCATCATTCCAAAAATGCAGTTGGAATGATCTTCAGCATGGCGTTATACATGGATTGTTAATCCTGAGTCACTGTGCACATCGGCTACAATCCTGACTTTGCAAAATTCTCGTCTTTAGTGAATGCGTACCGATGAATTCGATTTTGATCTGCCTGAGGGGTTGATCGCACAGCATCCACCCTCAATAAGGGGGGCGAGCCGCCTTTTGTATGCGCATGATGGGCTGATGGAAGATCGGCAGTTTGTTGATCTGCTGCAGATAGTCAGGCAAAACGATGTGCTGGTATTGAATGACACGCGTGTCATCAAGGCGCGGTTGTTTGGTCACAAGGTTAGCATCCCGGCTTTACGCCCTGCCCGACCCGACCAGGACAATAGCCAGATGGCAGGTGGCAAGGTCGAGGTTCTGGTTGAAAGGGTATTGAACGAGCATGAGGTCCTGGCCCATGTGCGCGCAAGCAAGTCGCCCAAGGCAGGAAGCAGGATGATGCTGGCAGATGCCTTGTCTGTTGAAATGCTCGGGCGCAAAGGCGAATTTTTTCACTTGCGCTTTCCCAGCGATGAAGATGTGCTGTCCTTGCTTGAACGCTATGGGCAATTGCCCTTGCCACCATATATAACCCATACCGCAAGTCTGGATGACGAGCAACGTTACCAGACCGTGTTCGCTCGCGAGGCGGGCGCGGTTGCGGCCCCGACGGCGGGATTGCATTTCGATGATGTCATGCTGGAAGCGCTTCGAAATAAAGGGGTTCGAATCGTTTATGTGACACTGCATGTCGGCGCAGGGACTTTTCAGCCGGTACGCACCGAAAATGTAAGCGAGCACAGGATGCACAGCGAACGCTATGAAATCCCTCAAGCCACGGCAGAGGCGATTTCGCAAGCGCGGGGATCGGGTGGGCGGGTGATTGCAGCAGGAACTACCAGTCTACGGGCTATGGAGAGTGCAGCTATGGAAGGATTACTCAAGCCGGGAAAGGGAGAAACAAATATCTTCATCACCCCGGGATACCGATTCAAGGTGGTGGATATACTGCTGACCAATTTTCATCTCCCGCGCTCCACGCTATTGATGCTGGTATGCGCTTTTGGCGGGATGAAAGAAATGCTGGCGGCTTATCGCCACGCAGTAAAAAACGAGTATCGCTTCTTCAGTTACGGGGATGCAATGCTGATCGAACGCAAGGATATTTGAAAGGCAACGATGGAATTTGCACTACATTGCACCTCCGGCATGGCACGACGCGGACAATTGACGCTTGCGCATGGCACCGTACAGACACCCGCCTTCATGCCGGTCGGGACTTATGGCACTGTGAAGGCGATGTCGCCAGTCGAGTTACGCGATATCGGCGCACAAATCGTACTGGGCAACACCTTCCATCTCTGGCTGCGTCCTGGCCTTGATGTAATTGAAGCACATGGCGGATTGCATCGGTTCATGGGTTGGAATGGGCCGATATTGACTGATTCAGGCGGTTTCCAGGTATTCAGTCTGGGTGCGCTGCGCAAGATCACCGAAGAAGGCGTTAAATTCCAGTCACCGGTCAATGGCGATAAATGCTTTCTATCACCTGAAGAGTCGATGCGAATTCAAAAGGTGCTGAATTCGGATATCGTGATGATCTTCGATGAATGCACCCCCTTCCCCGCCACCGAAAGGGAAGCGGCAGATTCGATGCGTATGTCGCTACGCTGGGCGGAACGTTCCAGAAAATCGCATGAAGGGAATGCAAATGCCCTGTTTGGTATCGTTCAGGGCGGAATGTACGAGAATTTGCGTGACGAATCCCTGAAGGAGCTGGAAAGGATCAATTTCGACGGCTATGCCATCGGCGGACTGTCGGTGGGGGAACCCAAGGAGGATATGTTGCGCATCCTGCAACATACCGCACCACAGTTACCCCAGGATAAACCCCGTTATCTGATGGGTGTCGGAACACCTGAAGACATAGTGGCGGCTGTCGGGCAAGGTATCGATATGTTCGATTGTGTGATGCCCACCCGAAACGCGCGTAACGGTATGTTGTTCACGCGATACGGCGACATCAAGATCAAGAATGCGCAATACCGTCTGGATACACGCCCGCTGGATGAGAATTGCGCCTGTTACACCTGCCGCAATTTCAGCCGCGCCTACCTGAACCATTTGCACAGACTGAACGAGATTCTGGGCGCACGCCTCAACACCATCCATAACCTGCATTATTACCAGGAGCTGATGGGAGAGATACGCACGGCGATCAGGATGAATGAATTCCCGGAATTTGTGACCCAGTTCAGGCACGACCGGAATAAGTAAGGGCACAAGAACCCTGGCCATGACAATGCCTGTCATCAAGGCAGGCTCAGGGTCTCGGCTTCATGATAGAATGCCCGCCTTTCGTTTCACTTCCGGAGATTGAACAATGTTTATCAGTAACGCCTACGCCGAAACTGCCGCCGCTTCACAGGGGGGTATTATGGAATTCCTGCCGCTGATCGCCTTGGTCGCGGTCTTCTACTTTCTGGTATTGCGCCCGCAATCCAAGCGTGCAAAAGAGCACAAGTCCATGATGGCTGCACTTCAGCGTGGCGACGAGGTCGTTACGATGGGTGGCGAAGTCGGCAGTATCACCAAAGTTTTCGAGGACTATGTCAGTGTTGAGCTGGCTGAAAACTTAGAAGTCACCGTCCAGAAGAGTGCAATCCAGACTGTGCTTCCAAAGGGAACAATCAAGGCAATCAAGTAACCTTAAGCCTGAAAGTCCAGCTTGAACCACGAAGAACACAAAGGCCACGAAGTGAAACAAGTTGTTATACCTGTGACGGGAAACAACTTGCCTGCAAGTGTGCAATAACCCGCAATATCTTTGTGCCTCCGTGTTCTTCGTGGTGAATTCATTTAGTTAGGTTGAACAGGTATCGATCCTGTCTAGCGTCAATCAAGGGGTTTCAATGAACCAATATCCGTTGTGGAAATATATTCTGATCCTGGCCGTATTACTGGCCGGATTGATTTATACCCTGCCGAATTTCTATGGCGAATCTCCCGCAGTCCAGATTTCGCCTTTGCGCAGCAACCTGAAAGCTGATGTCGCTTTGCTTGAAAAAGTGGAAAGCATACTGAAAGGATCAGGCCTGACTCCCGATGTAAGCACGCTGGACGGTAACAGCGTCAAAGCACGATTCACAGATACAGATAGCCAGCTAAAAGCAAAAGATATATTGAGCACACGATTGGGCGAGGACTATGTTGTCGCGCTCAACCTGTTGCCGCGTTCACCGCAGTGGCTAACCAGCATGGGTGCTTTGCCGATGTACCTCGGCCTGGATCTTCGCGGCGGCGTTCACTTCATGTTGCAGATAGATATGAAGGCAGCGATGGACAAGTCGCTGGATGCCGCAACCGGAGACTTCCGCAGCACATTGCGCGAGCAAAAGATCGCTTATTCCGGCGTGACCCGTGAGGGCAACGAATTGTCGGTCAGATTTCGCGATGCAGAGGCGCGCAGCAAAGGCAAGGAAGAAATCAGGCTGAAATATGCCGATTTCACGCTGAGTGAATCGGATAAGTCCGGCGAATTCATCCTGCTTGCCACGATAAAGCCGGTTGCAGAACGCCGCATTCAGGATGCGGCAATACAACAGAACCTGCTGACGTTGCGCAACCGTGTAAATGAATTGGGCGTAGCCGAACCGGTGATCCAGCAGCAGGGTACAGACCGGATAGTCGTGCAGTTGCCCGGCGTTCAGGACACAGCCCGCGCCAAGGATATTCTTGGCCGTACCGCCACACTGGAAGTGCGTATGGTGGATGACGAACACCAGATCGTCCCGGGCGCGGCCGCACCATTCGGTACCGAAATATTCAAGGATCGTGAAGGCAGGATGCTGCTGGCCAAGAAACAGGTGATCCTTACCGGCGAACGTATTAACGACGCACAACCCGGCTTCGATAACCGTACCAGCGAAGCGGCAGTGCACATCAGTCTGGATGGCGTCGGAGCACGCAAATTCAAGGATGCGTCACGTGAAAGTATCGGCAAACGCATGGCGATCATATTGTTTGAAAAAGGCAAGGGTGAAGTCGTCACTGCCCCTGTGATCCGCGAAGAGATCGGCGGTGGCCGTGTTCAGATCAGTGGCTCGATGACCTCAGCCGAGGCACAGAACATATCATTGCTACTGCGCGCCGGCGCGCTTGCCGCACCGATGGAAATCATTGAAGAGCGCACGATCGGCCCTAGTCTGGGCGCGGACAACATCAGCCGTGGATTCGATTCCACCAAGATCGGCTTCATCATGATCGCGGTATTCATGGTGGTCTACTACCTGATGTTCGGCACGATCTCGGTGCTGGCCCTGGGCGCCAACCTGCTGTTGCTGGTTGCACTTCTTTCCATGCTACAGGCCACACTCACCCTGCCCGGCATGGCAGGTATCGCATTGACGCTGGGTATGGCGATCGATGCCAATGTACTGATCAACGAGCGTATCCGCGAGGAACTCCGCCTCGGGGTCACTCCGCAGGCCGCGATTCATGCGGGCTATGAGCGTGCGTTCGGCACCATCCTGGATTCCAATATCACCACTTTGATTGCCGGGGTCGCGCTGTTCACCTTCGGGTCCGGACCGATCAAGGGCTTTGCCGTGGTCTTGTGCCTTGGCATCCTGACATCGATGTTCAGTGCAATGCTGGTTTCCCGGGCGATGGTGAACCTGTTTTATGGACGTAAAGCGCGTCTCACCAAAGTATCGATAGGTTAAGGAAAGAGATCATGGAATTCTTCAAATTCAAACGCGACATTCCGTTCATGAGTTACGGACGATATACCACGACCATTTCAATGCTGACTTTTCTGCTCGCGATCTTCTTCCTTGCCACCAAAGGGTTGAATTTCGGTGTTGATTTCACCGGCGGTACGGTTCTGGAAGTGCATTACTCCCAACCTGCAGACCTCGGCAAGATACGCGCTCAATTTGCCTCGACCGACTTGTCGGATGCGTTGGTGCAGAATTTCGGCTCAAGCCATGATGTACTGATCCAGGTACCGCTCAAACAGGACATCACTGGTGCGAAACTAAGCGAACATGTGCTTGACGGCTTGCGCCAGCTGGATCCCGACGTAGAGATGCGCCGCGTGGAATTCGTCGGCCCGCAGGTAGGCAAGGATCTTGTCGAAGACGGCGCAATGGCTTTGCTGCTGGTATCTTTAGGGATAGTCGGCTACCTGTGGCTGCGCTTCGAATGGAAATTCGGATTGTCCGCAATCATCGCCAACCTGCATGACGTCGTGATCATTATGGGCTGCTTTGCCTTCTTCCAGTGGGAGTTTTCACTCTCTGTCCTTGCAGCAGTACTGGCGGTACTGGGCTACTCGGTCAACGAATCAGTCGTGGTGTTCGACCGTATCCGCGAGAATTTCCGTACCATGCGAAAAGCCCCCGTAACCGAGATCATAGATAACGCCATTACCCGCACGATGTCGCGCACCATCATCACCCATGGTTCGACACAGATGATGGTAGGTGCGATGCTGCTGTTTGGCGGAGAGACCTTGCATTTTTTTGCGATGGCCCTGACTATCGGCATCATGTTCAGTATTTATTCTTCGGTTCTGGTTGCCAGTCCGCTGCTGATCCTGTTTGGCGTATCCCGCGAGGATTTCATCAAACCCGAAAAGGCTGAAGCAGAAGAAGTGTTGCCCTGATAGCAACTGGAAAGTCGCTGTCACGACTTTCCAGCTGCACTCATCCTGCCTGATGGCCCCTATCCCGGAGTAACCCTTGGATCTGCTGACCACATTCATAGACATCATCCTGCATCTGGATGTGCACCTTCTCAAACTCACCGCCGAGTATGGTGTGTGGATTTACGCGATCCTGTTCCTAATCATCTATTGCGAAACCGGTCTGGTAGTAACCCCTTTCCTTCCCGGCGACTCGTTGCTGTTCGTGGCCGGTGCATTGTGCGGGATGGGTGCATTACAACTTGAATGGCTAGTCCCGTTGCTGATCCTTGCAGCATTCAGCGGAGACAACACCAACTACTGGATTGGACGGCTGGTCGGGACCCGCCTGCTGAATGCCGATTCCAGGCTGATCAAGCGCGAGCACCTCAACAAGACCCATGCTTTCTACGAAAAATACGGCAGCAAGACTGTGATCCTTGCGCGCTTCCTGCCCATCATCCGCACCTTCGCGCCTTTTGTCGCCGGCATCGGACTGATGAGCTATAAGTTGTTCATGCTATCGAGCGCGCTGGGCAGCGTGTTATGGATAGGCGGACTGACTCTGGCGGGTTACTTCTTCGGCAACATCCCCGCAGTAAAAAGCAATCTCACACTGATCATCGTCGGCATCATCGTCATATCGCTGCTGCCCGCATTGCGCGAGCTGATCCGTCACCGCAGAAAATAGCATCCGGTTTCTACCGCTTTTGCAGGGATGACCTGATAAACCAGTCCAGCAACCCCAGCCTCGCCCTCTCCTGCGCATCATCCTTTACGTCGAACTTGCAAGATTTCCCGGCTTTCACCGGCGTGCATACGAATGAAGCCGGGTTGCCCAGCTCCCATGCCCCCTGCCCATTGCGCGCATGGCCGTCATAGGCAGAAAGTCTCAGGGCATCGAGCGGCGCATTTCCCCGCGATTCCGCAAGCAGGTTACGCCCGGTATTCACATAGTCTCCATCCATGCCCACCAGCGGAAAAAGCGTGGGAAACATGTCGCGATGACTGGCCGGAGAATGAAGTTGAGACCCGCATGACACATCTTTCCCCCACAATATAAAAGGCACCTGATGGACCAGATACCTGCGTTCCGGCATGGCGTAGATACCGAACGTCCGGGTGTTATGGTCTCCTGTCGCGGCGATCACAGTGTCCCCGTATTGCGGACTGCTCTTGACCTCCTGTACCAGTTCGCCGAGCAGGTCGGTCGAATAACGGTAGGTATCCAGATTCTTCTCCAGATCCTCCGAATTGCGCTCACCGCGCCACTTCGACATATCGAGTTTTTTGATGGTGTAGTCCGGCGGCAGGTCATAGGGCGGATGGTTGGTCATCGTCATGACAAAGGCAAACAGCGGTTTCCCGCCGTTTTTCTTCTTCAGTCGTTCTTCCAGATATTTGAAAGCATAGCTGTCCCACACGCCCCAGATACCCAGCTCAGCTTCGGGATAGGCCTGCTGCAACGTCAGCGCATCGACGATCTCGTCAAAACCCTGGGTTTTCATGATCCGGTTCATATCGCGCCACCCGGATCTGCCTGATGTGATGAACACGGTTTCGTAGCCTGCCTGTTTCATGAGCAGCGGAACCGACCATGATAGTGGTTTTTTCCCCTCCGGCCCCGTCGTCAGAGGCGTGATCGGCGTGGAGAACAGTATCGCCTCAAGCGTCGGATGAGTGCCGCCCTGGGCCGAATCGAAATTGTCGAAGTGGCACGCGTCGGGCAGTGTCTGTTCAAGACGACCCAGCACATCGAATTCCGGCGACTGGTAAAGGAACGGCTCAGCGCTCCACGATTCCATCTGGAAAAAAAGCAGGTTCTTCTTGGGAGCTGACGGAGATGTCCCACTGCCGGTCACATACATCGCCCTGCGCAAGGACTCGGGATCGTCCGCCGCGATGCCCAGCTCTTTTGCCGCATCGAAAGGAGAATCAAATCCCAGCCGCTTCAGGCCTGCCAAAGGGTCTCTCAAATCCTGGGACTCCTTGCGTTGATCCCAGGCAAACAGCAACGCAATAGCACCGTTTGGGACCATGTCATTCAGGAATTGCGACGTGGTCACGGTGAGATTCTGGCGTACCAGTCCGATCGAACGCAAAGTCCCCTTGATGGAGAACACCATCAACACAAACGCAAACAATACCCCTGCGATCATCACCCAGGATGGGCGCGACGATCTGGTCAACCATGGATTGATCTTCCTGAAAGCCCAACGCATCGCCATCACGGAAATCCCGCTGAGCATTGCAAAAGTAGCCAAGGTCATGAAAACGGGGTAATCGCTCCATATCGTTTGCACGATAGCCTTGGTATCGTCCTCAAAAAAGCCAAAGATGATCGGATCTATCGGTGTCTTGTAAAAACCGAAATAATGCAGATTGACCAACGAAAGAAAGATCAGGATCCCTGTCGCGATTCCCGCGAACCAGACCGAGCGCTTCGAAAATAAAGCGAACAATGGCAACAGTAGCAATCCTGCGGTTGCGCTGGCTTTGAGATCGAAGCGACCGCCCTGAAACAACACGTTCAGAATATCGGAAGGCGTCGCCTGAAATCCGGTTGGCCAGTGATAGGCGATCTGTCCGATTCGAACGATAGACAACGCGATAGTCGCGCACAGCGTCAACACCCATGCGTGTAACAGTGCAGAGGCGACTTTTTCCAATAATGCATTAATTGCATTAAACCTGGATGGCTTGGATATATTTTTTTGTACGGGGATTACCATTCAGTTGCACCTGAAATATAACGAACAGACTTAAGCATTTTAGAAAATTGCAAGTGTAGATTTTGATTGTGAAGATAACATATTACCAAGCGCCTGAGCTGACAAGATGAGCTTCCCTCGGTTTTTCGTCTTCCAAGAAGTGGCGTTCATGCTACCAGCTTTTCTTTCTGCTGAGCAATAAGCCAGTCTTCCAGAAACTTCATTGGTGACTTGTAGCCCAGTGTCGAGTGTTGCCGTTTCCGGTTG
>JBGSMU010000052.1:0-15813 GCA_041739955.1 Gallionella sp. | reverse complement strand
GCCTGAGCCTTGCCGGTTCAGTGGTGTCGTCCGACGCCTTCTTCCCGTTCCGCGACGGCATAGACGTTCTGGCTCAGGCTGGCGCGAAGGCGGTCATCCAGCCCGGTGGCTCGATGCGCGACGAAGAAGTTATCGCGGCTGCGGACGAGCACGGCCTGGCGATGGTGTTTACCGGCTTCCGCCACTTCAGGCATTAAATTATGTAGGGTGGGCAGGGTTTATCTGCCCACGCGGAACAATGGTGGGCAACATGCCCACCCTACGTCGAGGTTGCAATGAAAATATTAGTCATCGGTTCCGGCGGTCGCGAGCACGCTATGGCATGGCGTCTGCTCCAGGGACCCAAAGTACAAAAGGTCTACGTCTCACCCGGCAATGCGGGCACCGCGCTTGAAGACGGACTGGAAAACATCGACATCACCGCGATTCCCGAACTGATCGAATTCGCACAACGCGAAGACATCCATTACACCGTGGTAGGACCCGAAGCGCCTTTGGCCGCAGGCATCGTCGATGCCTTCCGCGCTGCCAAGCTGATGATATTCGGCCCGACCAAGGCGGCCGCACAACTTGAATCCTCCAAGGATTTCGCCAAGCGCTTCATGGAACGCCACAAGATACCGACCGCATTCTTCGCAACCTTCAGCGATATCGCCCAAGCGAAAGCCTATGTTGAAAAACACGGCGCGCCGATAGTCGTCAAGGCAGACGGACTCGCCGCAGGCAAGGGCGTGGTCGTCGCGATGACGAACGATGAGGCATTCGCCGCGATCAACATGATGCTGTCGGATAACAAGTTTGGCGACGCCGGTGCGCGCGTGGTGATCGAGGAATTCCTCACCGGCGAGGAAGCCAGCTTCATCGTCATGGTGGACGGGAAAAATGTACTGCCGCTGGCCACCAGCCAGGATCACAAGCGCCTGCTCGACGGTGACAACGGCCCCAACACCGGCGGCATGGGCGCTTATTCACCCGCCCCCGTGGTGACGCCCGGCATCTACGCCAGAGTGTTGCGCGAAGTGATACAGCCGGTGGTGCGCGGCATGGAAGCCGAAGGCAATACCTTCACCGGATTTTTGTACGCCGGGCTGATGATCTCGCCGGACGGCGGCATCAAGGTGCTTGAATTCAACTGCCGCATGGGCGATCCCGAAACACAACCGATCATGCTGCGCCTGAAGAGCGACTTCTCCGTCATCATGGAACATGCGGTCAACGGCACGCTGGACAAGATCGAGGCTGAATGGGATCGCCGCACCGCGCTCGGCGTGGTCATGGCGGCGGCAAACTACCCCGACAACCCGCGCAAGGGCGACGTCATCACCGGACTGCCCCAGAAAAACAAATCGGGAATGCCTGAGGACGAACATGTATTCCATGCCGGGACGACGATGAAAGATGGCAAGGTCGTCACCAGCGGCGGGCGTGTGCTGTGTGTCGTGGCCCTTGGCGACATGGTGAGACTGGCGCAGAAACGCGCCTATGAAATCGCCGACACCATCCACTTCGACGGCAGCCAGATGCGGCGCGACATCGGCTATCGCGCCATCGGGCGGAAGTGAATTCAAACCGGTCCGTTCACCCCGAACTTGTCGAAAAAATGCTCCCCCTGCAACAGCAACTCGCCGCCCACCTCAAACGCGGCGGGTTGATCGCCTACCCCACAGAGTCCTGCTACGGACTGGGTTGCGATCCGCGCAACCGGCGTGCTGTCCTGAAGATACTCAAACTCAAGCAGCGCCCACAGCGCAAGGGGTTGATCCTGATCGCCTCCGGATACCAACAAGTGGCGCGTTACCTGCAACCGCTCACGAGTGACGAGCAACACAAGCTGGTCTCGGCTGGCGCACAGGCGATCACTTACCTGATGCCCACCCGTCACACCTGTCCGCGCTGGCTGCGCGGCGCGCACGACACGCTGGCGGTGCGCTTCACCGCCCACCCTATTGCCCGGCAGCTCTGCCGTAGCACCAACTCGGCACTGGTCTCGACCAGCGCCAACCGCAGCGGGCAGCGCCCGGCGAAAACTTATGCCGAATGCCTGCGCCTGTTCGGGAAAGATGTGCGGGTATTGCCGGGACGCGTGGGAAAACGCAGGAAGCCGTCCACGATTCGCGCGTGGGCGGATGGTAGAATCGTGCGCAATTGATTTCAGGTTTCACCACGAAGAGTGCCAATTTCAGGTTTCACCACGAAGAGTGCCAATTTCAGGTTTCACCACGAAGAGTGCCAATTTCAGGCTTTACCACGAAGAGCACGAAGCACACGAAGGGAATTCAAGAGCGAAAATCCGGATACAAAATGGATTCAGGATTGCCTGATAGCAACCGGGAAGCCTCGTGATCTCCGTACTCTTCGTGCTGAATAAAATGTTTCCCAGAGCCGTCATACCAATAAACCGGAGGCAAGCATGAGTGGTTTCGATTCAGCCGCAGTAAAAGAATACCTGATCGAACTGCAGGAGCTCATCGTCGAACGACTGGAGCAGGTGGACGGCAAGAAGTTCCTGCGCGACAGTTGGGAAAAACCCGAGGGCGGCGGACTCAGCTGCATCATCGAGGAAGGCAACGTGCTGGAACGCGGCGGCATCGCCTTCTCGCACGTGAAGGGCAACAAGATGCCCGTATCCGCCACCGCGCACCGCCCCGAACTGGCGGGTCGACGCTGGGAGGCGATGAGCGTGTCGCTGGTGATGCACCCGCGCAACCCCTACGCGCCGTCCACCCACTGCAATGTGCGCTTGTTCGTCGCGACGAAGGACGGCGAGGCGCCGGTATTCTGGTTCGGCGGCGGCATGGACCTGACGCCTTATTACGGGTTCGAGGAAGACGCGGTGCACTTCCACCAGATCTGCAAGAATTCACTGGCATCGTTCGACCCATCGCCGCACCCGAAATTCAAGCAGTGGTGCGACGAATATTTCTTCCTGCCGCATCGCAACGAACCGCGCGGCATCGGCGGCATCTTTTTCGATGATTTGAATGGGTTCGACGATCTGAGCCAACCGGATTTCGACACTTGTTTCGCCATGCAGCAGAGTGTCGGCGATCATTTCCTGTCGGCGTATGTGCCTATCCTGGAGAAACGCAAGGACACGCCGTATGGCGAACGCGAGCGCGACTTCCAGCTTTACCGGCGCGGGCGCTATGTGGAATTCAACCTGGTGATAGACCGCGGCACGATCTTCGGCCTGCAATCGAATGGCCGCACAGAGTCCATCCTGCTCTCGATGCCGCCGCTGGTAAAGTGGTGTTATGACTGGAAGCCCGAACCGGGAACGCCCGAGGCGGAGTTATACGAAAAGTTTCTGGTTCCAAAAAACTGGGTGTAATCTGTAATCCGGTTTGCCGCAATATTCAGCATATACCGTTACTCAAGTGAGAAAACCATGCAACCCAAAGACCACTGGGAAAAAGTCTACTCGACCAAGTCCACCGATGCGGTGAGCTGGTTCCAGCCCCACGCGGAACTTTCACTGGATATCATCAAGACGAGCGGCGCAAGCACCGATGCTGCCATCATTGATGTCGGCGGCGGTGCATCGACGCTGGTCGACGACCTGCTGGACTATGGCTTTACCAATTTGACTGTTCTGGATCTTTCCGCAGTAGCACTTGCCACTGCAAAAACACGCCTTGGTAAGCGCGCTTTCAATGTGCATTGGATAGAGGCCGACATCACCAGAACGGATCTGCCGGAAAACCATTTTGATGTCTGGCATGACCGCGCGGTGTTCCACTTTCTTACCGACCCTGCGGACCGCGATGCTTATGTCCGCACCGTGTTCAATTCGGTGAAACCGGGCGGTCATGTGATCGTTGCCTCGTTCGCCGAGGACGGGCCTACCGAATGCAGCGGCCTGCCGGTGATGCGTTACAGCGCCGACGGATTGCACGGCGAATTCGGCGAGGCTTTCACGTTGCTGGACCACCGCAAAGAAGAACACCACACGCCGGCGGGCAAGGTTCAGCAGTTCGTCTAATGCTATTGCCGCAGGGGCGGTTCCTGATCTGGCGCAAAAAAAAACAGCTCATGCCTTATCCGGCGATGAGCTGACTTAACTACGATTTTTCCGGGCTACTGTTTCCCAGAGAATGCCGCGGATCAACCGCCCAGCAACTCCTTCAATTCACCGCTCTGGTACATCTCGGTCATGATGTCGGAACCGCCGACGAATTCGCCCTTGACGTATAGCTGCGGAATGGTCGGCCAGTTTGAATAGTCCTTGATACCCTGACGAATTTCCGGATCCTGCAAGATATCGACAGTGAATACCTCTTTAACGCCCAGTGCGTTGAGTATGCCCACCGCGTTGGCGGAGAAACCGCACTGTGGAAACTGGGGGTTACCCTTCATGTACAGCACCACCGGATGGGTGCTAACTTGTTCGCGGATTACTTGCTCTATATCTTTACTCATGATTTCGTGATTACCTTAATTAAACGATCGGGAATTCTATGCCTGTAAAACGTGTGCGTCAAACGCGCGCACTTTGCCACAAATCGGGAAACTAGTTCAATATCAGAACAGATTACGGTTAAGCATCATATGTACTGCAATGCTTGCGGCATAACCAAGCGCAATGACCGGGGTCCATTTGAGATGTCCGAAAAAGGTATAAACCCCGCGCGCCTGCCCCATCAGGGCGACACCGGCCGCCGAACCGATCGAGAGCAGCGAACCGCCGACACCGGCGGTCAGGGTAACCAGTAGCCACTGCCCGACCGTCATGTCCGGCTCCATCGTCAGTACCGCGAACATCACCGGGATGTTATCGACGATAGCCGAAATCAAGCCGACCGCGATATTGGCATAGGTCGCGCCCCACTCGCCGTACATCACATGCGAGATCATGCCCAGATAACCGATGAAACCCAGACCGCCCACGCACATCACCACGCCGTAGAAGAAGAACAGGGTATCCCATTCGGAACGGGCGACTTCGCGGTAAATATCGAAAGCGACAGGACTGCCGATATTCTCGTCCTCGTGCTTGCGAAAGCGGGTGGGCTTGTCGGAAACCTTGAGGAAATAAGCATAGAACTTGAGCAGGCTGAGTCCGGTGAGCATGCCGATGACAGGCGGCAATTCGAGCATGCTATGGAAGCCCACCGCAAGCGCGATCGTAAACAGGAACAGTATCGCGATTGGTATAGCACCGCGTCTCATCGCGACCATAGAACCACCGCTTTTCGGTTTCAGGTCTGGCACCCAGAAATGCATGATGATCGCGGGCACCAGCCAGTTGACCATGGAGGGAACGAACAGGTGGAAGAACGTCCAGAAATCGACCGGTCCGTCGCTGGTAACGATGTTTTTCTGCCAGACCATCAGCGTGGTGATGTCGCCGAACGGGCTGAATGCGCCGCCCGCATTCGCGGCAATGACCAGACTGATGCACGAGAGCGTGACGAACTTCTTGTTATCGGCGCCCACCGCCAGTATCACCGCCACCATCAACAGTGCGGTCGTCAGGTTATCGGCAATTGCGGAAATGAAGAACGCCAGTATGCCGGTCACCCAGAACAGTACGCGGTAACCGAATCCCTTGCGGATCAGCCAGGAACGCAGTGCCTCGAAGATATTGCGCTCGTCCATCGCATTGATATATGTCATCGCCACCAGCAGGAACAGCATCAGCTCGGCATACTCTTCAAGATTGTGGCGTAACGCCGCCTCTACCAGATGCGGGATCTCGTGTGCCTGGTAATACCATGCGATCAACCCCCAGATAACCCCGGCTGCCAGCATCACGGGCTTGGATTTGCGCAGATGCGTAAATTCCTCCGCCATCACCACCAGATAGGCAACGAAAAACAGCAACACAGAAGCGTAGCCCACCCAGCTGCCGGTCAGGTCAAGCCGCTCTCCGCCCCCGGATGCGAATGCCGTCAACGGTGTCAAAAATAGCGCCATCAGCGCAAAGAAACGACTCATAGTTGCATCCCTGAAAATAATTTCACTTAATCAATCCGACGGCGGGACAAATGCCCCAAAGAAACAGTCGAGCACGGTTATTGCCCTGCATTCTCCGTATCGGGTGTCGATACCGGCTTCCTCAACGTTTTGGCGTAGAAGCGCTGCATGGACCCGTTCGGATAGGACATCACCAACACTGCCGTCAGTGAGATGCTGATCAGCACCACCATGAAAGTCACGTCGCGGATCATCTCACCTCCCGGTACGCCGTATTTGAGCGGCAGGGTCGCCAGAACGGCAGAGGCCAATCCTTTGGGCCCCATCATCGAAATGACGGAAGCATCCCGCAAACTGAAGACCGGTTTCCTGAATATCAAACGCGTAAGCAACAATCTCATGGCATAGACCATGAACACCATGGAAAGTGATATCAGCGTCAGATTCATATCCCCGAAATGAATGGATATACCCAGATAGATAAAGAAGTAGGTCTTCAGCAGAAAAACGGCCTCGCCGTAGAAGGCCTTGTCTATCTCGTTCAGGGGAACAAGATTCTTGTCTATGCTCGGCAGGCGGTTCAATCCGAATTTCTCGAAGTTGGTCAGCGTGATGCCCAGCGCCAGCGAAGCGATCGGTCCGGAGAAACCGAGCAACTCTGTCAGGCCATAGACGATGAACACGTACGCCAGCGTGGAAGAAATGGTATTGGGGAAATCCCGCACCTTGCCGAGCACAAGCAGCCATCCTATACCGCCCACGGCACCAATGACCGCGGCAAAGATCATTGCGGATAAAACCTCGCCTACCAGCCTGCCCGGCGAAAGCTCGCCATGAAGGTGGAACTGCAACAAAGCGAATACGCCTATGATGGATAACACGTCACTCAGCGCCGACTCAAGAACCAGCACGGTGGTCGGCTTCTCCGACAGTTTGAGGGTGTTCACGATGGGGATGACGACAGCGGGTGAGGTGCTGCCCAAGATAAGGCCGAGCATCAATGCGGACAATATTGGCAGGTGAAGCGCATAGACACCGATCAACGCGACTACGCCGGTTGTCGTTATCATGCAGCCCAGCACCAGCTTGCTTGTAGTCGCCAATGAACGGCCCAGCACATTCATGTCCAGCGTGGTGCCGCCCTCGAACAGGATTACCACCAGTGCGATGGTGGCAAACAAAGAACCCACCCTGCCGAAATCACCCTGGGTAACAAAACCCAGTACCGGTCCGATAACGATACCGAGGATCACCAGCACGAGGACATCAGGTATATTGGTCCTGCGGAATTGCAGGGACAGAAAGTGCGAGAAGAACACCATCAGCCCGATGACCAGTATTGTTATTGACATCCGTTATCTCCAATTGCAAGGCTGGCGATTATACCCGAGTCGTATAACCGGCAATCGACGTGCAGAACATATGCGATAGAATCCAACGCTCAAGCAACAAGGACAGGCCATGAACAACTTTTCCAAATACCTCCATATCAACAAGGAATTGTTGAACGTCGTGATCATCCTGCTGCTGGCGTGGCTGTTCATCTGGCTCAGCCGCAAGCTGATCCGCACGTTCAAGGATTACATGAATGCTCACGCGCATTCTGCCGAGGATATCCGTCGTATCGAAACGCTGGCGAGGGTGATCAGCTACATCGCGACAGTCACCGTTGTGCTGGCTACCGGCATGCTCACGCTTAGCGCACTGGGCATCTCCATCGCGCCGATACTTGGCGCGGCTGGCGTTGTCGGTATCGCGATCGGACTGGGCGCACAAAGCCTGATCAAGGACTACGTCAACGGATTCTTCATATTGCTCGAGAACCAGATCCGCCAGGGCGATGCCGTGGAGATATGCGGAAAAACCGGCAAGGTGGAAGACATCACCCTGCGCTACATTTGCCTGCGTGACAACGAGGGAAGCGTGCATTACGTGCCGAACAGCCAGATCACCACCGTCACCAACAAATCTCGCGACTACGCCTATGCGCTGATCGACCTTGGCGTCGCTTACCGGGAAAATCTGGAGGAGGTTTATCCCGTGATACGGGAAGTCGGCGCAGCATTGCGCGCAGACCCCGAAATGGGGCCGATGATACTTGATGACATCGAAATCCAGGGCGTACAGGAACTGGGAGATTCGGCAGTAACGATCCGTTGTAGATTCCGCACGGTTGCACTGGAACAATGGAATGTGCGCCGCGCCTACCTCGGAAGGCTCAAGCAGGCTTTCGATGAGCACGGCATCGAAATCCCCTACCCCCACCTGACTATTTATGCCGGCCAGGACAAAAACGGCCAGTCCACGCCTTTCCGGATAAAAGAACAGAAAACCGAATAGACAGCCGGCGGTAATCTCAGCCGGACTCGGCACGGTATAACAACCCGCGCCGCACAAACCACTTCTCCGCTTCCACCGCGAAGAACACCACGCTGGACAAGAGCAGGCACAGCAGCAGTTCTACTAGACTCAACGGTTCGGTCTTGAAGATCGGATTCAGCAGGGGCACGTAGATCGTCGCCATCTGCAGGGCAAAGGTCAGCAGCACCGCCGACAGCAGCATCTTGTTGGAGAAGAGTCCGACGCTGAACAGCGAATCCTTCTCGGTGCGTATCGCAAGCACGTGGCCCATCTGTGACAGCGTCAGCACCGTGAACACCATCGTCTGCCAGTGCGATGTACCTGTATGCAGTGCCCACGCCTGGGTCAGCAGGCAGACGCCGCCCATCAGCAACCCGACCCAGACCATGTGCTGCCACATGCCATGAGAAAAGATACTCTCGTGCAGCGGACGCGGCGGGCGTCCCATGATGCCGCGCTCCGCGGGTTCCGCCGTCAGCGCCAGACCTGGCAGACCGTCGGTGACGAGATTGATCCACAGGATGTGGATCGGCAGCAGCGGGATAGGCAGACCAAGGAAAGGCGCGAGAAAGATCGTCCATATCTCGCCGGCATTACTGGTCATCGTGTACTTGATGAACTTGCGGATGTTGTCGAAGATGCGCCGCCCCTGCTTCACCGCATGCACGATGGTGGCGAAGTTGTCGTCCAGCAACACCATGTGCGAAGCCTCGCGTGCCACGTCGGTGCCGCCCTTGCCCATCGCGATGCCGATGTCCGCCGCCTTCAGTGCGGGCGCGTCGTTGACGCCGTCGCCGGTCATCGCCACCACCTCGTCCTTGTCCTGCAGCGCCTGCACGATGCGGATCTTCTGCGCCGGATCGACCCGTGCATAGACCCGTACATGTTCGACCACATCTTCGAATGCCTGCTGGTCGAGCTGCGCCAGCTCAGTTCCGGTCATTACCTGGCGTGTCACTTCCCGCACGTCTCCTTCATGGAGCATCCCGAGTTCAAGCGCGATCGCACGCGCGGTGGCGGGATGGTCGCCGGTGATCATCACCGGCGTGATCCCTGCCGAGCGGCACTGCGCCACCGCTTCTTTCACCTCTTCGCGCGGCGGGTCGATCAGTCCGGCAAAACCGAGGAACACCAACTCCTTCTCGACAGATACATGCGGCATACCTTCCGGCAATGATGCCCAGCGCCGGTAAGCGAAGGCCAACACTCGCAACCCGTCGGCCGCCATCGCTTCCGCCTGGCGCAGCAGTGCATCACGGTCAACCGCGGTCTCGCCGCCCCCTGTCAGTTTGTTTACACAGAGGGGTAACACCGCCTCGGGCGATCCCTTGGTGTAGGCGATGACTTCGTTGGCTTCGGTATGCAGCGTGGTCATGCGCTTGCGCTCGGCATCAAAGGGCAGCTCAAGCAGGCGCGGCGCTGTCTTCTCCAGCTCGGCCTTGCTGTACCCGCCCTCGTTTGCCGCATGTAGCAGCGCTGCCTCGGTCGGCTCGCCGCACGCCGTGCCTTGATCGTCGATGTGCGCGTCGTTGTTCAGGGCCAGCGCGCGCAGCAGCATCTCCCACGGACCACCGCTGGTCGGCCAGTGCGTGTGCCGCACATCGTCGGCATACAGCTCGGTGACATGCATCTTGTTCTGCGTCAGCGTGCCGGTCTTGTCGGAGCAGATGTAACTCACCGAGTCCAGCGTCTCCACCGCCGGCAGGCGGCGGATCAGAGCATGCTGCTTGACCATCTTGCGCGCGCCCAACGCCAGCGAGATCGTCACCACGGCGGGCAATGCCTCTGGGATCGCCGCTACCGCAAGGCTGACCGCCGTCATGAACATCAGCAACATCTGCTCGCCGCGCATCACGCCGACAACGAACACCAATGCGCAGATCGCCAATGCGGACAGTGCCAGCCTCTGGCCGAATTTCGCCAGCCTCTTCTGCATCGGCGTCTTGGTTTCGCTGTCCTCGTCGAGCAGTGCAGCGATCTTGCCCAACTCGGTGCCCATCCCGGTACCCACGACCAAGCCGCGCCCGCGACCATAGGTGGCGATGGTGCCCTTGTAAGCCAAACAGGTTTTGTCGCCCAGCGGTGCATCGGTATCTGTGATGATGCCAATCTGTTTTTCCACCGCGACCGACTCCCCGGTCAGTGCGGACTCATCCACCTTCAACCGCGCCACTTCGATCAGGCGCAGATCGGCGGGCACTACATTGCCCGCCTCCAGTATCACCACGTCGCCGGGTACCAGCTCGCCGGACTCGACGGTCCCGATGCTGCCGTCGCGGACAACGCTCGCGGCAGGTGCAGCCATGCGTTTGAGTGCCGCGATCGCCTGTTCGGCACGGTATTCCTGCACGAAGCCGATCACCGCATTGAGGATCACAATGACGATGATCGCGACTGTGTCTTCCACATCGCCGACCACACCGGAAATGATCGCCGCGCCTATCAGGACGATGATCATGAAATCGCTGAACTGGTCGAGCAGCATGCGCCAGGTCGAACGCGCTTTTTTCTCCTGCAACTCGTTCGGACCGAAACGGATCAGCCTCTCTGCCGCATCCGTTGCAGTCAAGCCAGATTCAGGGTCTGTCTCCAGACGATGCGCGGCATCCTCTGCCGAAATCGTGTGCCAGTTTTTTTCGCTAGGATCCATGCTCGAACATAAGCCACGAATTAAAAACATACAGCATGAGCAAGGCGAGACTCACCCAGGTCAGCCCGAGTACCGCGCGTTTATGTGGACGAAAGATCAGACCTACCGTCACGATGGCGCTCATCATCACCGCAGTGAATACGGTCAGTACGTGGCTGGCATCGACATCCGCAAGCAATGGCCCTTTTATATAAAAAATATCGTCTATTGCCAGAATAACAATGTCGACAAGATTGCTGCCCAACAGGTTAGCGATCGCCATATCTAGCGCACCGATGCGCAATGCCGAAATGGTGACCGCCGCTTCGGGTGCCGAAGTGACCGCAGCCACCAGCAATGTGCCGACAAAACTCTGCCCCCAGCCCATCATGTCCGAGATCCCCTTGGCGATGAAGGGCAGCCATGAACCAGCCACCACGACTGCTGTTGCCGCCTGCAAGTAGCCCTTGATGGCGGCGCGCAATGTCACATCAGGATATCGCTCGGCAGACTCCTCGGTATATTCGGCAACTGTTCGATGCTCGTAGCTGTAGACGGCGCGCATCGCCACAAAGTAGACCAGCACGATCAGCGGAGAATAAAACCCCACGTGACCCCAAGACGGGCTCATCCCGGAATGATCAAGCAAGATACTGAAACCGGCGAAGGCGATCAATATCGTGCCCAGCGACGCGGACAGGATATGTCCCTGCGCAGCCCGGCTGTAAAGCGTCTCGCGTTTGTACATTGCGTCCAATATCACCAGTATCGCCAAATTGAACACCGTGCTACCCAGCACATCACCTACTGCAATGTTAGGTGTTCCGGCGACAGTGACCGAAGAAATTCCCGTCACCAGTTCCGGTAACGAAGTCGCGATAGACAACAGAATGAGGCCGACCCATGAGGCAGAGATACCGGACTTCTCGGCAATGATGTCGCCGTAACGCGACAGGAAATAACCGGCGTAGCCGATGATCACGAGACAGAATAATAGTTGTAACCAGAGCAGCATGTATGACCTTCCTTGCGTGGTGTACATTTCAATAGTACATCTAACCGACGCACTTTATATGTCTGTATACCAGTGGTCGCATAAATCAGGGATCGGGAGAACATCAGATGCGCTGACTAAAACCCGAGCGACTTGCCAGCTGTTATCATCGCCACATTGAAACCGTTATCTATTCGACGCTACGATTTTTAAGTGAGGTGACTAGTGAAATACCGGCACTACAAGGGCGGCATCTACGAAATCGTATGCGAGGCGAAGCTGGAGTCCGATCCCGCTGTCATCATGATTGTGTACAAGAATGAAGCGGGGACGATCTGGACACGCCCCAAAAGCGTATTCTTTGAACAGGTGGATTGCGATGGCAAAACCGTACCGCGCTTCGCCCCCATCGACGCGCATCAGGATCGATCCGCCGGCATGTATCCCGGCCAGTGATCAACGTAACCCACTCAACTCGGACACACACGCTATGCAACAACTTGAATTTCAACTCAACGGCGAATATATCGAGCTCAACCAACTGCTCAAGATGGTCGGCCTGTGCGACAGCGGCGGCGCCGGCAAAGCACTGGTCGCCGAGGGCGTGGTTTCCGTAGACGGACAGGTGGAGCTGCGCAAGACTGCCAAGATACGCGCCGGCTCGGTGGTGTCACTGGGTGAAATGCATATCAGTGTGCTTGGCCAATAGAACTAAAACTTTCAGCCATTTCCCTTGCAGGAACAAAGCAAAACTGCAAAGTTGAAAATCTGAGCTTACGTTTCCGGCCATAACCAGCCTGTGGTGATAGTCTGCTTTGGGACTTCGAATCTTGATGCCATGAAGCCCCGCAAATGAGACTGAACCGTAGTTAAGTTTCTATAACTCAAGTGTTCAACACCTGCTGCATTCACACTGACGGTTGTTTCTTTCCCACAGTTTACTTAGCTACCTTCTCCCTCTATGTGCGCTACCGTACGGAAAGCGGCAGACTTAATCCCCATGATGAAACATGGCGGCTAGAAATTCGCTCAAGCAAACCATTCTCTAAACCAGAGCTTGCGTGAAAATTCAAGCAAGCGCATGATTTTAAAAAGATAATATGTCAGGAATTAGTGGCCCAGAAAATTTAAACCATGCCGATGACACGGTGCAGGGTACTTTCTATGACCGCGACGGGAAGCAACAGGGCGAGTTCGCTGCCGCTCGCGACGTGACGGAGCAAAAGCAAGCATCGCAATACGCTCGCTCGCTAATCGAAGCTTCGCTCGACCCCCTCGTCACCATCAGCGTACAGGGCAAGATCACCGACGTGAATGAAGCCTCCGTGCAGGCGAGCGGCGTTCCGCGCGAACAACTCATCGGAACGGACTTTTCCGACTACTTCACCGAACCAGACAAGGCTCGCATCGGATATCAGAAAGCCTTCTCGGAAGGCTTGGTGCGTGATTACCCGCTCGCCATTCGCCATGTGAGTGGCCGCATCATGGACGTGCTTTACAATGCCACCGTCTACAAAGACGACAAGGGCAATGTCATCGGCGTATTCGCCGCCGCGCGAGACGTCACAGAATCAAAGCGCATCTTGCGCGATTTTATCGAGACGAAAAATTTTCTGGATAATATTCTTCAGAGTTCAATCAAATATTCCATCATCGGCAAGGATCTTAATCAAAGCATAGTCTCATGGAACGAAGGAGCCCGGCGGAATTACAGATACACGGCGGAGGAGATTGTTGGTAAAAACTCGCAGATTCTTCACACGCCCGAAGATATAGAATCCGGCGCAGTTGAGAAACTGCTGGCGACCGCCTTTGAGAAGGGTTTGGCGGAAGGAGAATTCCAGCGCGTCAGAAAAGATGGTTCCCATTTCTGGGCTAGCCTTGTTGTTACGCGCCGTAACGATGTTGTCGGCAATCCCATCGGTTATCTGCTCATGAGCAGCGACGTCTCGGAAAAGAAGCTGGCTGAGGAACAATTGCACTTCGCCTCCCAATATGCCAGAAGCCTGATTGAAGCTTCGCTCGACCCGCTCGTCACCATCAGCGTGCAGGGCAAGATCACCGACGTGAATGAAGCCTCCGTGCAGGCGACCGGCGTTCCGCGCGAACAACTCATCGGAACGGACTTTTCCGACTACTTCACTGAACCAGAAAAGGCCCGCATCGGATATCAGAAAGCCTTCTCGGAAGGATTGGTGCGTGATTACCCGCTCGCCATTCGCCATGTGAGTGGCCGCATCATGGACGTGCTTTACAATGCCGCCGTCTACAAAGACGACAAGGGCAATGTCATCGGCGTGTTCGCCGCCGCACGCGACATGACGGATCGCAATCTGCTCGAACAGGTGCTGCGGGACAAGAACATCGATCTGGAACGCGCAACATCGGTGGCGGAAAAAGCCAATTTGGCGAAATCTGAATTCCTTTCCAGCATGAGCCATGAGTTGCGCACCCCACTCAATGCCATCCTTGGGTTTGCCCAACTGTTGGAGTACGATTCTCCACCTCCAACGCCATCCCAGCAGGAAAGCTTGACCCAGATTCTTCAGTCGGGATGGCATCTGCTGACATTGATCAACGAAGTTCTTGATCTCGCGAAGGTCGAGTCCGGACATGCGCCTCTATCGCAAGAGCCTGTGTCTCTGGCTGAGGTCATACTCGAATGCCAGAAAATGATCGTAACGCAAGCGCAACAGCGTGGAATCCAGATGATCTTTCCTCTGCTCGACGCCCCCTATTTTGTCCGCGCGGATAGAACTCGCGTAAAGCAGGTTCTCCTCAACCTGCTTTCCAACGCGATCAAATACAACGTCAAACTGGGAACTGTTGAAGTGAAATGCGCTTTGAGCATGACGGGGCGCATCCGCGTGAGCATAACGGATACCGGTCCCGGACTGCATCCGGAGCAGATGGCGCAGCTCTTCCAGCCGTTCAATCGACTTGGTAGGGAGGCCGGTGGCGAAGAAGGTACAGGAATCGGGCTCGTGGTGTCCAAGCGACTAATCGAGCTTATGGGGGGGGGATAGATGCGGAAAGTACAGTCGGAGTGGGAAGCGTGTTCTGGTTCGAACTCATTTCGGTTGATGAGCCATCTCTTTCTTTGTCTTTGGGAGAAATCGACGTGGCGGCATTGGCCCAACCACATGTGCCTCGCGAATCAAGGCCACACACCCTGCTCTATGTGGAGGACAACCCGGCAAACATGAAGCTGATCGAAAAAATCATCGCACGCTACCCGAATATCAGCCTGCTGACAGCTGTGGACGGGAATAGCGGCATTGAAATTGCGCGTGCATCCCTGCCGGATGTGATCCTGATGGACATCAACATGACCGGCATGAACGGTTACGAAGCACTTGCGCTTCTGCAATCAGATCCGACCACGGCGCACATCCCCGTCCTCGCCCTTACAGCCAACGCCATGAAACGCGATATCGAACATGGCATGGAGGCAGGATTTTTCCGCTATCTAACCAAGCCTATCATGGTCAATGAGTTAATGGAGGCGCTCAATGTGGCGCTGGAATTCGCTGAAATGGGGCATAGTCAGAGCAAGTGAAACTATCCGGATTTTCAGTAATTCAAAACCGCCAGCTACATCTGGTGGATGTTTAGTCGGCAAGCTGATTTTGATCCAGAAGCTCGAGTCATCGTTGAAGAAATAATCGCCTACTTTATGAAGTCTTGACATGCTCAAATAATTTGTTTGTGCTATTTGGTGATTGGCTGTTATCGGGAAGCATAAATTTAAATATGACTGTCGCAAATGGGTCTTGGATTCAACCGGTGGATGCAACACACTAGAAACTGCGTAAGCAGAAGGAGTGTTGCAAATGAAACAGAGACCTCGGATCTATTACACCGAAACTCAGAAAGCCCTGATGTGGGATCGCTGGCAGAAAGGCGAATCTCT
>JBGSMU010000097.1:0-21018 GCA_041739955.1 Gallionella sp. | reverse complement strand
GTCTGATGAACGGGAAATCGACCGGTATGGCCGACGAAATGGCCCTTGCCAGGGCCGTTTATGGTTATTTCGAATATCCAAAGCAAAATGTGTGGGTGTCGTTCTCATTTTCTGCTACTTATTCAGACCTTCCTTAACGTCACAAAATACTTTGAGCACACTCTTCATCCGCTTACCTTGCACTGCTCCCGGCGTCAGCCCGGCGGATAGACTTGCGCTCGCTTGCACGTTCGCGCTGGCGCACGGAAAAAACATCACTCGGCAAGGCACCGCATCATTGTCCGATCTATCCGGCCCGATCTCCACAGCCCAGCGTGTTGTGCTGATCCTCGCCGCCAGCGATGTCACTTTGCTGAACATCAAGACTCCCCCACTTTCTCCCGCAAGGCTGAAAGCAGCGCTACCCAATCTGGCAGAAGAAAAGTTGTTAGGCGACCCCGCCGACTGCACGATGGTCGCGGGTGACGCACATAATGGCCTTCGTACCATAGCCGTGATGCAACGTGCGTGGCTGGAACTGTTGGTCAGGACGTTGACCGCATTCGGGGCGCGCCAGATCAGGGCATTGCCGGCGCAATTATGCCTCCCGCTGCAACCGGACAGTATGATTGCGGCTATCGGAGTGCATCACGACGGTATCGAACTGACAATAAGATTGTCCGATCAAGAAGGAATCGGACTGTCGCTGAGCACCGACCCCGGAGAAACGGTCAATGCCTTGTGTGCGGTGGTACCCGCAGCTCAGATCGCGCTGCATGTCCCGCAAGCATCGGTCCAGATCTTTCAGGATGCGATCAGCAGAGACGAGTCGGCAAGTAAACGTATCTATGTTTTCCCTGACAATTGGTCGCACTGGATCACCGGTGCGGAAAGCGCCTCGCTCGACATGATGTCGGGAGTAAGCGCGCGGGGAAGCGCCGGTCTTGATTGGCGTGTATGGCGCTGGCCGCTGACACTGGCTGCCACGATACTGCTGATCAACATCGCGGCGCTGAATATCGACTGGTGGCACATGAAACGCGAAGCCGAAATATTGCGCTCCACCATGTTCCAGACATACAAATCGGCTTATCCCGGTGAATCGGTGATCATTGACCCCATCGCGCAGATGCAGCAAAAAATAACCCTCGCCAAACGCAACGCCGGACAGGCAACGCTCGACGATTTCACCGCCATCATGGCTGCATTCGGCGAGGCATGGTCGGCTTCGGTCATCGTGCCGGTGACGGGAAAGGCCAATATTCCCGCCATCGCCGCGATCGAATACCGGGATCGCAGCCTGCTGGTGAAATTCAAACCAGGGCCCGATGCACCGATGCAACAAATCAAAACGGCACTGGCCTTGCGCGGCCTGTCGCTGGAAGTTGCACCTTCACCATCGGCTACCGTGGCGTGGAAGATCGGGAGCGCCAGATGAATCAGGCGAAGCAATCGTTTTACCAATTCTGGGCAGCACGCTCCGGCCAGGAGCGCAAGATGCTCACCGCCGCCGCGTTCGTGATCGTGCTCGCCGCGATCTATGTCTTGCTGATCGAACCGGCGCGGGAAGGGCGCAAGCAACTCACACGCAACCTGCCCGAATTGCGCCAGCAGGTTGCGCAAATACAGGCCCTATCCAAAGAAGCCGCTGTACTTTCCTCCAAGCCTGCCTTCACAACTCCTACACTCACCAGAGACAATATCGAAGCCGCGCTTGCACGCAAAGGATTGAAACCGCAAAAACTTACGTTATCCGGCGACCAAGTGCAGATCAAACTCGCCTCGGCTTCTTTTGTCGAAACTCTGGGCTGGCTGGAAGAAATGCAGAGCACCACGATGCTTACCGTTATCGACGCCGACATCATTGCGTTGCCTGAAGCAGGCAAGGTTGACGCGACATTGTCGTTGCGCCAGCAAAGGAATGAATAGTGTCCCGTACCCTGGCATGGCTGTTCGCTGGAATCCTCAGTATCGCCATCACTGCACTGGTGTCCCTTCCGGCAAGCTGGATGGCAAGCATGATAGAAACACAAACCGCAGGACGACTGACGCTTGGAGATACCCAAGGCACCCTATGGAATGGTTCCGCATTCATCGGTGGTGCGGCGGGCCGCAACGATCCGGTCACGCCACTGTTACCGGGGCGGTTCTCATGGAGACTGTCCCCTATGGTGTTGCTGGGCAGCGTCGATGCGGAACTGGAAAACCTGGAGGCATTGTCGCAGCCGGTAACTGTGACAGGAAGTTGGCGTCATTGGCAGGTCAGTCCTGCATCGGTTTCGCTGCCTGCCGAAAGGCTGGCTGGACTCGGTGCACCATTGAACACGATACAACCTACCGGCAAGATGCGGTTATCATGGGCTCCGTTACAACTTGCCTTGCATGAAGGAACGGTAGAAATTGAAGGCAGCATGAATCTGGAGATGACAGACATCGCTTCACGGATGTCGCCTGTCAAACCGTTGGGAGACTATAATCTGGCGCTGGACTTCCAGGGTCGGCAGATCTCGGCGAGACTGACGACCAGCACGGGGCCAATGTTGTTGAATGGTACGGGAAGATTCGTCAACGGGCATTTGCAATTCTCTGGCAAGGCGGAAGCGGAAACCGGACAGGGGGAAAGGTTGGCGAATTTCCTGAATTTGCTGGGGCAGCACCGCATGGAAAACAACAGGGACGTGATCGCACTAGAATTTAAATGACAACATATAAATCATCAGGGTTGGTATCGGGAACATCTGGCTGGCTGCATCAGGCTGCCGGAATGATGGTCTTGCTGTGTGCGTTCACGGTGGGACATGCGCAGGAAACAGGCGCTAGCGAAACCGCCAACAAAGGCTCGCTCAACTTCGTCGATGCCGATATCGAATCGGTGATTGCTGCGGTCGGCGACTACACCAACACGACCTTCATCGTCGATCCGCGCGTCAAGGGTACGATCAGTCTGGTTTCGGAAAAGCCGCTCAGCAAATCACAGGCATTCCAGTTGCTGACCTCCGTGTTGCGTTTGCGCGGTTACAGTGTCGTGTCCGGTCCAGGCTACAGCAAGGTGGTACCGGAGGCGGATGCCAAATTACAGGCAACCCCGATGCAGTCCGCCACAATCAGGGGCGACCAGATCGCGACCCAGGTATTCCGTCTGAATTACGAATCGGCGAACAATCTTGTGAATGTACTGCGTCCGCTGATCTCCCCCAACAACACCATAAATGCTAACCCCGGCAGCAATACGCTGGTCATCACCGATTACGCCGACAACCTGATGCGGCTCGGCAAGATCATTGCCGCACTCGACGGGCCCGAGAACAGCGACATGGAAATCGTACCGGTCGAATACGGGATCGCCAGCGACATTGCGGCCATGGTTACCAGACTGCTGGAGCCGGGTGGTGCACCCGGCGGGAGCAATGGCCAAGTCAGTCTCCTGACCGATTCGCGCACCAACTCGATCATCGTGAGAGCTTCTTCGGATACCAGGGCCGATCAGGCGAAATCGCTGATAGCCAAGCTGGATCAGCCAACAGCCAACCCCGGCAATGTGCATGTCGTTTATCTCAAGAATGCCGAAGCAACCAAGCTAGCGCAAACCTTGCGCGCCGTGCTGTCGTTCGATACATCGGCGATAAGTGCTGCACCGGCGACCCCCACTGCTTCGTCTCCCGCAGCCGCACAACACGCATCACTGCCCGGCGGCGGCGCTGCGGGATTCATCCAGGCCGACCCGTCAACCAACACCCTGATCATCACCGCCAGCGAACCGGTCTATCGCAATATGCGTTCCATCATCGACCAGCTTGATGCGCGCCGTGCGCAGGTTTACATCGAGTCACTTATCGTTGAAGTCTCTGCTACTCGCGCGGCCGAATTCGGTGTGCAATGGGGTGCAGTATCGGGTGACAACGCCAGCGACTATCGCATAGGCGGACTAACCAGTTTCGGTAGCGGTGGCGACAACATCGTGAACCAGGGCATCGCTCAGGCATCCGGCAGCGGCGCCTTGCCACCGGGTAAGGGCCTGAGCTTGGGCATCTTCCGCCAGATCAACGGACAGATCGGTCTGGGCGCACTGGCACGCGCTCTGGCTTCAGACGATTCCGCCAACATCCTGTCGATGCCCAATCTGGTGACCCTGGATAACGAGGAAGCCAAGATCATAGTCGGCCAGAACGTTCCCTTTATCACTGGCCAATACACCACCAGTGCCTCAGGCGGCGCGAGCGCGGGTGTGAATCCGTTCCAGACCATAGAGCGCAAGGATGTCGGGTTGTCGTTGCGCGTGCGCCCGCAGATTTCCGAGGGTGGCACGGTCAAGATGGCGATCTATCAGGAAACCTCCAGTGTGCTCGATACTGCCTCCACCGCCGGCATCATCACCAATAAGCGTTCCATTGACACCAACGTGCTGGTGGACGACGGCCAGATCATCGTGCTTGGCGGCCTGATCGATGACACCATGCAGGACAGCACCGTTAAGGTGCCCGGGCTCGGCGACCTGCCGCTGATAGGCAACCTGTTCAAATACCAGAAGCGCAGCCGCGTCAAAACCAACCTGATGGTGTTCCTGCGCCCGACCGTGATACGCAGTAACGAGCAAAGCGTGGATCTGGCCAGCGACCGTTACAACTTCATCCGCAATGCCGAGATCGCGGCGGAACCGGAGAGCAAGCTCACCCTGCCCGATATGGGTGCGCCGCTCATGCCGGAACTGAAAGAAGGTCAGTTGGACAGTGGCCTGCTGTTCAACCGAATGGACAAGGGGGTGTTATTTGAAAACCCTGCCACCGCCTCGAAGGACAACGCAATAATCGATCCGGTGCCATCGGTAGCCCCAGCCGAGTAACGTTCTGCATGGCATCTCCCGAACATACTGACCTGATCATGTTGCGCGACAAATTGCGTACCTTTGCCGCAGCGCGCGACTGGGATCAGTTCCATTCCCCCAAGAATCTCAGCATGGCGCTGATGGTCGAAGTCGCGGAACTGATGGAACATTTCCAGTGGCTGACTGAAGAACAAACGGAAAATCTCGATGCGGAAAAGAATGCGGTCGTCGCCGAAGAACTCGCCGATATCCTGCTCTACCTGATTCGTCTCTCCGACAAACTGAACGTCGACTTGCGTGATGCCGCGCTGCATAAACTGGAAAAAAACGCGGTCAAATATCCTGCCGACAGGGTGCGCGGCAGTTCAAAAAAATATTCTGAATATTGAATTCTTGATCAAGTTCCGTTCATCCGAATAAACCGGATTGGGATATCCGGGAGATGTAGCCTTGATTTTCTCCGATGTCATTTGGACTGATTCCATCAGTCCTGGGGGACGATACTTTGGAGTTCAACCTTCCAGTGGACACGGTCGCGATATACCGAAACCTTGAGCAAAATCGATACCGATCTCTTTAAGCTTCGCCATTGTCTCCTCGTTTTCAACCATCTCCGCGATGGTTTTGACGCCGACTTTTTTTGCGACCATGTTAATGGCTGTCACCTTGGAAAGTTTTACTTGGTCCTGAAGAATACCCAGGATGGTACTGCCATCGATTTTCAGAAAATCCACTTCAATGCCACTGATCCGGTCAAACGACACCTTGTCACGACCAAAACCGCTAAGCGCGATGCGGCAGCCGCTGCGCCTGACTTGACGGGTGAATTCGACAACCTCGACCGGTATTGAAGATATCTCCGAATACGGTATTTCAAAACATATGGCCGAACCGAACACGGCGTGCTCCAGCAGTGTCAGCTGAAGAAATTCCGGAAAGCCGGGGTCGATGATCGTATCTTCGGACACATTGATGAAGAGTAAGGAATTGCCGCGCTGCCAGACTTGCGGATTCTGGCGGGCAATCCATTTCGAGACATTCTGCAAAACCCAGCGATCAAGATGCGGCATCAGACCGTGTTGTTCCGCAAACGGAAAAAACATCCCGGGCGGCATCACCCCTTCTTCCTCTTCCAGCAACCTGACCAGTATCTCGTAATGCCCCGCCTCACCGGATTCATCCGACACGGGTGCGATCAGCTGGCAAAACAGGGTGAACTCATTGTTCTCGATCGCCTGCATGATCGTATCCATATCATGTTGACCGGCAACCTGACTTGCAAAGGTTTCTACAAACATATCCTGATCGACAGATGAACCGGGACGGACGGACGGGTGCACATCACCGGGCTCGGTAATGTCGGTAATCAGCATATAAAAGCCGGTTACATTTCCGGATGGCCCAAACTGCGGGAGATGCTGAACCGATAACTTGTAGACGGCGCCGTCGGGCATTTGTTCTGTGCGCACGTATCTCAGCGCATGACCATCCAGAGACTGCCTCACAGCCGTGGCGGTTTCCTGATATACCTTTGCACCCAGCACTTCGCGCATGTGCAATCTGTCGATCTGTTCGGGACGCAATTGCCGCCACTCTCTGAATGCACGATTGTGATATTGGCAACATCCTTCCCTGTCGACGAAGGCCACCATGGTCGGCAATATCTCATCGATAAGATGCAGTTTCGGAATACAGTCGAGGATTTTTTTTTCGGCGATCGTACGCAACTGCACTTCGCGATCCAGCTTGTTTTTGACCGCAGACAGTTGTGCCGTACGACGTACAACAACCCACTCCATATACGACCTGCGTGTTGCCTCCGCCAGTGTGGAAGCCAACAGAACACCCGCCAAAAATGTAACCCATTGCGGATTGAAGCCGGTAAAGTAGATTGAGGAAACCAGTGTGGCAGCCGTAGCAATTACGGCAATAGCCGTAATGGCAGGTTGAACCATATGAAAAAATCTTCGCATTTCCATTTGCTTCTCCCAGTGTTTTAAGGTGTCAATGATGATCGTGCAGGGTCGCTTGAGATACTGCAACAATATCCGGCCACATCTTTTTCAGCACATTAACAGATATGGCAAGACGACAAACGAGATTCGGGCTATTTGATGCCAAACAGTATGCGACATGGCAATGAGAACATCGGTAGCAGTCCAAAGACTGGAATACGATCCGCCAAAGTTTGACGAAAGAATGCTGGAATATTATTTCACCGATACTCTCGCCGCTCCGCTCTTCATCTTGCCTACCACTGCGGCCTGTTCGAACCCCGCGTTTCTGAAACAAGCCAGCACTTCGTGCGCGGCCTCAGCCGCGACGCTCACCAGCAAGCCGCCGCTGGTCTGCGGATCGGCTAATACACGACGGTGCCAATTTTCCATGTGCGGTGCAAAATCCACTTCATGTCCGTAGCTCGCAAGGTTGCGGTCTATCGCACCGGGGCCGATGCCCTGCTGAGCCAGCATGAACGCTTCGGACAAGATCGGCACCAGATCGAAGTTCAACTCAGCCCCCAAATTCGAGCCACGACACATCTCCAGCAGATGTCCGAGCAGGCCGAAACCGGTCACGTCGGTCAACGCATGCACGGCTTTCAGGCCGGACAGTTCGCTACCCACCGTATTGAGCTTGGTCGTGGTGGCGATCATCTGCGCATAACCTTCGGCAGTCAGCACTTCCTTCTTCAGCGCCGTAGCCAATATGCCGACACCCAACCCCTTGCCCAGTATTAGCACATCACCCTCACGCGCACCGATATTCTTCTTCAGCTTGTCGGGATGCACGATGCCGATCGCCACCAACCCGTAGATCGGCTCGACCGAGTCGATCGAGTGTCCGCCCGCCAATGGGATGCCCGCTGCTTTGCACACTGCCTCGCCGCCTTCGAGGATGCCGCGTATCGTCTCGACCGGCAGCTTGTTGATCGGCATGCCGACTATCGCCAATGCCATGATCGGCGTACCGCCCATCGCGTAGACATCGGAAAGCGCGTTGGTTGCGGCGATGCGCCCGAAATCGAACGGATCATCGACGATAGGCATGAAGAAATCGGTGGTGGCGATGATCACCTGCTCATCGTTCAGGCGGTAGGCTGCCGCATCGTCGCTGGTCTCGGTGCCGACCAGCAGGTTGGCAAACGGCAGCTTGTCCTTTGCCTTGCCCAATATTTCCTGCAACAGACCGGGAGCGATTTTGCAGCCGCAGCCACCGCCGTGAGACAATTGGGTTAGTTTGATTTCCGGCACCACTGGAATTTCCGACACATTCATTCCTTATTAACGATTGATCTGCAACACACATGCCGTTATTCCCGCGAAGGCGGGAATCCAGCAAAACATAATTGCCTTTTGTATAAATAAACTGGATTCCCGCCTTCGCGGGAATGACGTAGTCTGAATTATTCGAGGTTTGTTCATGCTTTTTAGAACCGCAAACTTATCACAGCTCAACGAGTTTGACGAAATTATCGATGTGCGCACGCCGCTGGAATTCACCGAAGACCACATCCCCGGCGCGATCAATTGCCCGGTGCTGTCGAACGAGGAGCGCGTCACCGTCGGCACGCTGTACAAGCAGGTATCCCCGTTCGAAGCCCGCAAGGTGGGCGCGGCGCTGATCGCGCGCAACATCGCGACCCATCTGGAGACACGTTTCAGCGACAAGCCAAAATCCTGGAAACCGCTGGTCTATTGCTGGCGCGGTGGCCAGCGTAGCGGCGCGATGAGCATCATCTTTTCCCAGGTCGGCTGGTTGTCCCACAAACTGGAAGGTGGCTACAAGACCTATCGCCGCCATGTGCTGGATCAGTTTGAAACGCTACCGCAGCAATTCTCGTTCAGGGTGGTGTGCGGCCCGACCGGTTCGGGCAAGAGCCGTTTGCTCGCCGCGCTGGATAAAACCGGCCATCAGGTTTTAGACCTCGAAGGACTGGCGCAGCATCGCGGCTCGGTGCTTGGCCGCTTGCCGGATCAACCCCAGCCCGCACAAAAATGGTTCGACAGCATCCTGTTACAGCGACTACAGCAACTCGACCCGTCGCGCCCGGTGTATGTCGAGGCCGAAAGCAAGAAGATCGGCAGCATTACCCTGCCCGTCACATTGTTCGACGCGATGCATGCCAGCCCCTGCCTTTCAGTCGAGGTGCCGATGGCAGTGCGTGTCGCCGGATTGCTGGAAGACTACCGGCACTATGTCGACAACCCCGAACTGTTCATCGACCACCTCAAGCCTCTGTACAAATTCCACGGCGCGGAGAAGATGGAACAGTGGAGCGAAATGATCCGCGGCGGCCAGCTGGACGCGATGCTCGCCGAACTGCTGACGCTACACTACGATCCCACTTACCTGCGTGCCAGTACCGGGCACTATGCGCAACTGGACCGGGCTGAGAACGTGGCGCTGGACGACCTGTCGGAAGACGCACTAAAAATAATTGCAGAAAGTTTATAGGAGCGGGCCATGCCCGCGATAGTCATTTTGTTCGCGGGCATAGCCTGCCCCTACAACGGATCAAACAACCAGGCATCCATCGCCAGCATGCCGTAGGTCATCACGCTGTTCAGGCGCTGCGACTTTCTGATGTCCCCTGTTGCGCCGAGGGCAACGAACAGCGGCAGCAGGTGTTCGTCGGTGGGGTGGTTCTGCACTGCATACGAGGCAAGCGTGCGATATGCAGCCAGCGCCTCCATGTCGCCCTCCGCAATTTTCCCCGCCATCCAGTCGCAGAACTCGGTCACCCATGCTGGAGCGGGACTCCCCTGTTGATGCTTGAACAATGCGGGAAGATTGTGGGTGATGGAGCCGCTGCCGATGATCAGCACGCCCTGCTTGCTTAGCGGACGTAACGTGCGACCCAATGCGATGTGCCAGGCAGTATCTTTGTTCGGCTGCAATGAGAGCTGCGTGACCGGAATATCCGCCTGCGGATACATCAGGCTCAGCGGAACCCACGCGCCGTGATCCAGTCCGCGGCTGTCATCGAGTTGTGCGGGTATACCGGCTTGTTGCAATTCAGACATAACGGATTGGGCCAAATCCGGCGCCCCGGGTGCCGGATATTGCAACTTGTACAACTCATCCGGAAAGCCGTAGAAGTCGTGGATGGTTTCCGGCTGGTTCACGCGGCTGACAGTGGGCACAGTCGTTTCCCAGTGCGCAGAGATCACCAGGATCGCGGATGGTCGTGCTAATTGCTCGCCAAGCTTACGCCAGGCGGCACCGGTCTCACCAGGCTCAATGGGAAGTGTGGGCGCACCGTGAGAAACAAAGATAACTGGCATCGTCATGGTGAAATGCTAGCACATGAACCACATCGTCATGCCGAACAGATTTAAAATACACATCCACTTTGTGAGTCAGCTGTGGGCGAATCAACGGAGGAAAGATGGAATACAGGAAGTTGGGCGAGAGCGATCTGCTTGTGTCGGCATTAAGCCTGGGCACAATGACCTTCGGTGAACAGAACAGCGAGTCCGAAGCCCATGAACAACTCGATTATGCCGTGTCTCGTGGCGTCAATCTCATCGACACCGCAGAAATGTACCCCGTCCCGCCCCGAGGCGAAACTGCTCATCGTACCGAGAGTTATATTGGCACCTGGCTGAAGAACCGGCAGCGCGACAAGCTGGTCGTTGCCACCAAGATCGCCGGGCCTTCGCGCGGCTTTGCATGGATACGCAACGGCCCGCGCATCAACCGCGAACATATCAATGCCGCGATCGATGCCAGCCTGAAGCGTCTGCAAACCGACTATGTCGACCTGTACCAGATCCACTGGCCAGATCGTTATGTGCCGATGTTCGGCTCGACCAATTACGAGGCCGACCAGGAACACGACACCACCCCCATCGCCGAACAACTGCAAGCACTGGCGGAACTGGTCAAGGCTGGCAAGGTGCGCCATATAGGATTAAGCAACGAAACACCCTGGGGCGTGATGGAGTTCGTACGGATCGCGGAAAAGACGGGGTTGCCTAAGATCGTCTCGGTACAGAACGCCTACCACCTGATGAACCGAACCTTCGAGACCGGTCTCGCGGAAGTATGTCGTCAAACGAATGTTAGTCTGCTGGCGTACAGTCCGCTGGCATTCGGCTGGCTGACCGGAAAATATCTCACCGACCCGAACACGAAAGGGCGCATCACCCAGTTCGCTAATTTCGGCCAGCGTTACAACAAACCCAATGTGCCTGCCGCCAGCAAAGAATACGTGCGTATCGCCCAGGAAGCAGGTTTGACTCCGGCGACAATGGCACTCGCGTTTGTCCGGACGCGCCAGTTCACGACAAGCGCGATACTCGGCGCAACAAGCATGGCTCAGTTGAAAGAGAATCTGGATAGCTTGGACGTAGTGCTGTCAGCAGAAGTGCTGGAGAAGATCGAAGCGGTGCATAAGCGGTATCCGAACCCGGCACCATAGGAATCGACCAAGACCAGCCTGCCTTGCAAGCTTATTTGCCAAAGCGCCGAATTCCAATATACTCACTACCATAATTAATAATGTAACTGCTTGAGGTTACCTAAAATTTCGGGGGATGGAAATGCGCATCAAATTCTTGTCGCTTGCAGCTATTACGGTTCCGCTACTACTTGCCGGGTGTGGCGGCGGGCATTACAGCAGCCCGTATGATGGCACTTGGCAGGCGGTATATCCGGACGACAAGACTTCGATTACCCCCACAATTGCCGTAACATGCAATACGACACCGCCCAGCGTAGTCATTGAAAACGGCTCCGGTTCGACCACACAAACCATGACATGCCTGAACGAAACCTTTGATGCGCTCGGTGCCGTGATATCCAGTTATACGATTGACTACCTTTACAATATCAGTGTCGCTATAGACGGAAACGGTAAGTTTGATGCGATTGTGAACGGTGTTCCTATGACCGGCGTATGCATCAGTCATGTTGGCTGTTCAGCACAATCCGGAACGAATACACTCAGCCTGACCCGATAAACTTCGCAGATAATCAAAGCATGACTTGCGCCATGCTTTCGAAGCATGAGATATTTTCAGGAATGTCGCCCGGATACAACGAAATATAATCCGGGACATGTTCATCAAGTCATGCCAACCCGACAAACTCCAGCGCGTTGCCATCCGGGTCGCGGCAGAACAACGCGCTGCGGCCTGACTGGCTGAGTGTATAGGCAACCCCCGCCTGTTCCAGCCGCGCGATCAACTCCCCCATATCACTCACCCCCATCGCGACATGACGGTCGCGTCCGCCATGGGCGGGTCGTTGCAATCCCGCCTCGGGATCGGGCAGCAGCATCAGGTGTATCTGCTGGTTCAGAGCCACGTCGTACCAGTATCCTTCGTAGCTCATTTTGGGACGCTTGGCATCAGGTTTGAGTCCCAGCACTCCCTCGTAAAATGATAGTGATCGCGCAAGGTCGCTGGTCAGGAAAGTTGCATGCAGGATGCCTGTGATCATGGTGATGCTCCTCAACCAATAGTGATCCGGCTGGCACGCCGCCGGAGCCGAATGTTGCCTGATCTTAATTCGGCGGCAGGAATTCGATGGGATACAGGATCGTGATAGCGGGTACTCCGGCCTTGGCGCCGAAGTTGAAACTTAATACACGCTTTACAATATCTTCAGCAAAAGTCGTTGATTTGAGATCATTGGATTTCAGGATGCAATCTGAAACGCTTCCATCCGGCTCGATGACGATCTGTAGCAGCATATTGCCGCGCAGATCGGGGTTTGAACGAAGCTCCCGGTTATACATCCGGTACAGAGCAGATTTATAGCGGTCGAATACGATCTGGATCTCTTCGTCGGTACGTGATGGTCCGGATCCCTTGCTCAAAGGACGATCGGGAGTTCCGGAAATCGCCGTACTTTCGACCCGCGAAAACTTCATATCCGCCTCCGCAATACGCTGACCGACTCCTCCACCTGAAGTACTCCTGCGATTTAATCCCGAGGTATCTATCCCTCCGCTACCACGTCCACTTGAAAGTGCCAGTCCGGACGCACCCAAACTGGCAGTATCCGAAGACTGCGAAACGATCAGGGACCGTCTCGAGGACTCGCCTGAAGATGTTCCGGCTGATACCGAAATCCGCGCTTCGGCGCCCATTTTCGGCATGGAGGAATCATCCAGCAAATTCGCCAGGTCGTTCTTGAACGCCAACACTCCTTTCGTTTCTGCCGACTTCCGTGTGCTGGAGACATCTGCTTCAGCACCTTGTGGCGACTTGGCCGAGGCCGGCACTTTAGCCGTTTTTGTGGCTTTTTCCGTGGCTTTCTCAGCGGCTTTTGCAGCAGCTTTTTCAGCCTCTTTCGCCGCCACCTCTGCTGCATTTTTGGCGGCCAATTCCTGGCGCTTGCGTTCCACCTGTTTTATTTCCTGATTCTTTTTAATAAGTTTGGCGATACGCAGGGGAACTTCAACACCCATGGTCTTTTCAACGGGAGGTCTTAAATAAGGGACAGCGACACCAAACAAAGTGGCCAAAAACAAAAGTCCGGCCAGCATCCTGCGAAATCTCAGTTCATCCGTGCCCTTGGTAGACCAGGGCAGAACGCGATACGGCATGTCACGGAGAATTGTCTCGGGTATTTTTTTCAGGCGTCCCGTCTTGGTCTGTATCGCTTGCAGGCTTTTGGTAAGCGAGCGAACCGTATCCTGTTCAGCCTGTATTTTTGCCTGCAAACCGGCCCGCGCGTGTTCCAAAGCGACCGTATTCTTCTGGAAACCAGCAATGAATTTGCGCATTCCCAGTATCTGCTGTTCGAGATCGCCCCCCGTCGCCTCCCGAAAGAAATCCGCGCCTCCCAACCTGTTTAATTTTTCCAGGGATGAATTTGACTCCTCGAGCAAGTCGTAACGCGCCTGCTGGCCCAGGTGACTGGACAACCGAACATCCAGGGCATGTAGTTGCCGTTCAAGGGTGGCCAATATTTCGGATATTTCCGATAATTTTTTCTGCAGCTCAAGCTCTTGTTGTGAAATTGTCTGGCTCACGAGATCACGCTATTTCTTCTCTTTGCTATTAACTGCCAGGGAAATTTTGTTATAGCCGGCGCTGCCGCTCGTGGACATCATTCTTTTCAGGACTTTGAACGGCACACTCTTGTCCGCCATGATGGTAACTTCGACACTGTTCGCAAGCGCTTCATCGCTAATCCCAAGATAGCTTTTCCTGATTTCCAGCATGCGCTGCCCTACTGCATCTATGTAGTCTTCGTCGCCAGCCAGCACTTCGGCAACGGTAGCCAGTTGCTCTCCCTGCACCACGACGTACTCGTTACTCACGGTCATCACCACAGTCTGCCTGGGAGCTGTCTCGATCACCGATTCGGGAAGCCTGATCATCTTTGGGGGTGCAACAATATCCACACCCAGAGCCTGATTCATCAACAGATATATCACTATGACGATAAAAATATCCATCAGTGATGTGAGGATCACTGTGGGTACAGTGATATTGCGATGCTCCATTCGCTTCAGACGTCTGGAACTTTTCATGGTGCATCACCGAGGGAAACCTGCGGGAACATCACCACTTGCATGCCTTTTTCCTGGCCTTCTTTCTTGATCACCGCGATCTTTACAGCATCCATAACCTGAATCATGGCTTCGTACTCGATATCCGGCTCGAGCAGAATATTCACATCCTGTTTTTCGGTGTACACCTGCTTGAATTGCCAAAGGTATTCGGACAATTTCTGCGTATCGTATTTCCCATTCTTCTTTGGGAGGGTAACAATAATGCGATTGCCATCCCCGATCTCCAGAAGGTTTTTGCGGACGATGATCTCAATGTCAACCGTTGGGATATCCTGCACAGCGCCACCGCCACCCTGGGTCGGCAGAACGATCTCCTGGATACTGATACGTGTAAACACCGCAGAAAAAATCAAGAAGGCAATCAACACCACCATTACGTTCAACAGTGGCGTGACGTCGATATCTTCTTCTTTATGCTTGCGTTTGTAGTGATGATGCCTTATCGACATGTCTTATCTATTTATTGTTTGAGCTTCTATGACGAAAGATGGCATTCAGCGATTTGAGCGAAACTATCTCGAGACTATCGATGATCCTTCTGGCTTTTGTGGACAGGAACAGGTTGATGAGCAACATCGGAACGGCGATCATCAAACCGAAGGAGGTGCAGTTCATCGCTTCCGCGATACTTGCGGACAGCAGGTTGGACTTTTCCGATGGCGCGGCGTTGGCTACCGCATCAAACGCATTGATCAGCCCCATCACGGTTCCGAGCAACCCCAGCAATGTCGCCATGTTGGCGTAAAGCGCAGTGTAGGCGATGCGCTTGTCTAGTTGCGGGATGATGGACATCATCTCCTCCTCCATAGCCAGCTCCAGTGTTTCCCTGTTCCAACCTGCCCTGTTCGGTTCAAGGCTGGTTTGCAGTAGCTGGCTAACCGTCGATCCGTCAGTAGTCGTCATCGAACGGGCTTTGTCCAGATCTCCGTGCATGATCACAGGTTGCAGTTGATCCCACATCTTTCGATTGGCACGCTCGACCTTGTTCAGCGTGACAAACCTCTCCAAAGCAATCGAAACACCCAATACCCCGACGAGCAAGATCGGATACATCCAGAATCCGCCGCCAACAAAGAAATTCACAACCGCCTGAAAGTTCATTTCACACCCCTATACAAAATCAATTAGAAACTGCTGCCGAAGCCGGATTGCTAATATTGAAATAGTCAATTTCACGAATGAACGTGCTCTTATCAACAGGCGCCAACTCCTCCTTCATGATATCAGAGGATATTTTAACCCCTCCCCGACTATCGGAACTCGTCCAGGGAACAATATAAAGCGATTTTGGAGTCTCATCGTTTCCCACGATAGACATACCTGAAACCATTTTTGGTTCGGACTTCCCGCCGGAGTCTTTCACCGGTGAGTCATCCGCCGCCACGGCATAAAACGCGTGGAAGAGCATGGCGTAAGTCACATAATGAATATTTTTATACATGTTCCCCTCCGGGTATTTGAATAACTCTTCTTGTGTCATTGGGTGAGCACAAGGTCATGCAACAGGCACAGGGTTGAATCGACATCATCAGCAAAGGAGCCCGGCATAAAATAATCTGAAACTCTGACAAGACATGAAGGTGTCACTTACCCCCGTTGAGGCATTCAATCATGCGGAGTCGCGTTTATCTCATTTCCGGATTGACGATCTCCTCCAAGTCCTTCTTATTGGCATCAGCGCCAAAGTCATTACTTTCGACGGTTTTTGGAATATAGTGCCGGAACCAGTATGGCAAGTTTCTCGACACTCATTTTCACCCACTTGTTATATATGCCTTTCTTAGTCAATTCCAGGTTCTTCTCGTGGACCTGAATGGCTTTTTCCTCAAACGGAAAGGCCTGTTCTTCGATGGAAAGGTCATATTGCTCCCGCTCCATAATACTCAAATCTTCAGGACGCTCGGACTCCAGCAATGTTTTGCTGAAGTCGTAGTACATCTCGGCCAGATAATATGTGGCCGCAGCAGTTACCTCTTCCACCTCATAGCTGAACAATCTTTCCAGTCGTTCCTTCATTACCCTCATTGCCTCTTTCTTTGCCCTCAGGTTACTGGCAAAAGGCTTGACCAGCTTTATATCAGTGAACTTCTTGATATTCGGCTCGATCAACTCCATTGAGTCAATTGCCGCGAGATAGCGTGTTCTTTCGGTTCTTCCCAAGCCGCCGCTTGCGTCTGCCTCGACGATATTACCGAGCTCTGCATAATATCCCTCAATATCATGTTCGGATTTTAAATGCTCGGCGAGCTTTTGGCGTAGCTCGATCACGTATTCAAGCGGCTGCTCAAAGTTATTCACGTAGAGACTGTACATAAAATAAAGTTTGTCGGTCTCTTTTAAACGACTGTAATGGTCCATTGCGATTTCCCACGCCTCGCGCCGAACTGCCATATCCTTTGTTTCAATTCCAATCCGGTAATATTCATCGGCAGCAGGCAATTGCTTGCCCATAATTTTATAAATATAGGCAAGCTTCCTGGTCACCTCGGGCTGGAGATCATTTCCCGGGTAGTTGCTTCTCAATGAAACCAATATCTTTCCGGCCTCTTCCCAGCGCTTGAGTTGCATTAACGCCGTCGCGCCATCGAAATCGGCTACTGGCCGAATAGATGCCGCGGGAGCATCCTTGCCAACCAACAGGAAGTAAGTTGCGGCGCTCGCGTAATCACCGGACTTGTTGAGCTCCTCGCCTTTTTTGTAATAAGTTGCAGCGAGGTTTTCAACGGTATCCGAAAGTGACGCATCGTTCACATTCGTCAGTTTCTGGGCGGTCAAATAGCCCTCTTCTGCATCCTTGAAATTCCCAAGCTCAAATGAAGAATTCGCAAATATCAGCCATGTAGCGCGCCGCACTTCCTGACTCGCGACATGCCTTGCCAGCAGTAATTTTGCCGTCTTTGCCGCCTGCACATAATCTTTCAATTCGTACAGATCTTCCACAGCGGAACTCATCACAAGAGTGGATTTTTCACTTCCGCGAAACACTTCGGCAAATTTCAGCGACTTGCTGATCACTTCGCGCCTCGATGCATCCAGCTTTGCCTGGTCGATTTTCTCAAGGTGCTTGCGCAGCGCATAAATCGAGAAATAGCCTGCTTCGGCAGATTTATCATGTTGCGGGTAATCATAGGCAACGTGCTCGAACTCGGCTGCCGACTGGACATATAAATTATTTTCCAGCAACAACTCTGCGTACTTATAATGGATATCAGGCAATTCGGCATCTTTTGGAAATATCTCGATATATTTCCGATACCATTTCACGGCTTTCTGGAAATTGGATTCCCTTTCACTTGCATGCCTCTTGTCCTGAAACCGTGCATGGTAATAGCTGGACAATTCCTTGAGTGCCGTTTTGATATATCCCTCGACATCCCGATGCAAGTTGAGCTCGTAATCAAAGCAGGCCCAATAATCTGAATTCAATCCGAAATTGACAAGATATTCCTCTTCACTTTGAATCAGGTAGCTTGAAAATCCTCCCTCTCTAAAGCTATCGATTGCAAAAATGGCAAAGTCCGGGGATAGTTGGTGATAGGGATTGCTTTTGGCGAATCCGCTAAATACTTTCGCCGCATCCCCGTAGCGGTGCTTATCGATGAAGTAATCGCCGAAATCCTTGTAGATCGCAGTTTCATATATGCTTTTGCCATAACGATTGAAATAGTTTGAAACAGCTTCCCCCCCCCCGGTATACGAGAAGCTCAAGCTAATCACCCGGAACGTATCCTTTATTCGTTTTTCACTCACGTGCGCAGCAGGATTGCTACGGTCGTAGGCAGGCACCCCCTTGAAATCGAGCAATGCAATGAACCTGTGTATCGCTTCCTCATACTGCTCAAGTTTGTAGTACGTCCAGCCGAGTTTATACAACGCAAATTCGTAGTAAACCGAAGTGTCACCGATACCAACTACTGCCTGATAGGCTTCCCTTGCCAACTCAAAACGCTTGCGTGAGAAGTTGTACTCGCCCCTTCTGAATTGTGCTTCCCCGATGTAATGCGAATCGGGGTAGAACTCAACCAGACTATCCATGATCTTGATGGAATCCCTTACATTGCCCAATTCCTCGTAAATTCTGGCCAACTGATAGAGGGCGCGGTCATTTCGCTCATATTTTGGGTAAGTCGTCAGTAATTGCTTGTAGAGAGCAATCGCTTCCCGTATTTCCGGGGACTGCGCCAATGTGTCTGTTCGCGGGGATGGTTTCTGTATTGCAACATCCGTCACCCCGGACTGAAACAAGTCCTCCTGCTCTTCATCTTGCAGGATGGTCTGCGAGGCGGAAAAGTCGAATTTACTGCTGGTTTTCAGGTCCGCGAGACTGAGCATGATCTCGGGAGCTATATCGGATGACACTGGCACACTGTCCGGCGTGGCTTGGTATGTCTGAAGGGATTTGTCCCTGCCGGACTGTGACTGATAGCTCTTCATCGCCTTGTCAAGATCGCCCTGGATCTTGACGTCTTGAAGATCTATATCGCCTCCTTGCAATTGCTCAATGGTCCCAGTCGTCGCACAGGAGGATAACAGGCAGAGAGTCGCGGCAAGCTTGATTAATCTCCAGTAAGTCATTCAGCCCCTTTGGGCGGAACATTGGGGTTTTCGGCGTGCTCAAAGCTTTCAATCACTCCGATGCCAGCCTGAACCCGGCGCGCAGAAATATTTTTGCGTCGATTATCCAATTCCTCTATTACCATTGTTTCGATCATGCGTCCCTGATTCGACAGCAGATCCCCGGCTTTCTTTCTGGCTTCCTGTATCCTGTTCTTTAAATGTTGCGCTTCATCACGGAAATTCTTATTGCCACGCAAAGCTGATTGGCCGGATCCAGCCATGGTTAGATCAAGGTATCGCTCCCATTCCTCAAGTTTGTTTGCCAGACCATCCAGATCGACATAGTTATCAAGTAATAACCGGAAGTCTCCTGATGCAAGCAGCTCCAGCAAGTATTGTGTTTCGGGTGTCTGCTCCAAGTTGCTGAATTTGACCGCCCAGTCTTCGTTGGATTTCAATTTCATCCGAAGCAACGCATTGATAAAACTTCCCTCCCGCACGCTTTTTATCGACGCATCCAGCTTGGCGATTTCTTTGTCAAACGCTTCAATGGCCTTGCTGTATTGCAGGTTGGCCCGCCCCGGCAAGTTGAGTTTTGCATAGGCATAGGAAACGCCCAGCAAGCTTTCTTGCACATACCTGTCGGTTATTTTGCGTTTTGACAATTCATTCCAGGGAGTCAGTGCTTGGTCAATATGCCCCTGGGCAACATCCGCCCACCCCGAGCCCAGCAAGGCTTTATTGGAATACGGCCCTGTTACACGAACACGATTAAAATATCCATCGGCCATCTCAGGCTGGTTATTTTCAAGCATGATGGAACCCAGCAACAAATTCGCCTTATCCTTCAGAGCCAAACCGACTTCGTCATTTCCGGAAGTCTTGCCCAGCCTGTCCAACTGGGCAAGACCCTGCTCCTCCTGCCCGCTTTGCAATAATGCAACGCCCAGATTGTAGGCGGCAAAATTTCCATAATCCAAAGAGTTTTCGAGCTTCCGGAACAAGTCGATTGCCTCCGGGTAATTGCCCGTTGCCATGTATATTTGTGCGCGCAAAAAGATATCTTCATCCGGAACATCATCAGCAATCGCTTCGGCCACCCTTGAAATACGGGCAAGTGCCGTTTCAGAATCACCTTCCTGCATATATATATTTGCAAGGTGAAATGCAGCTTCGTTACGGATCGTTTGGTAGAAGTTTTTGTTTACCACTCCCTCATAGCTCCGTTTAACACGATCGTACATACGATAAGACAGCTCGAAATCACCTGCCATATATTGTGATTCGCCAATCCGGAAATGCAGGGATTTCGCTCTTGGGTTATCCAGTCCTCCCACCCGGCCAAGAGCAACATCCAGGTGGCTGATTGCGTCGATATATTCGGACTGACTGGCGTGGAAAAAAGCCTCCCTGAGATAGATATCCCTTTTATCGATCGAAGAATCAGTACTTGCTAGGACTATCGAGGGTAAGCACAGGCAGATTAACGATATATATCTGGAAACCATCTGTTTCTACTCTCTGAAATTAACCACGTACTTGCCGAACGTTTTTCCGGCAAGTGATATCTCGATGACCTTCGGACTCATGAACTTGTAAAACCTGAATATTTCAAAATTCAGGTCATCGCCCGCTGCTTTATCATTGTCGATAACCGCCACTTCTAGCTGATGCCTGCCTGACGAGACATTCCCGGTGTAGACACGTTGCGCCCCTCCCCGCTTCAGCGCCACCAATTCACCAGGGGAGTATGTATGGAGAACAGCCTCCTTCCCGTCTATCCTGACCCTTACTTTCCCAAGCGGGATATCTTCCCCGTCAGCAAACGTAACAAAAACTGATACCCGGCTTTCATCCGGATAAATCGACCTCTCTTCGAGTTGAATCAGACTGTTCGCAATGCCCAGCACATCGCTCTTGATTCCCTGAACCTGCTCGCTGATCTGCCTGATCTGATCCTGACTGACTGATTCGGCCGAACACATGGTCGCCCAAATGGCTATCAGCAAACCTAATACTCCTCGAATCAAACTTTTATTCGATATCATCATGAAAACATCCCTTGGCTTGCATTTCCCGAGTCAGACCCCGCATCTTTCCGAAACTCACCCAAACCAGCAGTCCGGCA
>JBGSMU010000071.1:0-27180 GCA_041739955.1 Gallionella sp. | reverse complement strand
TGCGTCTGATGAACGGGAAATCGTCCGGAATGGTCGGCGAAATGACCCTTGCCAGGGTAATTTCCGGCCAACTCGAACATCTGCAACAGAATGTGCGCTCGTCGTTTTCATTTATTGCTACTTATTCAGACCTTCCTTAGAATGCAGCACTCATTTACAAAGAAACAAGCATGTCCGATATTTTGAAAAAAATCCTTGCGGTCAAGGCGCAAGAGGTCGCGCTGGCATTGTCTGCAAAACCGCTTCCAAAGCTTCGTGTCGAAGCCGGCCAGGCAGATCCGGCGCGGGATTTTGTCGGTGCGATCCGCGGAAAAATATCCGCCGGCCGGCCGGCTGTTATCGCCGAAATCAAGAAAGCCAGCCCGAGCAAAGGGGTGATCCGTGCCGACTTCAAGCCGGCAGACATCGCCGCCAGCTATGCGCAACATGGTGCCGCGTGCCTGTCGGTGTTGACCGATGAGCAATTCTTTCAGGGGAGTGCGGAGTATTTGCGCCAGGCACGCGCGAACTGCACCTTGCCGGTGTTGCGCAAGGATTTTATCGTTGATGAATACCAGATTTACCAGGCGCGGGCGATGGGGGCTGACGCGATACTGCTGATTGCGGCCGCATTGACCTTGAGCCAGATGAAGTCATTCGAGTCGCTGGCGATCAAGTTGGGTATGGCTGTGCTGGTCGAGGTGCATGACAGCGACGAACTTGAGATCGCACTGCAACTCAAGACGCCTTTGATAGGCATAAACAACCGTAATCTGCGCACTTTTGAAGTCAGCTTGCAAACGACACTGAACTTATTGCAGGGGATACCCCCCGACCGTATCGTGGTCACCGAGAGTGGCATTCTCGGCGCTGAAGAAGTGAAGCTGATGCTCGAACATGGTGTGGCGACATTCCTGGTCGGCGAGGCCTTTATGCGTGCGGATGATCCGGGAGTAGAATTAGCCAGGGTTTTTGCGTAGCGGTTAGAGAATCAAGACTTAATCAGGAGGGAGTCATGCTGAATCTGGATCGATTGATCGTCGAATTTGACAAGGGGCTGAGAACCCTGTTCAGCCAGGCGCATAGTGTTCGTCCGCATCCGGACACGGGGTTGCCGGATGCAACTATGGACGACGCCGAGAAAAAACTTGCTGCCGCGCTGATGCGTGTCAATTACAGCGGTGAGATCTGCGCGCAAGCCCTGTATCAGGGGCAGGCGCTGACAGCCCGCAATCCCGAGGTTCAGCAGCAGCTAAGGCAGGCAGCGCAAGAAGAGACAGAACATCTCGCATGGACATCCAGACGCGTACATGAGCTTGGTGGTCACCTGAGCGCCTTCAATCCATTCTGGTATACCGGTTCGCTGGCGATCGGGGCTGCTGCGGGATTGCTGGGCGACAAGTGGAACCTGGGGTTTTTGTCCGAAACCGAACGGCAGGTCGGACATCATCTGGAAAGTCATCTGGAGCGCCTGCCGCCGCAGGATGAGAAAAGTCGCGCCATAGTGTCCCAGATGTATACGGATGAGATCGGTCATGCCGATATGGCTACGACTTTGGGCGGTGCGGAGCTGCCTAAGCCTGTGCAACTGGCGATGAAAGTGAACGCGAAAGTCATGACGACGCTTTCTCACCGGGTGTGATGCCGGCTTGATGGCATGTTAAATACGCTGGTTCAATCAATTGACACATGGCTTACTTGAATGACAGGCAGGAAAGATCAGAGCAGACATCTTCGATGACTGTCAGGGAGTGGTACCGTCTGGGGTGGCTGTTGCCGTGGCTGGTACTGGTCTTCGCTTTGGTCGTAACCTTCATGATGTGGCGTAGCGAGCAGCAGAATGTCATTGATGAATTGCAGATCGATTTCGATTTTCGTGTTCGCGAAGTTGAAGCCCGTATCACTGATCGCATAATGACATACGAGCAGATCCTGCGCGGGGCCGAAGCCTTTTTCATGGCTTCAAATAACGTGACCCATCAAGAGTTCCGTACCTATGTCGAATTTTTGCACCTGGAAGATAATTACCCCGGAAGTCATGCGGTAGGGTTCGCCCCGATCATTGCGGCAAAGCAAGCGGCAGATAATATTCACACCATGCGCGCGGAAGGCTTTTCCGACTATACGATTTTGCCGGAAGGGAAACGTGATTTTTACGTTCCGGTCACTTATATAACACCGCCAATATTGAATAATCTGCAATCGATGGGGTATGACCTGTTTTCCGATCCGGTACGTCGCGCCGCGATGGAGCAGTCACGGGATACAGCTAAGGCGGTTAATACCGGGAAGGTTTTGCTGCCCCTGGAAGTTGGCGAGCAGATGGAAGTTCCAAGCGGATTCGTGATGTTTCTGCCGGTCTATAAACTGAACAATGCGATTTCGACCCTGGAAGGCCGGCGGGCCAATATCGTCGGCTGGGTATTTGTTCCATTTCATATGACGGACATGATGGACGGGATACTCGATGAGTTATCGGCTGATGTCGATATCGAGATCCACGATGGCGATGAGGTTGCCAACGAGACGATGCTCTACGATCCCGATGGCAGCCGAGCCTATGGCAACCCCAACGCAAAATTCAGACACAAGAATCGTTTGGAGATAGGCGGGCATACATGGACGGTGGTGATCAGTTCGCTGCCGGGTTTTGAGATGCGGGTTGACGCCAAAAAGCCGAATCTCATCGCTTACGTCGGAGTTACGATCGGTTTGCTTTCAACTTTGCTTGCCGCGCTTCTGGTGCGGGGACGTGCCCGTGCCCTTCAGGCGGCAGAAGCCATCAATCGCGAACTGAATGACCGTATTGTTGCCGAGGAACGCCTTAAACATCTGGCGCACCATGATGTGCTGACCGATCTCCCCAATCGCACACTTTTTTCCGACCGTCTCAAACAGGCGCTTGCGCAGGCCAAAAGGGGCAGGGCATCCCTGGCACTGTTGTTCCTGGATCTCGACAACTTCAAACCGGTCAACGATACCTATGGGCATGCTGTAGGAGATCTGTTGCTGAGACAAGTGGCTATCCGTCTGCTGAAATGTGTCCGCGAATCGGATACCGTTTCGCGTATCGGCGGAGACGAATTCGTCGTGTTGTTGCCAAGTGTCGAAACCGGCCATGACGCGATGCTGGTGGCCGAAAAAATGCTGCTGGTGTTGAGCCAGACATTCGAACTTGACGGCCACGACCTGCATATTTCCGGCAGTATCGGTATCGCTGTCTATCCCGAGCACGGCAGTGACGAAATCACGCTCACCCACAGTGCCGATACGGCCATGTATTACGCCAAATCCGACGGGCGAAATCGCGTGAAGTTGTACCAGCCGGATATGCGGGATGCCGGCTAAACTTCCTGGATGACCTCGAAATCATGCGTAACCTTGGCGGTTGCGCCCAGCATGATCGATGCGGAACAGTATTTATCGGCCGAAAGCTTGATTGCTTTTTCGACGATTTCCGGTTTGATGTCCTTGCCTTTTACGACAAAGTGCATGTGTATCCTGGTAAACACCTTCGGGTCGGTTTCGGCACGTTCCGCTTCAAGTTCCACATAACAATCCGTAACGGACTGGCGACTTTTTTTCAGTATGGAGATCACGTCGAAGCTGGTGCATCCACCCGCGCCCAGCAGCAGCATTTCCATCGGACGTGGGCCCAGATTGCGTCCCCCTACGGCCGGCGAGCCATCCATCAGTACCGCATGATTGCTTTCGGTTTCACCCAGGAAAGAGACTTGTTCCACCCATTTCACTCTTGCTTTCATTTGTGCTCCTTTGCGTATTTAAAGACTCTTTATTGATAATTTGATCCGGTACCAGATCAACCCGATCAGCTCATGGAAGAATATTTTGCTGTCCTGCATCGAGACGGCATTCGGCAGGAAAGCAAGGGTGTCTATCCGATAACGGGTTGTGTATGAGGTTGGAGCCTCGACTACTTCAAACCCGGCACTACGAAATACGCTTGCCGAACGCGGCATATGCCAAGCATGCGTTACCAGGTATATCTTGTTTATACCCTCTTGTTGCAGAATATGGAAAGAGTGCAGGGCATTCTCAAAGGTGTTGTCAGAGGTGTCTTCGGTCCAACGCACCGGCACGCGGAATTCCTGTTCCAGCGTTGAGCGCATCTGCCGGGCTTCGGATAATTGGTTCCCCAGCGGTTTGCCACCCGTCACCAGAATCGGTTTGCCGGTCTCGCGTTGCAATTTTGCGCCATATCGCAAACGTAGCAGTGTGGCTCCGCTGATGGTGTCCTGTCCGTCATATTCCGGTGCCTGGAAATAGGTTCCACCGCCGAGGATCACGATTGCGTCGGCACTTTGTTTGGCGCTGTTCAGCGTCGTTGTCCGGGCTTCGAGCAGATGTAACGCGCCCTCGGAAAAGTATGGTGTGGAAGTAATCCATAGCAAAGCGCTTGCTGCGATTAGCACCGGCCTGACAAGCCGGTGGCCGCGATAGAGCAATACGATGCCCAGTAAAAGGACCAGCAGGAAACTCAGGGGAGGCATCAGGAATGCGGCAATGAAGTTAGTGACGAACCATGACATGACGAATTCTCTGTTTCAGTATGACCTTGTCTTCACTGCAATGAAAGGGTGAAGCTGGCCGATAAGCCGGGTTCTGTCGTGGACAGTCATTCCTCTAGGCGTTTCGTTACCTGACGCTCAAGCGACCTACCCGCTGACGACGCGAGCAACGTCATAGTCAGCCTATTTGGTCTTGCTCCGGATGGGGTTTACCCTGCCACTGATGTTGCCACCAGCGCGGTGAGCTCTTACCTCGCCATTTCAACCTTACCTGATCCCTTCCCAATCATCACAGCGGCTTTCGCCACTGCTCTTCTTGGGAAGACTTTGCCGCTCTTGCGAGCGGCGAAGTCGGGCCATCGGCGGTATGTTTTCTGTGGCACTTTCCATCGCCTCACGGCGTCCGGTCGTTAACCGGCATCCTGCTCTGCGGAGCCCGGACTTTCCTCCCCGTCCTTGCGGACGCGGCGACTGTCTGGCCAGCTTCGTTGTGGAGTCTATCATTTTGGCATCATGCAACGCACGTACATCGGGCAACATTGTGTAATATCCTCCTGAAATGTCCGCCGATATAAGCAATAGCCGTATTTTCAAGTGTGCCTTCCTCCTGTTATCGGGTTTAACCCTGCTATTGCCACCCGGATCATCGGGAGCCGAGCTGGCCGACTTGTCCGACTCGCAAGACGATTTGATGACGCCTGTGGATACGCAGCGCGACTATCTGTCGGGTAAGCTTGTCGAATATGCAAAAGACGTAGACCGCTTTTTTGGGGACGACCGGAATTATCTGGAAAGCAACAAGAGCGTATTGCAGTTGGATATCACCAGGGCGATAGGGCGCGGAGCTGAACGGAGGTTTGTTCTTTCCGGACGGGCCAAATTACATTTGCCGTCTACTGAAAAGCGCATGAATCTGCTGCTGGAATCAAATCCGGATCAACCGGTAACGGGGGAGCAGACGCAAGCCACGCCTATCGACCAGGTCGTAGCGCCGGAAAGTTATGCTGCCGCCGCTCGCTACGAGAATGCAGTGGAAAATCGTGCGCACTATAGCGCGGATGCCGGAATCAAGTTCCAGGGGTTGAATACCAGTCCTTTCGCAAGAACCAGGGGCAGATATACGCTGACGCTGGATGCATGGCGAATGAAGGCGGCAGAGACCCTTTTCTGGTTCAACACCACGGGTGTCGGTTCAACTACCGAACTGGAGTTCGAGCGCCCGATTAGTGACCCGATGTTGTTTCGCGCCAACAGCAATGCAACCTGGCTCAGGGATACGGGTAACTTTGATCTGCGGCAGGACTTGTCTGTCTACCACACACTGGATGAGCGCTCTGCCCTGTTGTATCAGGCGAGTGCTATCGGGGTCAGCCAACCCGTATCACAAGCGACGGAATATGTATTGTTGATGCTTTATCGCTATCGATTGCATCGTGACTGGATATTTCTGGAGCTAAGTCCGCAACTGCATTACCCCGAACCGATGAATTATCGTCCCAGCCCTTTGTTTGTGATGCGTCTTGAATTGCTGCTTGACGAATCTAATTGATCGTTGCCCGGGTGGGAGAGTGGTTACCCGATTTGCTGGCCGTGTTCGCGCGTGGCGTGGAACTGTACTTTGGGCCAGCGCTCCTGTGCCAGACGAAGATTGACCCCGGTGTCGGCGAGATAGGCGTAGTTGCCATCAACGTCCTTGGCCAGCTTCCCCTGATTGGCTTTGACGAACTCGTTGAGGTGGTTGGCATCCGGGCATGTCACCCAGCGTGCGGTATGTATCCCGGCGCGTTCAAACACAGCGTCGACGCCATATTCAGCTTTCAGCCGGTGTTCCACCACCTCGAACTGCAGCTGTCCGACGGCACCGATCAGCGGGGTGTTATCGACCAGCGGCGAGAATACCTGTACCGCGCCTTCCTCGCCGAGCTGGCGCAAGCCTTTTTCCAGTTGCTTGGCTTTCATCGGGTCGCGCAGACGTGCACGGCTGAATAGTTCGGGCGCGAAGTAGGGGATGCCTTTGAAGGTCAGCGCTTCACCTTCGGTAAGCACATCACCGATCTGCAATTGGCCGTGATTGTGTACGCCGATGATGTCACCGGCGTAAGCCTCATCCATGCGCGTTCGTTCATTGGCCATGAAGGTTACGGCGTTGGCCAGCTTCAATTCCTTGCCGGTGCGCCGGTGCTTGACCTTCATGCCCTGGGTATAGCGGCCTGAGCACACGCGCATGAAAGCGATGCGGTCGCGGTGGTTGGGATCCATGTTGGCCTGGATCTTGAAAACGAAACCGGTGAAGGGGGATTCTGCCGGTTGCACCATGCGCTTGTCGGTCTCGCGTGGCAATGGGGCGGGTGCCCAATCAACAAGTGCGCGTAACACTTCCCTCACGCCGAAGTTGTTAATGCCGGAGCCGAAAAATACCGGTGTCTGTTTTCCCCTGAGAAAATCGTTCAGGTCGAACGATGCGCCAGCACCCATCACCAGTTCGGTTTCTTCGCGCATCGTTTGCATCTCGCTCGGACATTTCAGCGCCAGTTTTTCGATTTGCGCGCCTTGCAGTGTTTCCACCTCCTGGCCGGCTTTTTCCTCGCCTGGGGTGAAAAGCATCACTTCATCGTTCAGCAGGTGATAGACACCCTGAAAGCGCTTGCCCATGCCGATAGGCCAGGTCACCGGCGCGCAGTGGATCTTCAGCACCGATTCGATCTCGTCCAGCACTTCCAGCGGGTCGCGCACCTCGCGGTCCATCTTGTTGATGAAGGTGATGATGGGCGTGTTGCGCAAACGGCACACTTCCAGCAACTTGATGGTTTGTGCTTCCACACCCTTGGCAGCATCCACGACCATCACTGCCGCATCCACGGCGGTCAGGACGCGATAGGTATCCTCGGAGAAATCCTGGTGGCCCGGCGTGTCGAGCAGGTTGATCACGCAATCATCGTAGGTGAACTGCATCACCGAACTGGCAACAGAGATACCGCGCTGCTTCTCGATCTCCAGCCAATCCGAAGTCGCATGGCGTCCGCTCTTGCGCGCCTTCACCGTGCCCGCCATCTGGATCGCGCCGCCGAACAGCAGCAGCTTTTCGGTGAGCGTGGTCTTGCCGGCGTCAGGGTGCGAGATGATCGCAAAAGTACGGCGGCGTTTTACTTCGTTTGCAATCCTGGCATCAAGTGGTCTTTCACCGGGTTGAGCGGTCGCAAAGTCAGCTTCTTCAGTAGATGGGTTCATACGTCTTCAGTTTGAAACAATAAAGGCCTGCCAGAATCCAGCAAGCCTTTCTTAACAGGGGGCCCGGATGATTATTTGTTTATTTTCCAGCTCGCGTAGCAAGCATTTATTGAAATACATCCATCCGCAAACAGGCGCGATGTTACCAGAAATCGAGGCAGAATCGTGCTCCTCATCAGGCAAGCTTTTCCATAAGTTGGTATTGATCCTCGACATCCTCTGGCAGGTGGCGGCAGATATGGAGCCAGCGAACTTAATATCTGCTGTGATATTGGTTCACTGGTTATTGATGATTTTGTATTGCGGTATGGGGAAAAGACCCTATAATCATATGGAAATAATTATAAAAACAGGGCATTAAACAGCAGTCAGGAGTCTTTGAGTGCAAGGGGGGAGCATGCAGGGGCTATCAACTATCCCGAAGAATGCGTATGTCTGGCCGCTATCCATTGCAATCATCTTTGTGATTTGTTTGCACGGCGCATGGGCGGCTGACTATTCGAGTGAGCAGGATTTCTTCACTGAAATACCGGTGGTGCTCAGCGCATCCCGGCTATCGCAACCCTTGTCCGAGGTGCCCAACGCGATGACCGTGATAGACCGCGAGATGATAAAGGCATCCGGCTTTCGTACGATTACTGACCTGTTCCGGTTGGTTCCCGGAACGTATGTCAGTTATTCCAATGGATGGCAGCCTATCGTTGCTTATCATGGATCGACGGATGACTATGCGCGCCGTATGCAGGTGAGAGTGGACGGTCGCTCGATCTATATGCCGCCGCTGGGTTCGGTCTCATGGGAAGACTTGCCGCTGCAAATTGGCGACATAGAACGCATCGAGGTTATCCGCGGACCCGCTGCCGCTTCCTATGGCGGTAATTCCACCCAGGGTGTGATCAATATCATCACTAGCGATGCCTCCGCCATGCACGGTTTCAAGGCCAGTGTCAGCAAGGGGAACGGTGGCATAGCCGATGCTTCTGTCAGGATGGGAAAGTCGGGAGAAAATTTCGATTACCGTCTGAGTGTCGGCTATCGGGGAGATCATGGTTACGATGCCGTTCAGGTTCCGATCGATGGCTATCCTTCGATAAGCAATGACAGCTATCAAACACGGCTTTTCAACCTGCGCGGTTTGTACCACCCTAATGCGGTCGATAGTATCGACTTCCAGTTGGGATACACCAGCGGCTCACGCGGGGATGGCACGGCAAAATCCCTTGATCCAAATTCCCCACATGACAGGCACAACAACGAACATTTTTCCCAGGCGACCTGGATACGCAGCCTGGAAGGCGGTGATGAATTCAAGTTGCAGTTCTACCATATCTATCAGGATGTATTGAATTCGGTACCGCCGGTAGCACCCTTCCCCGCGCTCAGCGACAGCTGGACGAATACACGGGATGACTTGGAGTTGCAGCATACCCTGCACACATCGCCGGACAATCGTCTGGTATGGGGTGCTTCCGCACGTCGCGACTGGTCCAAGGCTGATCACAAATTTCTTGAGGACCAGGTACTCAAGCAATCCACCCTGTTCGCGCATGACGAGTGGAGAGTGTCGTCGCAATGGCTGTTGAATGCGGGTGCCCTGCAGGAAGATAACGGCATGGGAGAGAGCAATATCTCGCCGCGTGTTGCACTGATCTACAAGTTTGCACCAAAGCAGACATTGCGCTTCGGCATATCCAAGGCGTACCGCAACCCCTCACTGTATGAAGAGCGGGGCGATTACCACTTCCCCGAACTTGGGGCGACTCTTTACCATGCGAGTGGCGGCTTGCGACCGGAAAGCGTGTTGTCGAGAGAGATAGGTTATATCGGTGAATTTCCCGAATACGGGCTATCGGTTGACATGCGCATCTACCACGACCAGTTGCGCGACATCATATTTTCTACTACCGATCCGATCCCTGATTACACCAACATGTTTGATGCGCAGCACAAGGGCATGGAGATCACCACCAAACATCATTGGGGCGACCATAACCAGTTGACCTTCAGTTATGCATATCAATTGCTCATCAGTCCTTTTACTGCCTCGGCCAATTCCACTTATACCGGTACGAATTACAGCGAAACGATGCCGAGAAACATGATCAGCGCGCTGTATTCAACCAGGTTCGCCAACGATATGGCTTTCAGCATGTGTTATTACCAACAGGGTTCGATGTTGGCTATCGATCGCGGTGAGAATGACCGCCAGCAATTGACGCGGCGAGCCGATATCAGAATTGCCAAGGGTTTCAAGAGTTATACCGGAGGGCTGGAAGGGGAGGTGGCGTGGGTAGTGCAGAGCCTTTTTGCCGGGCGTCATATCGATTACATGGACTCGAACCTGTTCGATAGGCGTACTTTTCTGACGGTTTCCGTTACATATTGATCACGGAATGCTGAAGCCATCGGGTTCTGAAAATCGCTTTCTCACATTGCTCATGCTGCTGGCTTGTGTGGCCATGTCAATGTCGATCGGGGCTCAGGCAAAGACGCTGAATGTCAGCCTGATCCTGAGCGAAACAGGCGCCCCCTACCAGCAGTTCGCCAATACCTTCAAGGAAGCACTTGCCGCGCGGAATGTCGATGTGAACATCGTTGTATCAGATGTCGTAAGTAAAGCCCGATCGGACCTGATAGTTACGGTTGGCTTGAAATCAGCAGAGTTGGCAATATCGCAGTCCGATATTCCGGTGTTGGTTACCATGGTTCCCGAATCGGGCTATCGCGGGCTGACGAATAATGTAGCCGCACGCAATGATGGGCAACTGGTTTCGGCGATCTTTCTTGATCAGCCATTGAGCAGGCAAATTGACTTCATCAAGGCCGCGCTACCAAAATTGGGCAGGATCGGCGTGCTTTACTCTTCTGGGCAGGGTGCAGATCTGGAGATGGTGCGCAAGGTCGTCGCCAGACAGGATCTGGTGCTGGTCGCACAGCAGGTATCCGATGACGGGCTATTTCCCGCACTGGATAAGGTGTTGGCTGATAGCGATGTGTTGCTTGTGATGCCGGATACATCGATATACAACAGCAGCAATATCCGCAACATCCTGCTGACCAGCTATCGCCGGTCTGTGCCGCTGATAGGCATATCGATGCCATATGTCAAAGCGGGCGCATTGTGCGCGATATTTTCCACGCCTGAGCAGCTGGCGGTCCAGGCTGCCGAGGCGGTAAGCTCATACTTGCGGACCAAACGGCTACCCTCTCCACAATACCCTGAAAATTTCATGATAGAAATCAATCGGCAGGTGGAAAGGTCGCTGGAAATCGAATTACCCATGCAGGATGCGATTCGCGTTCGAATGGAAAGTATGGGCAGGGAGGTGCGATGAATAAATACAGCATACGCAAGCAAGTGGCCTTGCTGACTATGACACCGTTATTGGTGATGGCTGTTTGTCTGGAAGCATTTTTCCTCCACGATAGTTTCTCGGTCATGGATCATGATTTGATGGAGCGCGGCAAACTCATTTCGAGGCAGCTGGCTTCCAGTGCGGAATATGGCGTTTTTTCCAATAATCGGGGATTCCTGCAGAATCTGGCTACTTACACGCTTCAGCAACCGGATGTGCGGGGCGTGATCATTCTGGATTCGGGAGTGGGATTTTTTGTTGAGGTAGGTGAATTTTCCGGTGTGCCGAAAAAACCAGCCCCCGAAATCGCCAGCGTCCAGACCAGAGAGGATCAGTCACGGATAGTGCAATTCAAGGATATTCTGGAAGCGGTCAACTTGCAGGAGCCGGCTAGTCTGGACAGGGAAAGTTTGCGTTTATTCCAGCCTATCGTGGCTGCTCAGGTGGCGCTTGACGAGCAGGGCACCCTCTCAGAGGCCAATCAGATAGGTGAAGTCATCGTGGAAATGAGCTTGGAGGGCACCAACGGGCGCAAGCAGCGAATGCTGTGGGTGACTGTGGGGTCAACCGTGTTGTTTTTGATATTCCCCATGAGTTTGATCTTTCTTGGCAGTCGCAGCATAGTCACTCCGATACGCAGGCTGAGTGATGTCGTGGAAGCGTTAGGCAATGGGGATCTCGATGCGCGTGCCCCGGTAGCCCAAAATATAATCGAGCTGGAGACCCTGTCCAAGGGCCTTAATGATATGGCTGATAAATTGCAGAAAGCGAATATGACTCTGCAGCAGCGTATGGACCAAGCGATGAACATTGCAGCTATCGCGTTCGAGTCCCATGAAGGGATGATGATTGTGGGTTCCGACTGCAGGATCATGAGAGTGAACAAGGCATTTACCAGGATGACTGGCTATACGCAAGAAGAAGCGATAGGCCAGAACCCTCATATGTTGAATTCCGGCCGCCACGATGCAGATTTCTTCAGGGAGATGTGGGAAACCATCAATGAAACAGGGGTGTGGCACGGGGAGATATGGAATCGTCGCAAGGATGGCGAGGTTTATCCTGCGATGGTCAATATTACGGCAGTTTCAAGGGATGTCCCCGAAAGAGCGTGTTATATCGCGACCTATACAGACATTACGCATAAAAAGGTTGCCGAAGAGGAGATCAAAAATCTGGCTTTCAATGATGCTTTGACCCAATTACCCAACCGGCGTGTATTGATTGACCGTTTAAACCAGACGATGGCGGTCAGCAAACGTACCAAGCATTACTCAGCCTTGATGTTTATCGATCTGGATAATTTCAAGCCGCTCAACGATAAGTACGGACACGAGGTCGGCGACCTGCTTCTGGTCGAAGTGGCGAAGCGTTTGGTATGTTGCGTAAGAGAAGTCGACACAGTCGCCCGTTTTGGCGGGGATGAGTTTGTCGTGATGTTAAGCGAACTGAATATCAAAAAAGAAGAGTCCATATTCCATGCGGAAATCGTTGCTGAGAAGATCAGGGCAATTCTCGCCGAGCCCTATCTTCTGGAGATTCGCAAAAATGGCAAGGTGTCCACCACATTGGAATATCGCTGCACGTCGAGTATCGGGGTGAGGATGTTTCTGGGGCATCAAAGCAATGCTGATGAAGTTATCAAGCGTGCCGACCTGGCTATGTACAGGGCTAAACGTGAGGGTAGCAATAGCGTCCGTTTTTGCGAGATGGATTAGCTTAAGGAGTCTCTAGTTAAACCCTCATGGCCGAGCTAAGACTGAGGGATGGAATGCCGGAAAGGGGTGGCAACGCGAGTGCCTATTCGCCTATTGCGATGGTTGGTGAAGACAGGTTTTGACCAGCCGTCCAGCGAGAAGAAAAGAACTGGCATAATCCTGAAAATGCTTCTTCCTGTGGGGGAGTGACTGTATTGGGACTGGGATGAGGCACGACTAAGCGGGATAAAACGGGATGGATAAAGGCATAGAGCAAAATTTGCCCAAAAATCACTAATGATTAAAAAAGCGCAAAAATAAGCCGCGATTTAACGAATATGCGCATTATTTGGGACTGGTTAAACCTCAAACCGTCCGAATTTGAATGGGATGACAATTCCAACCACAATAAACAAAGCTGCCTCTTCCGCTGTATAGCTCTCGACATCAGGATAGCCATCACTTTTCACGGTAATGGATCCATCCAGCTTTAACTGGATTCTCTTGAAGCGCAGAAACCCATCCTGCTGAATCGCGTAGATGGCATTCTCGACGAATCTATCATATGAAGTATCAACCAGCACCTGATCGCCATGCGACAGCGTTGGCTCCATGCTGTCACCAGATACGGACGCAATCTTTATCGAGTTAAAGCCGTTGTGGATACGTTCACGCAGCAGGCGAGCATCCACGCGAACTTTCACAATCGCTTCATCATTAACCATCGCACCAGGCCCCGCCGATCCACTCACCTCAATATAGTGATCAATGGCGACCGTGTGGCCATCCTCAACATAATAAGGGGCTACGCCGGGTTTCTCAGCAATTGTTTGGCCCGGCTTTAATTTCTGAACGAGTTGGGTGCGTTTATGCTTTGAGACATATTGCTTCGCCTTGATTAAGTCCAGGATATTGGGCGGAGGCACGAACTCAAGGCGCACGCCACCCTTCCCGCCCTGCCCTGGCACAGTACGGGACTTCCACTTCTCTCTCTTGACGTAACCCCCCATTCCACGCGGCGTTCTCGGCAGGCCGTGAAGGTTTAATTCCAGCAATTGAGCAATCGACAGCCATATTTCCATACTCCCCCCCAAAGTACGGAACGCCGCGTTCCGAACTTACTTTTATTTCCATACTCAACAACCCGCTGAATTCATTATTTAATTGTAAATATATGAATAAATCACGCTTTGTTGAGTTCGGAAGTATTGACTTCACTTCCTTACTTCCCTACTATGCGCACATGTCAAAAACGAAGTGCACGTTAAACATGTCAAAAAAAGCAGCCTCAAGAGACTGGCATAGAGCCGACATTATTGCAGCGGTACGCAAGACCGGAACCAACCTGCAGCAGATGTCATTAGCACAAGGCTATGGCCGTTCAACACTACGTAATGCACTCAACCACCCAGCGCCAAAGTATGAGCGCCTGCTCGCCGAGCACCTCAGTCAATACAAAGAGCACCGAGGCATCACCGCCCAACAAATCTGGGCATCCCGTTATCACCTGGACGGAAGCCCAAAGAGTGGGCGAGGTGAGCGCGGGTTGGGTCGATACAAAGCCAAACACCACAAAGCGGATGGTATCACTCTCACCAAAACACGCAATGTATATGGGGTAGACAGGAGCGCCACATGAAACGTCGTGATGAATACACGCTGGACATGTTTGAAATACCGCATCCGGCACCTAACGCACCAGGCAGTTTGTCCTGCGGGACTGAGATAGCACATGCCATGTCGGAGCAGCTCAAAGGGCTGGATCGCTACGACGTAGCCGCAAAAATGAGTCGCTTACTGGGCAGGGAATTCAGCAAGCACGTGCTCGATGCCTACACAGCGGAATCCAGAGAAGACCACATCCCGCCGATCGACACAGCCATTTCATTCGATATCGCCACCGAAGGCTTCACCCTGATCAACCTGTATGCGCAAAAGGTCGGGGCGCGCATCCTGATTGGCAAGGATGCGCTTGAGGCCGAGATCGTCAAGTTGGAAAGGGTGCGTGAAGACGCCACAAAGAAGATCAAACGCTTAAAAAGCGTGATGGGGGCGGAAGATGAATAACATCAAGTCCCACTATTCATGCGCTGAGCTGGCCGCGATGCAACTGTCCGGCTACCCGGCAACAGAGCGCGGCTGGCGCAATATCGTAGAGCGCGAAAACTGGAAGTTGATAGAGGTCTCAGGCAAGGGTGGGCGCGGTGGTATCCGGCGTGAATACCAGCCATCCGGCCCCGCCTCAGAAATCATCCTTCACCACAACATCAAAACCGTATCCTCCTCCCCCGTCGGCGTTACTGCCATTTCGACTTCGGGGGCTTGTGCCACACCATTACTCTCCTCCAAGAGCGGTGTGGCACCTTTTTATTCCGCACCATCCAGCGCACTGAAAGACTGGCAGCGCAAGACAGCCGAGGCGCGCAGCGCCATCATTCACGAGATCAAACGGTTGGCCAAGGCTGCCGGTACCGAAAAAGCCGTCCAGGCCGTGATCGCGCTGGCCGCGAATGGCGAACTGCGCGAGCAGCTGCAGCAGCTGGTGCCGGTGGCCAATGCAAAGAGTGGTACCGACGGCAAGCGCACCCTGTCGCGCAGCTCGATATATCGCTGGATGCACGAGGCAGAGCGCGGCTTCTCGGCCCTTGCCCCGAAAAATACAGAGGGCATCAAAGTACCCGCATGGGCACCCGCGCTGCTCAACCTTTACCAGCAGCCACAAAAGCCCACACTCAAAAAAGCCCTGTTAGATCTGGCCAATGAATTACCGCCAGGCGTGAGCCTGCCTTCATATTCTGCCGCGCAGCGCTTCATTAACAAGATGAGCAAACTGGATCTCGCCCGAGGGCGCATGCTCCCCCGGGAACTCAAGAACGTGCGCGCCTTTGTGCGACGCGATACCAGCCAGATGTGGCCCGGCGATGCCTATACCGCCGACGGCCACACATTCGATGCCGAAGTCGCGCACCCGCGCCACGGCAAACCGTTCCGCCCAGAGATCACCAGCGTGATAGACATCGCCACTCGCAAGTCGGTGGGATGGAGCGTGGATCTCGCTGAATCCACCTGGGCGGTTCTTGATGCGTTGCGTTGTGCAGTAGAGACGTGCGGGATACCCGCACTTTTCTATGTGGACAACGGCTCCGGATACAAGAACGCACTCATGGGCGACGAGGCCACCGGCTTTGCCGCCCGGCTCGGCATCACGCTAACCCACAGCCTGCCTTATAACTCGCAGGCGCGCGGCATCATCGAGCGCAGCCACCAGACACTATGGGTCACCGGCGCAAAAGAGCTGCCCACCTACATGGGCGCGCCGATGGATCGCGAGGCCAAACAGAACGCCTTCAAGATCACCCGCAAGGACATCAACGCCGTCGGCACATCGCGCCTGCTGATGCCTTTTACCGAATTCGTGCGCTGGTGCGAAGCCCGCGCAGATGCCTATAACAACCATCCGCACCGCGCCCTGCCCAAGATCGACGACCCGATCACCGCCCGCCGCCGCCACCAAACCCCGAACGAAGCCTGGGCCGCCGCAATGGAGCAAGGCTGGGAGCCTATGCTGCTGGAGTCCAGCGAGACCGCCGACCTGTTCCGCCCCTACAAGATCGGCAAGACCCACCGCGCCGAAGTGCGCCTGTTCGGCAACACCTATTTCCACCGCGAGCTGGAGCACTACCACGGCGAACAAGTACGCATCGGCTACGACATCCACGACGCAGAGCGCGTCTGGGTGCGTGATATGGAAGGCCGCCTGATCTGCGTGGCCGGATTCGAGGCCAATAAAACCGCCTATTTCCCTGTATCGCAACAGCAGGCCGCCGACGAGAAACGCGCCAAGGGCCGCATCCAGCGCGCCCAAGCCAAGATCGACGAAGCCGAAGAAGAACTCCACCCGCCGCAACTCATCGAGCACCAACCCGCGCAAACCATACCTGCATTCGAGTTTCGCGCCATGCCCGAGCCGGTGTGCAACCCCGCACCTGGTGTGCAGCCGATACAAGCCGAGCCATTGCCCGACAACGCCGAGTACTTGCCCGTCAAGCGCCCTGTATTCACTACCGACGCCGCCAAATATCGCTGGCTGCGCACCAATGCCAGCCAGAAGACCGAGCAGGACGAACGCTGGCTGGACTACTACTGCAGCACCGATGAATTCGACGATCTGTTTGGAGGAAGCAAAGAAGAAGTGGCCGCCCGATAGCGTCAACTACCGAGCGGCCTTGTGAAGCGTAGCACCTGAAATGTAACTACAAGAAGGAGTATAGAAGTGAAAAAAGTATTCGTCAAAGGCATCACCAACTACGAGCGGTTCCGTACCGGTATTTCAGCAGTCGAAGCGCGCGGCGCATCCGAGGCCAGCATGATGCTCGTCACCGCACCGGCGGGCTTCGGCAAAAGCCAGATGGTCGACCACTGGGCCGTTGCCACCGGTGCCGCCTACCTGCGCGCCAAGGTGGAATGGACACCGCGCTACTTCATGACCGAGCTGGCCGAGACCTTGAAACTCGACTCACGCGGTCGCTCCAAGGACATATTCGGGCGCATCGCCGGGGTACTCGGTGGTCAGCAGATCTCGCTGGTGATCGACGAGGTCGAACACTGCCTGCAGAACAGCGCCAAGGTGCTGGAGGCCATCCGTGACCTGTCCGACCTGACCGAAGTGATCGTCATATTGGTCGGCATGGATCAGGTGCAGGCCAAGATCGCGCGCCATGCGCAGATCAGCAGCCGCATCGCCAAGGTGATCGAGTTCCAGCCCGCTACACCGGAAGACGTGACCGAGCTATGTAAGCAGCTCAGCGAAGTCGATATCGCCACCGACCTGATCGCCGAGATCCACAAGCAATCCGGCGGGCGCGTGCGCGAGATCATGAATGCGATCGCCACCGTCGAGCAAACCGCCAAGCGCAACGGCTCCGACGCTGCCAGCCTGCAGGACATGGCCGGACAGACCCTCACGCACGACTGGCAGGCCCGCAGGCCGCGCATGGTCAAGGCACAGGGGAGCCGTTAAATGACCTGGAACGCAGAAAAACTGTTAACGGCCATTAGCGATTCCAATCCGCGCCACTGCATCACCGATGTGCGATTGGCCGAGCTGACCGGCCTTGAGGTTAACCAGGTGCAACAGTCCGCCCGCACACTGATCAGTCACGAGCTGATGGAAAAGACGGTCAAAGGTTGCTTGCGCCTTACCCGCGCCGGACGTCATGCGGTGGAATCAGGTGCCAGCATCCGCGCCAAACATGTGTTGAAAGACACCCTGCGTGTGCGCGTCTGGCGTGCCATCCGCATCCGCCGCAAATTCACCGCGCCGGAGATCATCAGCCTGGTGGCAGACGGCACAGAGCGCGGCGATATCACCAGCAACGTGCAGAAATACGTGCGAGCGCTGTTCAAGGCCGGATACCTGATCGAGATGAAAAAACGCGAGGCAGGAACCGCCCTCACCAGCAACGGCTACAAGCGCTGGTGGCTGCAAGATGACAAGGATACCGGCCCGAAAGCGCCCGTGTGGAGCCTTGAGAAACAGCGCGTCTACGACCCCAACACCGAAGAGACGCACGACATCAGCGGCAAGCCTAAAAGCGGCGAGGTGCAACTATGAAAGACTGGATGACCCTGCTGCGCAATGCGGTCGACGCCACCAGCATCACTGCCGTCTCCGTCAAATTGGACGTCTCGCGCACGGCGATATCGCTGGTGCTGGGCGGCAAATATCCCGCCAAGACCGACAAGATAGCCGCCCGCGTGCTGGACACCTACGCCCGCCACACCTGCACCCACACCGGCATCGAGATCACCCATGCCGACTGCCGCCAGCAAGCCAATAGCGAAGTCCCCACCAGCAGCCCGCAAGCCATGCGCCACTGGCGTGCCTGCCAAGGCTGCGAATTCAAAGGAGCCAAGCATGAATGACCGCGCACAACGCATCAACACCAAGCGCGCCCGCCACGAGCTGCTGCTCAATCTTTTCACCTGGGCATCCATCGTATTCTGGATCGTAGTCGGTATGTGGGTTGTCGGGTTCATCGTCGGGACGAAGGTGCTGTCATGATCGCCGCCCGTCGAAATAGCGTCGAGCGCCGACTGCTGGCCACTGCCGCCGACCAATGTGCCAAGTGGCTCAAGGCCAGCAACATCGAGGTATTGGCGCTTGATTCCAGCCACGCCACACCCGTCATCATCGTGCGCCACTGCCCCGAGTGCGACAGATTCGAGGGCATCGTCAAGGCATACCAGCGCGGCCCGAACTGGAGCAAACGCTACAGCTTCGTGATCCGCATGGGCTGCGAGATACGCTGGAACGAGCCGGAAAAGCAGGTGGCGGTATGAACGACTTCATCATCACCCGCCTGCCCACCCTCATAAACACCGAGAAAATGGGCATCAAAGAGCTACGCGCTCAATACAAGCTGCTCGAAGGCGATGCGATCACCCAGGCACAACAGCTCTCGGATGCATGCACCAAGCTGCACGAGATGAACAGGATCGCGCACGACTACTCGATCACCTTTGCTGTCTTATGCGATTCCTACGAAGCCGGTGACCAGGCTGCGATTTTGCTGCAGGTAAGGAAACTCAGCGAGGCCCGCGCATCCTTCAAGAAAGCGAGGGTGCATTGATGAAATCCAAAGCCCTCATGGTCTTCACCGTCAGCTATGGCGGCATCCGCCTCAAGGTGCGCGTGCTGCCGCATGCCAAAGATGTCTACACCGAATGCACTGGCGTTAAAAAGTGGCGCACCCGCGCAGAGTTGCCGCGTGCTTTCTTTCAGGCGTCACCGCGTTCGAGAAAATACACCGGCACGGTTGTGCTTTCCGGAAACGATGATCTCAACGAACTCGTGCCGCATGAAGTTACCCATGCCGCATTGCACAAGATGCAATGCGTAACCAGCAACGACGACGAAGCGCTGGCTACTACGGTCGGCATACTTTCATCAAGGATCATCAGGAAGATAGCGAAGCGGAGGGGGGTATGAATCGTGCCACTAAATGCCGCCTGGCAAGAAGCCTTCGAGGAGCGCGCTGCCATTATGGAATACGACGGCAAGTTTCCGCGCAAAGAGGCGGAAACAAAGGCGCGCAGAACCATGCCGACACCGCTGCCCCCATCGGAAAAGCAGAGCAAACAGTACGCCGAATTCCGCGAGTACTGGCATAAAAAAGGAAACCGCCATGCCGAATGACCATCAATCAACCGTGCTCACCGTGCTGTCGCGCCATATCGGCAGCAACAACGGCGTCAGTATGCGCCAGCTTGAGCAGCAGCTCGATCTCAGCCCGCGCCGGATACGTCATTTCATCGATGCGCTGCGCAACGACGGCCACGCCATCTGCGGCACACCCAAGGAAGGCTACTACATCGCCGAGACGCCGGAAGAATGGCAGAAAACTCGCGACTTTATTGTAAGCCGATCAATGCACGGCCTGGTGTGGGTTTCCCGCGTGGAAAAGATTGCGCTGCCCGACCTGCTCGGCCAGCTACGCGTGCCTACATAAGGAGCTGCCATGACTACCACCACATTCCAGCTATTGGTGATCCCGATGATCCTGACCTTCATCGGTCTGTATTGGCGGCTATTCATGGATAAATCAGGCGGCACGACCAGCAACCTGTTCGTGACCATCCCGGTGCTGGCCGTGATCGGCACCGTCGGGATCGTCTTCGCGATATGGGCCTAGACCATGCGCGCCGCCCTTGCCCTGCTGCTGATGCTCACCCCGCTCACCACCACCCCGGCGCGGATGCCGCCCACGGACGAGCTGAACCGGCTCTACCGCGAAGCACCGCTACTGCATCCGATCGGCGCGCCATGCAGCACCCGGACAGATATTGAAGAAGGCACCTGCAACTTAACCGTTAAACCCAAGCCCACGTGGCGATAACTTAACCAGGAGAAGAAACATGGCAACAATGAACGATATCCAACAACATGCCCACGCACACGCCAAGGCCCGCACTGAGCTGACCGCCATCGTCACGCTGTTCAACACCGAGATCGAAGCCGTTAAAAAACGGCGCATGGAGAAGATCAAAAAAGCCGTGGCCAACGCCACCGAGACCGGCGACGCCCTGCTGGCGCTGGTGGCGGAATCGGAGGCACTTTTCAAAAAGCCCAAATCCGCCGTGCTGCACGGCATCAAGCTGGGCTTCAAAAAGCTGCCCGGCAAGATCACCGTCACCGACGAAGATCAAACGATCAAGCTGATCCGCAAACACCTGCCCGAGCTGGCCGACCTGCTGATCGTTAGCACGGAGAAGCCATCCAAGGATGCGATCAACAAACTTGAAGTGGCCCAGCTCAAGAAGATCGGCGCAACCGTCACCTGCGACAGCGACGTGGCCTTCATCAGCGACCCCTCCAGCGAAGTCGACAAGATCGTCAACGCCCTGCTCAAAGGGGTTGAGGAAGAGGTGGCGATATGACAGACACCATGAAATTCCAAGTCCAGGAACTCCGCCCCGAAGTCACGGCCTTCGCGCTGCTGATGGAAGCGCGGCTGCGCGAGAAGGATGCCGACAAGGGCCAGCGCTGGAAGGATAAAACGGAAATCGATCACATCGTCGATATCTGCACCGCCTCACGCCGCATCGTGCAGGACTTGTTCCCGTTCAAGGAAGAGCGCTCGGTCAAGGCACTGGTCGATATGGCCAACCGCTGCATGATGCTGGCCGACGTGTTGGGAGAGCTGGAGCAGCCGGAAGAGCCACAGCCAGCTCAGGAGACGTATGTCATCCCGGCTTTTCTGAGGAAGCAGGAAGGCTGATGATGAAGCTCAGCAAAGAACAAATCGAAGTACTTTCTGCCAGTCTTGCCCACCCGTTCGGCAGCGGTGTGAAGCTGCTCTGCGATGGCTATGAGATAACGCTGCATGTCGAGCGCAGCAAGAACATGACCTACCGGGTGATGACCTACGTCAACGGCTACTTCAAGGGCATCTGGTGCGGGTCTAAAAACGAGCATCCAGAGCAAAAGTTCATGCGCAAGCTGGTCAGGCCGCGCTGCTCACCCGCCAAAAAGCGCGAGATGGAAAAGATCATGGGTAAGCGCTGGGTGAAGAACGACCCATATTACAGCGAGAAGCAAACGTCCTACTGGCCGGACTGGCCCAACGGCAAGGCCGCGCTGAATCATCTGAACAGGGTGTGCGAGTCAGTGCAGCTTGCGGAGTGATCATGGCCACCCGCTACCCCACCGACCAACGCCGCCGTGATATTCAGCTCATCAAGATCGCGCAGAAGCAGCTCGATATTGATGATGCCGCTTACCGCGACATCCTGTGGACAGTGGCGCGGGTGCGCTCCAGCACCGATCTGGACCAGGCTGGGCGCAACAAGGTGCTCGACCACTTCAAGCGATGCGGGTGGAAGCCGGTGAAGAAGGTCAACGAGTGGGCATTCATCGACAACGCCGCCGCCGACCGCAAGCCGCTGCTGCGCAAGATATGCATGGTGTGCAAGAGTATGAAGGTCGGTAAGGCATACGCCGAAGGCGCGGGCAAACGCCAGACCGGCGTCGAGCGCAAGCTGGAGCTGATGGACGAAAGCCAGCTCTGGCTGCTGGCCGGTGCGCTGGAAAAGACGCGCAAGGTGAAAGAACAAGCTGTAGGAGCAGGCCATGCCTGCGATGCGCCTGTTCGCGGGCATGGCCCGCTCCTACAAAAGCCAAAAAAAGGGCAATCGTGAATAACCTTGCATTGCTCGACACCGACCTGCTGGAGCCGATCCTGCAAGATATCGTCGCGCTGATCGGGCTGCATCACACCATGAAGCTGGTGCATGCCTACGGCGGTGTGCGACTGTATGTGCCGGTGCAGCCGCTGGACGACGAACACTACCTGGTGCGCCTGATCGGGGCGGCAGCGGCCAAAAAGCTGCAAGCCATGTACGGCGGCGAGCCGCACTTCGATATCCCCAAGGCCGAGCGCGCGCTGCGCGCTGTGCGCGACAACGAGATCCGGGCCAAACGGCCCCACACCAGCGTGCGCCTGCTCGCGCTGGAATACCGCCTCACCGAACGCCAGATCCGCACGATCTGCGGCGAGCTGGAAGATGACAGGCAGGTTGGGTTGTTTTAAAGTGCAGCACTTGACGAGGAGATGGCCATGAAAAAACTGATCGTTTTAGCCATAGTATTTACGGGGTTGGCAACCGCCGCCAGAGCCGATGTTTGTGAGGATCTATCTTCATCGGTCGAACGTAGCCTCAAGGTGGTAGCGCTACTCAACAAGCTATCGATCTCGCTGGCCGGGCGGGGGAATTCTTCAATTGAGCAGGTTGAGAACAAGATAAGCATTGGGAATGAATGGCAGCGCATCAATATCAATATCCAACTTATGGCGCAAAATAAATGCACACCATTAACGGATGCAACGAGCTATAGCCGATTCATCCAGTAATCAACTAGAGATTCTCTAGCACACACAGCCCCGCCCTCGCGGGGTTGTTTCTTTCGCGGAAGCCCTTCCGCCTTAACCCGCCTCGCACGCCCGCGTAATCTCGCGGCATGAACTCCCAGCCACCCCTATCACCGCAGCGATGCGGCACTTGCGCAGAATGGACACGCTGCATCGACACGCGCATGGCCGAACACGGCGAATGCCGCCATCGCCCTGTCGGGCACTATTCTCATCAGGCCACGCCCTGTCTATTTGAGCCGGTCAGATGGAGTGTGCGCAAATGATCGCCACCCTGTTATCCCTGTTGGGCGGCGGCCTCGGCGGCCTGCTGCGGTTTGTGCCGGAGATCTTCAAGATGCTGGCCGACCAGAAAGACCGCGACCACGAATACCGCATGACGCAGTTGCAGCTTGAGATCGACCAGGCACGCGCAAAAGATCAGATCGACCTGGTGCATGCGCAGGGCGATATGGCGGTGAATTCAATCGAGGCGGATGCCTGGCTAGAGGCGATCAAGAGCCAAGGCAAGCCCACCGGCATAGCGTGGGTGGATGCGCTCAACGCCAGCGTGCGGCCCGTGATCACGTATTGGTGGATGTCGCTGTTCACCGTGTACAAGGCTTGCACGATCTATACCGCCATTGTGGAAGTCTCCACGCTGGATGCCTTTGTGGCCGAGCTGTGGACACCGCAGGATGCCGGGATTCTGGCGATGATCCTCGGCTTCTGGTTCGTCGACCGCGCCATGCGCAAAAACACGGGGCGCTAATGAATATCGCCGCCCAAGCCCTCGCCATCGTTGTCGCGCTGTGTATCCGCTGGGAGGGATTGCGGCGCAAACCTTACCTGTGTCCGGCAGGCGTGCCCACCATCGGTGTGGGTAGCACGGCGTATGCCGACGGCAAGCGCGTCACGCTGCAAGACCCGCCAATCAGCGAAGACCATGCCGTCAACCTGCTCCGACTGACGCTGTGCCGCGTCTACATGCCCGCCACACGGCGCTACTGCCCGCCCACGGTGCTGGACGCAAAGCTGCAGGCGGCGATCTCGGACTTCACCTACAACCTGGGCGTGACCCGGTTAAAAGGCAGCACGCTGCGCCGCAAAGTTAACGCGGGCGACATGGCCGGTGCGCGGGCGGGATTGATGAAGTGGGTGTATGGCGGCGGCAAGGTGCTGCCGGGGCTGGTCAAGCGGCGTGCCGCCGAAGCGGCGCTGATCGCCTGAAGGGATCGAATTGAAACCTGAAGACCGCGCGCAGGAGCTTGAGCTGGAAGAGTGGCAGCGTAACCAGCAGCGAGCCATCCAGCCCAAGCCGACGCGAGAATCGGCCAAGTGGTGCAAGGGGGTGGGGTGTGGTGAACGCATCCCGGAGGCGAGACGCAAGGCGGTACCGGGCGTGGAGTACTGCATCGAGTGCCAGGAATATTTTGAACTGATGGGGAATTAGGGATGCAAGTGCAGATCGATCTTTGGCAATTAGTGATGGCACTGGCCGGGCTGATCAGCACGTTTGCCGCCGTGGTGTGGTTGTTCGGGACGATATTGGTGCGGCAATTCAAGACGCAGCTGGATGAGCGTTTTTCCAAGATCAGCGACAAGGATGTCGAGGTGACCCAGCAATTGCGCCAGTTTGAAAAGGATTTTGCACAATTCCAGATCGATGCGCCGACGCGCTTTGTATTACGTGACGACTACATACGCGGGCAATCGGTGCTGGAAGCCAAGCAGGATGCGCTGTTCAACAAAATGGAAGTGGTGCGGCTGGAAGTCGCCGCCACGAGAGGGGGTAAAAATGGTTGACCAGGAAAAAGTGCGGCGCGAATCGATGCGCTGGCTGATCATCTTGACGCTGAACAACGCCAACCCGATCGGGGCCTATGAGGAGCTGGTGCTGGCCACGGTGCAGGCGATGTACCCCGACGCCACCGCGCTGGAAGTGCGCCGTGCGCTGGATTACCTCTCCGATCGCGAGCTGGTCGCGCTGGTGAAGGAGCCGGGCGGACGCTGGTTTGCCGACCTCACCCGCTACGGCACCGACATCGCCGAATACACCGTCGACTGCGATCCCGGTATCGCACGGCCAACCAAATATTGGTAGCGGCCATGCCCCCACGTTCAAAGATCAAGCAGCTCCCACCCCCGATCAAGCAATGGCTGGATCGGGCGCTGGTTGAGGGAAATTTCTCCGGCTATGAGCTGCTTGAAGCGGAGCTGGCCGAGCGCGGCTTTGTGATCGGCAAGTCCAGCATCAATCGCTACGGGAAGGAATTCGAGCGACGCCTGCATGCGGTCAAGCTGGCTACCGAGCAGGCCAAGGCGATATCCAGTGGCTCACCGGACGATGAAGGCGCGATGAACGATGCGCTGATCAAGATGGTGCAGCAAAAGGCGTTTGAAACGCTGCTGAAGATGGAGGATGGCGCATCGCTCAAGGAGATCGGCCTGATGGTCGCCCGCCTGTCGAACGCCACCGTCAAGCAAAAACAATGGGCCACCGAAGTGCGCGAGAAAGCCACCAGCGCCGCCGATGCCGTGGAGAAGATCGCCAAGAAGGGCGGCCTCTCGCCTGCCGCCTTGACCGAAATAAGGAGCCGTATCCTTGGCATCCCAGGCTAAAAACATTCCGGTATTCATCCCGGGCGATGCGGCGCGCAAGGATGCGCCGCCGGTCGCTCTGCTGCCTTATCAGCAGGCATGGGTCGCGGACGACAGCCAGCTCAAGATCGCCGAGAAGTCGCGCCGTATCGGCCTCACCTGGGCGGAATCTTCCGACGACGTGCTGCTGGCCGCGCAGGAAGAGAACAGCACCAACGTGTTCTATATCGGCCCGACGCAGGACATGGCGCTGGAATACATCGAGGCGTGCGCCATGTGGGCGCGTGCCTTTGATTACGCAGCCAGCGAGATCGAGGAAGGCATCTTTGTCGACGGCGACAAGGAGATCAAGAGCTTCAAGATCGACTTCCCCGCCACGGGCCGACGTATCGTGGCGCTCAGCTCGCGCCCCACCAACCTGCGCGGCAAGCAGGGTGTGGTGGTGATCGACGAGGCCGCATTCCACAACGATCTGGCGCAGTTGCTCAAGGCCGCGATGGCGATGCTGTTGTGGGGCGACAAGGTGCGCATCATCTCGACGCACGACGGCACGGACAACGCATTCAACGAACTGATCCAGGAAGTGCGCGCAAAGAAGCGCAAGGGATCGGTGCACCGCTTCACCTTCCGCGATGCGGTTGCACAAGGGTTGTATCAGCGCGTGTGCTTGCGTCGTGGCATCGAGTGGTCAGCCGAAGGCGAAGCGCAATGGGTTGAGGACGCCTATGCCTTTTATGGCGACGACGCAGCCGAGGAATTGGACGTGGTGCCGTCGCAAGGCGGTGGTGCATACCTGACGATGGGGCTGATCGAGGCGCGCATGAATCCGGACACGCCGCTGGTGCGCGGCAAGTGGACATTCGAGTTTGCCTACTTGCCGGACTGGGAGCGTGCCGCCGAAGGTGCCGAGTGGTGCGAAGAGCATCTCAAGCCGATGCTGGATGCGCTGAACAAAGACTTGCCGCACGGCTTTGGCGAAGACTTCGGGCGTACCGGCGACTTGACCACCGTCGACATCATGGAAGAAGGCCGCGACCTGATCACCCGCGTGCGTGGCCAAGTCGAGCTTTCAAATTGCCCGTTCGCCCAGCAAGAGCAGATCCTGTTCTACATCATCAGCCGCCTGCCGCGCTTCCTCTCCGGCGCGATGGATGCGCGCGGTAACGGGCAGTATCTGGCCGAGCGTGCCGCACAGAAGTTCGGCCTGGCACGCATCGAGCAAGTGATGCTCAGTGATTCGTTCCGTGCTTATCCGGTTTTCACAGACACCTACCAGATGTAGTGTTTCGTGATTTTACGGAGTAAAGCTCTGCGTAGGTCGGGGCAGTGACATCGCCAGCGATCCCGAGCAGGGATCGGAAGGCGTTGAAGGGGTAGAAGC
>JBGSMU010000070.1:0-14802 GCA_041739955.1 Gallionella sp. | reverse complement strand
CGCTTCTACCCCTTCAACGCCTTCCGATCCCTGCTCGGGATCGCTGGCGATGTCACTGCCCCGACCTACGCAGAGCTTTACTCCGTAAAATCACGAAACACTACATCTGGTAGGTGTCTGTGACAACCGGATAAGCACGGGATGAACTAGATAACAGCCACCTGGTGTGCACGGTGAACGGGCGTGAGGCGCGCTTGTTCGACACCCTCTCGGTGGGTGACGAGGTGTGCTTTTCTTCGACCAAGTCGGTCTTTGAGGCATGACCCCGTTTTATAAATCCGTTCGCATTGAACTAATAGAATTGTGTGCGGATTTTGTGCTTCGACAGGCTCAGCACGAACGGCAGACGGTTTGCGTCACGCACCAAAATTAATATTTCTGCGCTCCATTCGCACCAAATAGAGGCGAGGGTTAATCACGAAACACTCTGCAACCCAGTAAACAGGTAGTGGCACGGGAATTGCGAAGTAATTAGTGAGAAACCTTTCTGGCCCAACGGCGGGTGGAAGGGGAATTGTAAATACCGACAAAGGCGTCGCTTCAGCATTGAATGCTGGACGGCGCTTTTTTATTGTGAGGATGAGATGAAGACTGACAAAAAAACCAGACTAGTCGTGATCGGCAACGGCATGGCCGGGATACGCACCATCGAAGAGTTGCTCAAGATGTCGCATGACGAATTCGAGATAACGGTGTTCGGCGCCGAACCGCAGCCCAACTACAACCGCATCCTGTTGTCGCCGGTGCTGTCCGGCGAAATGAAGTTTGCGGATACCGTGCTCAACGACTGGAGCTGGTATGAGGAACACAACATCACGCTGCATACCGGCAAGCTGGTGACGAAGATCGACCGCAAGAATTGCGTGGTGGAAACCGAAGACGGCATGGCCGTGGCTTACGACCGCCTGCTGATTGCCACCGGGTCCAACCCTATCATGCTGCCGATACCCGGCATCAACCTGCCCGGCGTGCTGGCGTATCGCAGCATAGACGATGTCGAGAAGATGCTGGTTGCTGCCCAAGATAAAACAACGCCTTCCAAACGCGCGGTAGTGATCGGTGGCGGGTTGCTCGGGCTGGAAGCTGCGAACGGTTTGTCGTTGCAGGGGATGGAGGTGTCGGTGGTGCACCTGTGCGACTGGCCGATGGAGCGCCAGTTGGACAAAGTAGGCGGCGGCCTGCTGAAGAACGAGCTGGAAAAGCGCGGGCTGAAATTCTATTTGTCGCGCCAGACTGAGGCTATCCTCGGCGAAGACAAGGTGACCGGTTTGCGCTTCAAGGACGGAGAGGAGATAGCCGCCGACCTGGTGATCATGGCGGCTGGCATACGTCCCAACATCGCACTGGCCAAGCTGGCGAATATCCATTGCGAGCGCGGCATCGTGGTGAACGACACGATGCAGACCTACGATCCGAAGATCTATTCAGTGGGAGAATGCGTGCAGCATCGCGGCCAGGTTTACGGGCTGGTCGCGCCGCTGTTCGAGCAGGCCAAGGTGGCGGCGAACCACTTGGCCGAATACGGGCGGATGCGCTATGAGGGCTCGGCGGTCTCGACCAAGCTCAAGGTGACCGGCATCGACCTGTTCTCGGCGGGCGACTTCAATGCCGGGCCGGGCGATGAGGAGTTGCTGCTGCAGGATTCCGCGCGCGGTGTGTACAAGAAGCTGGTGCTGCGCGACAACAAGCTGCGCGGCGCGGTGATGTATGGCGACACACTGGACGGCCCGTGGTATTTCCAGTTGATGCGCGACGAGACCGATGTGTCGGAGATGCGCGAGCACATTTTGTTCGGCCAGATGCATATCGGCGACTCGGGACGCGGTGGTGCCTCGAACGTGGCGAACATGCCGGACTCGGCGGAGATCTGCGGCTGCAACGGTGTGACCAAGGGCACCATCGTCAAGACCATCCTGGACAAGAAACTGTTCACGCTGGAAGAGGTGCGTGCGCATACCAAAGCTTCCGGCTCGTGCGGTTCGTGCACCGGTTTGTGCGAGGCGATCCTGGCGAACACGCTGGGCGATTATTCGGCCAAGCCGAGCAAGAAGGCGTTGTGTGCCTGCACCGAGCACGCTCACCATGACGTGCAGGAGGCGATCACCAAACTCCAATTGAAAACCATACCCGAGCTGATGAAGGCCCTGCAATGGAAGACCGCAGACGGTTGCCATGTGTGCCGTCCCGCGCTGAACTATTACCTGATGGCGGCCTGGCCGGGTGTATACCGGGACGACAGCCGCTCGCGCTTCATCAACGAGCGCGTGCATGCCAATATCCAGAAGGATGGCACCTACTCGGTGATCCCGCGTATCTGGGGTGGCGTGACTTCGCCATCCGAGTTGCGCGCTATCGCCGAGATCGCCGAGCGCAATGAGGTGCGTACCGTGCATATTACCGGCGGGCAGCGCATTGGGCTCTACGGCATCACCAAGGAACAGCTGCCGAAGATGTGGGGCGAGCTGGTCGATGCGGGATTTGTTTCCGGCCACGCCTACGGCAAGGCGTTGCGCACCGTGAAGACCTGCGTCGGTTCGGAATGGTGCCGCTTCGGCACGCAGGATTCCACCGCGATGGGCATTAAGGTCGAGAAGATGACCTGGGGTTCGTGGACGCCGCACAAGTTCAAGATCGCGGTGTCCGGCTGCCCGCGCAATTGCGCCGAGGCGACGATCAAGGATTTCGGTGTGGTGTGCGTGGACTCGGGCTACGAGATCCATGTCGGCGGCAACGGCGGCATCAAGGTACGCGTCACCGATTTCCTGTGCAAGGTCGAAACCGAGGAAGAAGTGCTGGAATACTGCGGCGCATTCATGCAGCTTTACCGCGAGGAGGCGCACTACATGGAGCGCACCGCACCGTGGATCGAGCGTATCGGGCTGGCGCATATCAAGGAGCATGTAGTCGATGATGCAGCTGGACGCGCCGAGTTGTATGTACGCTTTCTGGAATCGCAAAAATATTCGCAGGACGACCCGTGGAAGGAACGCGCCGAAGGCAAAGACGCGCATGAGTATGAATCACTGGCAACAATCGCATGAAAGGGAATGAAATGGACTGGCTACAAATCGGGCATATTGAAGACATACCGCGACAAGGTTCGCGGGTGGTGCAAACAAGCGATGGCGAGATCGCGCTGTTCCGTTGCGTGGACGACCAAGTGTTCGCCTTGAATAACAAATGCCCGCACAAGGGTGGGCCTTTATCGCAGGGCATAGTGCACGGTACACGTGTTACTTGCCCTCTGCATAACTGGGTGATCGACCTGGAGTCCGGCGTTGCGGTCGCACCGGACGAGGGCTGCGCCCATCGCCATGATGTTCGTGTCACACACCGCGTGGTGTTCCTTGAAGTCAAGGCCGGAGCATGCAAGGCGGCATAGCCATGTCAGTTAGTCCAGCCTTGCCGGATGTTGTACGCACCACCTGCCCGTATTGCGGCGTCGGTTGCGGTGTCGAGGTGAAGGTCGTGTCTGGTGAAGTGATCGTGACAGGTGACCGGCAACATCCGGCCAATTTCGGGCGGCTGTGTTCCAAGGGAACAGCGCTGGGGCAGACATTGGATCTCGAAGGCCGTTTACTCCACCCGATCGTCGACGGTCAGCGTGCATCATGGGATGATGCGCTGGATCGCGTCGCCGGCGGCTTTAAGAAAGTCATCGACAAGTACGGACCGGATGCAGTGGCGTTCTATGTCTCGGGACAATTGTTGACCGAAGACTACTACGTCGCCAACAAGCTGATGAAAGGCTTCATCGGCAGCGCGAACATTGATACCAATTCACGGTTGTGTATGTCGTCGGCAGTGGCCGCACACAAGCGCGCGTTCGGCGCGGATGCGGTACCGGTGTGTTACGAAGACATGGAGATGGCCGACCTCGTGGTGCTGACCGGTTCCAACTATGCATGGGCACATCCGGTGCTGTACCAGCGCCTCGCTGCGGCGAAGAAGGATCGCCCCGAAATGCAGGTGGTTGTGATCGACCCGAGGCGTACTGCGACCTGCGACATCGCCGATATGCATCTTGCGATCGCGCCGGGTTCGGATGCATTTCTGTTCAACGGCTTGCTGCATCATCTGCGTCGCGAGGACGCGATCGATTTGAGTTTTGTCGAGGCGCATGTGGAAGGTTTCGCAGCTGCGTTCGAGGCGGCGCGCGAGGTTAACTCGATCCCTAAGGTTGCACAGGTGTGCGGCCTGATTGAGTCGGAAGTGAGCGAATTCTTCCGCCTGTTTGCGAAAACACACCGTACCGTGACGGTGTTCTCGCAGGGCATCAACCAGTCATCCAGCGGCGTGGACAAAGGCAACGCGATTATCAACGTGCATCTGGCGACGGGCCGGATCGGCAAACCCAGTATGGGGCCGTTTTCGGTGACCGGCCAGCCGAATGCGATGGGCGGACGCGAGGTTGGCGGGCTTGCCAACCAACTGGCGGCGCATATGGATTTTTCCGAGACATCGAGCATCGACCTAGTGAAGCGTTTCTGGAACGCGACTAACATTGCGCAGATGCCGGGGCTGAAAGCAGTCGATATGTTTCAGGCCATCGCCGAGAAAAAGATCAAGGCGGTATGGATCATGGGCACTAACCCGGCGGTGAGCTTGCCGGACGCGGACAAGGTACGCGAAGCACTGATGGCATGCGAGCTGGTGGTGGTATCTGATTGCGTGCAGCACACCGACACCACGGCCTGCGCCGATATTCTTTTACCCGCCGCAAGTTGGGGCGAGAAGGATGGCACGGTGACCAACTCCGAACGGCGCATCTCTCGCCAGCGCGCATTTTTGCCGACTGCGGGCGAGTCCAAACCGGATTGGTTGATTGTCACGCAGGTTGCGCAGCGCATGGGATTTTCCGGGGCGTTTCCCTATGACAAGCCCGCGCAGATATTTCGAGAGCATGCCCGACTTTCCGGTTTTGAAAACGCGCCTGGCTTTGAGAGTAACAATATGCGCGGCTTTGACATCAGCGCTTTGTCAGGGATCGACGATGCGCAATACGACGCGCTGCAACCGGTGCAATGGCCGTTCAACAGTGAGACATCGCAAGGTACACAACGCCTGTTTACCGACGGAAAGTTTTTTACGCCCAACGGCAAGGCGCGCATGATTGCCGTTGCGGCGCAGCTGCCCGCCGTGGTAACGGATGTCGAATATCCGCTGGTAATGAACACCGGCCGACTGCGCGACCAGTGGCACACGATGACGCGCACGGCAAAAGTACCGCGCCTGAATTCGCATTCGTTCGAACCTTATGTACAGATGCATGCGCGCGATGCGCAGCGATTCCAGTTGCAGGACGGCGGGCTAGCGAAACTGAGCAGCCGCCACGGCAACATGCTGGCGCGGGTACAGGTGAGCGACGAACAGCGTGTCGGTTCGGTGTTTGTGCCGATGCACTGGAACGATGTTTTTGCAAAATCTGCTCGTGTGGATGCGCTGGCCGCGCCAATCACCGACCCGATCTCGGGACAGCCGGAGCTGAAGCACACACCGGTGTATGCCGAACCCTATCGTCCGGCCTGGCAGGGCTTCGTGCTGAGTCGCGTGCGATTGTCCCTGCCGGAAGCCAGCTATTGCGCCTGTATACAGGGTGCTGGCTACTGGCGGCACGAGATTGCAGGTGAAGCGTTGCCGGAAGATAGACGTGCCTGGGCGCAGGGTGCTTTGGGTAAAACAGAAGACTGGATCGAGTATCGCGATGCCGCGATGGGCCGCTATCGCGCTGCCTGTTTGCAGGATAGGCGGCTCGAAGCGGTGTTCTTCATCGCGCCCGACCAACGTTTGCCGGAACGCGAATGGTTGGCCAGCCTGTTCAGTCAGACTGTGGTTGAGCAGGCAGATCTGGCCGGACTACTGACCGCTCGCCCACCCAAAGGCTCGGTGGCTAATACCGGGCGTACCGTATGCGCATGTTTCAGCGTCGGAGAAAAGACTATCTTGAATGCGATACAGGATCAGAGACTGGATAGTGTCGAGGCAGTGGGGTCCTGCCTAAAAGCCGGAACCAATTGTGGTTCATGCGTTCCAGAGATAAGACGCTTACTAAAAACTGTTCCGGTGTAAGTGGCACAGGTCAGAAAACTACAGATTCTGTAAGATTACCTGTAGTCAAAAATGTACCACTTTTACATTGGTGTGTCCTTCCTGTAGCTGTTTTTGACTTCTTTTGAGTGTGGCGAACACTGGTAAGGTATTGATAATTAAGGTTGCGCCAGTGGGGGTCGACCTTTCGAAGCCAAGGGTCGTGGGTTCGACTCCCGCCGAGCGCGCCATATTTGGCAAGTATTCACATCAGTGCGTGTGATCTCTCACGATAAAATAATCTGAGAGCACTCAAGCAGCCAGAATTTGAATTATGGTTTTCGACCGGGATTTTGGGGTAAGACGGATATGGTGTAAATTACATATCGAGTATCGATACTGGAACCGCCAAATGAAATCCGTGATGCAAAGCTTTCTACCTTCAACAAGCGCCGTTAAACGATGGTTGTGTATGCCAGTCGTGCTGGTGGCTATCGGCATATTCTCCGGATGTACGAATTACGGCCCTATGGGTACATCCAACTTTGACCCGACCTATAGTCGTACTCTGGATAAAGGGGAGACGCTGCGTTATTCGACCATGGCTGAAGTGATCATCGGAAGCTACATGGAAGGGGAGGAGGAGCCTCATCCTTCAACGATGGGCGTGTTACTGCTTACCAATGAGCGGATGATGTTTGCCAAGTGGAACGGAAAAGAGCAACGCTACGAACCCGTGGTCTGGACGGACTATCCTCATATTGCACAGGTCAAAAAGCATAACAATATCCTGCTGAAATACATTGCTATTGTCGCTACGGATGGCAGCAAGTTCACTTATCTGCTCGGCAGCAAGAGTGTCGAACAGGCCTATGATTCCTTAATGGAATCGATCAGGCAGAACCACCGGCCGCCGGTTGAAGGTGAACAAATATAGCGAACTTGGTTCATTCGCACGTCACCGTCGAGGGATGAACGTGCGAACGAATAGCCGATAGATCCCGCTCCACCATCTCAGTCCTGTGTTGTTCGATTTTTTCAAGTTAAGCAGTTCATCCAGAGCCCTTTCAGGCGTGGTGAAGCGCCCGGAGTTTCGACTCAAATAAACAGGGTGCAGGATCAGCGCTCCAGCAAGCAGTTCATCGATCGACAAGCTCCTTGACCTGCGCGGGATAGGTGCCATGTCGGTCGTGAGTCCCCAGCCAGCATAAAACGGTTGGCCATAGCAGGTCACTGATTTCCCGCGCAACAGCGCCTCGAAGCCTGCCAGTGAAGTCAGGACATGGACTTCATCGACGAGCTGTAACAGGTCACCCATAGCGGCACCGGTTACGATCTCGTTACACCATTTCGAGGCGCTATTCTCCCCCTGTCCTTCGGCACGCAGTCCGGCTAGCACATCCGGATGGGGCTTGTAGATCACATAGGCATCTGGATTCTGCTCCCTTACGCTACGCAGTAAATCCATGTTGCGCTGTATGACCGGGGAACCAAAGGTGATCGATGCGTCAGTCTCAACCTGTCCCGGCACCAGAATCACTTTTACCGCATGTGCCGGACGCTTCCAGCCAGATGTGCCGACGTTATATTTGGTCAGCCCTGCGGCAACGATAAGTTCCCGAAGATTTTTGGAGCGAGACAAAAGCGACTCATTAAATGTGGTGGTCTGGAAAATGAGTTCGAGGTCGGAAGGGCGGCGCGAGTCGAAATAGATGCCGCGTTCGTCCATGATCCATGAGACCGGCCTGATCAAGTCGGCACCCAGTCCTACCGAACGTATAAATCCATCTTCCAGGTGTACAGTTCGGATGGCTGGATTTGTGTGATTGCCATTACGCCCCCAGACTATCAGGGTGCTCCCATCGGGAACCGAGTCAGCGCGAGGTACAAAGCGTACTTCGCTGCCCTGAAGAAAATCACGCACGATCGGTTTCTTGTAGATCGAGAAACCCGGCGCGTAAACGGTTTCAGGATAGCGATTTCGCTTTTCCCGCTGCAATGAGATGTGCGCAAGGATAACTTCGGCCTCGCATCTTTCATGCGTCTCAGGATCTGCATAGCGCGGGTAGGTTATCAGTGCGGCATATGCCAATTGTTCGATTGAAACGTTGGATCGGCATGGTGGGGCAGGCTGTTCATCCACGGATAATCCCCAGCCCGCATAAAAAGGCATGCCGAAGGTGCGCACAGGTTTGTCCCACAACAGCCCTTCAAATCCCATTTGCGAGGTCACGGCATAGACAGACCGGGCCGACTCGATCAGGCGCACCGGATGTACATCTTCAGACAGGACATGGACCCTGGGCATGGCCGACAGGGCGGGTACATCGAAATAGCCCCGTTTCTTGCCTGCAAACACATCGGGATGGATCTTGACCAGTACGGTGCTATCCGGGTTTTCCGCCAGTGCAGCCTGCAACATGCGCTGGAAACTGTCCGCATTTGCCTGGCCCAGAGTTATGGACGCATCGCCCCATGTCTGGTCTACAACCAGTACGTAGTTGTCGGGAAGTTCGCCGGCGTACTCGCGCAGGTGGTTGTATTTTGAAACCCGTGCGTTGCGCCATGAGGTAATGAGTTGTTGGGCTCTATGCAACTCTTCGTCGGATCGGGATTGCGGAATTTGCGCTTCAAGTCGGGAAGGGCGGGAGGCGTCGTAATAGATGCCAAGGTCATCGATGACGACCGAGAGCGGGGGTGTGCGGTCACCAAGTCCTACCGAACGCAGGAAACCATCTTCGATCGCCAGATAGGGAAACTTGTGCCGGTCTGCGTATTTTCTGGCTTGCAGCGAGGTGGGTTTGTAACCCCAGCCTGCGACCGCTTCAATGGAGCCGGGAAACCTTCCGAGAAAACCCGGAGTGATTTTGGCATCCAGGAAAACTTCCAGATCGGGGATACGCAGCATTCCTCGCGAGAATACGCCTATCCTCAATCAATTCACCTGCTCAGTGGGTGGCTGCTGCATTGTCCGCAAAGAGCCCGGGCCAATCCATGTCGCTGCGACCATGCACGATAAAGAAGGGATTCAGGATAGCCGACAAGTCGCCATATCCCAGTGGTTCGCCCGATAGCTTGATGACCTTGCCGCCGGCCTGTTCGACAACGCATTGTGCGGCTGCGGTATCCCATAGTGAGGTGGGGCCGAGACGTGGGTAAACATCGGCACTGCCGTCAGCGACCAGGCAGAATTTCAGGGAGCTACCCATGGATATCAGCTCGTGGTGACCGAGGCGGGTAAGTGCCGCACCCAGCGAGTCTCCCGCATGAGAACGGCTGCCGACGACTTTCCACGGTGTGCCGGTTTGGTGTTCCGCCACGCGAATCGGGACTTGTTTCCCGTCACCGATCTGCTTGAATGCACCGATCCCTTTTGCGGCAGAATAAAGCGTGGACAATACCGGAGCAAACACCACGCCGAGTACCGGCACGCCTTTTTCGATCAGCGCGATATTTACGGTGAACTCGCCATTGCGCTTGATGAATTCCTTGGTGCCGTCCAATGGATCGACTAGCCAGTAGCGTCCCGAGGAATCTGGCCCCGCAAATCCCTGCACATCTTCTTCGGATAGTATCGGCAAGGACGGGGTGAGCGCGGCCAGACGGCGCGAGATTAGCGTGTGGGCTGCGGCATCAGCTTCGGTCAATGGCGATTTGTCGTCCTTTTCCTGCACCAAGAAATCGCGCGCGTAGATTTCCAGAATCGCGGCGCTGGCTTCACGGGCGATTCCTTCAATTGTTTTCAGCAATCCGGTATCGATATGCATGGATCAGCTATCCCCTTGCTGCCTGAGGATGCCGCGCTCGCGTAACAGCTGCATCACCTTGGCCACTGAATCTTCCATCGAGAGGGTGCCCGTTTCCACGACCAACTCGGGGTCGACCGGCGCTTCATAGGGCGAAGAGATGCCGGTGAAATCCTTGATCTCTCCGGCGCGAGCCCGCTTGTACAGGCCCTTGACATCGCGTTCTTCGCAAACTTCCAGCGAGCACTGGCAATAGATCTCAAGGAAATCGCTGTGCGGCACCAGGGAACGGACACGTTCCCGGTCACTGCGGAACGGCGAGATGAATGCTGTCAGGGCGATCACGCCGGCTTCGACGAACAGCTTTGCCATCTCGCCCACGCGGCGGATGTTCTCGACACGGTCTTCCGCAGAAAAGCCCAAGTCCGCGCAAAGGCCGTGACGTACATTGTCCCCATCAAAAACAAAAGTGTGGCAGTTCATCTGGTGCAACTCTTCTTCGACCGCGTGTGCCAGCGATGATTTGCCCGCGCCGGAAAGACCGGTGAACCAAAGGATCACGCTGCCGTGCCCGTTCATTTTTTCTCGACGCAGGCGGGTCACAGTGGCGTTATGCCATACGACGTTGGTTGATTTATTTTGTTCCATCCTCGACCTCATTTACAAATAATCAAATTCCACAATTTATCAACCGTGATTGCTGCAACCCAACTACGGCTTATTTGCGTAGCTCTGCTTCAACAAACCAGAATAACCGAGTTTCGCCTTGTCAGCCAACTCGTCGGCACTCACCTTGGCATTATGCAACATAGACTGTCTTAACGTCTCGTCGTGTGCAAGTTTCAGTATGGCTTCAATCCATGCGTCCTGGCGCAGTTCCGCGATCATTCCGTTTACCCCGTCCTTGATCACCCCGGCGCAGGCCCCGTTCGGGGAGTATATCCCCACTGCTTCACACCGGGTGAAATCGAAAAATTTGGTATATGAACGCGCCCGGTTAAACGAAGTGTCCATCAACGGTGCCAATCCGATGTGTCGACCCGGCATAGAGAGGAGATGTTGGTAGGCGCTCCAGCTCATAGGATGCATCACATTGACACGCGGCAGGCCGCGGTACAAATGGTAAACCTCCTGCCCCCCGACGATGCCAAACGCAAGTCTCTCTTCGCAACGCAGCGCTTCTTCTATCACCGGTCGCAACCAGCGTATCTCGGCAGCATGCGATGACGAGCCATGGTAGAAGACACTGCACACGCCAGAGGGGGCAGTGATCGGGGAGGGCAACACCAGCTGCGCGTGCCATGCCGCATATTTTTGCTGAAGGTAGGGTGTCGAGACCCATAATTCAGCACCTTGATGATGCAACCACGCTGACCTCCAGGTTGCCAATCTCGCCAATTTAAAACGGTAACGCCATGACATGCCGGATGTAACGCGAGCATCCAGCAAATCGTCATCCATGAAATAAACCAGCGCGCTCAGCATTGGACGCACAGCATCCACCAGTTTTATCCATGATGAAGGCACATAGCGAACGAACACCACCGCTGCCCCTTCCAGATCGGCCGCCAAGGGAAGGTCGGAGAAGTCGCAACGGACAACACGCAGACCGGATTGTGCAACTGCAGGCAATACAAAATAATCGGTGGACGGATTGGGTCTTTCTTCAACCAGATAAAGCAGACCCTCACCACGGGTGACCGGGTGGGATAAATTTGATGTGGATGCGTAACTCACATTCTGGCCAGAGGACGAATACTTGCTTATTTCGGTAAGCTTTGGGTTGATGCTCGATTCATCTCATCAAGTTCAAGAGCGTAACGATATGCCCATTCAATGCTTTGTCTGTCGCCAATTTTTGTGTGGGCAGATTCCATCTGAATACTTTTTACCATACGCCGTGGAATCCCCAAATGAACCGCGACTCTTTCCATAACAATGTTGATGTTGGAACTGATATCTTCGTAGGTGATGCATAGTGGGGTAATATCATTCGCCAGGAAGAAATTTGTCCACCCTTCCTCCCCCCTCGCTATACGTTGATGCCATTTTTGGATAAGCTCAAAACTGTATTCCAGCTTTCTTAGCTTGCCGAGAGATTCCTCGCTATGTTGAATGTTCGTGTGAAAAATCTTGGACTCTGTAGCCTTGTATAGTGATACTGCTTGGGAATAAATATCTCGTCGATATAAGTAGACAAACTTGAAATTTTTGAAATGCCGCCTATTTGGCAAAGCAGAATTAAAATCTTTAAACTGAAACCAACTGGTTTTAAGTCCGGACACCCCGTTCTTTGAAGCTGTATGTTTAAACATATTCGCCAAGTACTCTTCGGCAGTCCTTGCAGGCACGGTTCGCATGTTTTTTGGGATGTTTTCGGCCGCCAGCATCTCAATTGGCCTGCCAAATAATTTTGTTTGCCTCATTAGGTCGCACAAATATGTGCTGCCGGATCTTGGTGTCATTGCAACTATATATTCAGTCGCCGGGGATTTTTGTTTGGCATACATTGCCAGTTTTTCAAGATCAAATTCGATCGCGGGGAAAAGTGAACTAATTGCTGGTGATTGAACTGCCATAATTGCTCCCTGGGTATTTTCTTTTCTTAACTTATATATTGTTATTGATTGAGAGGGGATGTCTTGATTTCAATTTCACCTATCGCACCACCCAATTGAGCGGATATATCGCTGTAAGGGTTGTGTACTTCCTGGCTGACATTGGTTAAAGCTAGAAACCACTCATTGTGGTCATTCCATTTATTTGAGTAAATGACTTCCATATCCTCTGGGGTCACCTTTGTTAAAGGCTTCTTTAAAGCCTTTGACACGACAAGTTTGAGTACGTTCTTAAATTGCTCGAACGATATTTGAATTCTAAATTCCTTATTATTAAAATTCTCGTGCTGGGATGGTTCTCCCAGGGAGGTGTATAGTTCCAGCCCCGACGCCTTCTCTAACGTAATCACTCCTCGGTCTCCGATTGGCCCATTGACAATGGGCACCCCACCTTGTGAAGGGTCAAAGAAAATCCCCGCAGCATTAAACCAACTGACGTTATCCCAGTTCTTTACCCCCGGGCGATATACAGCGAGATTGAAGAGATACTTGATATTGCATTTGTTCCTATCCTTTAAGTTGCTGTTAATGCAATTCCTGTTTACTAGACTTACAACAATTTGTTGCTTTGCTTGTATAGGCTCTGAATTGGTGCTGGACAAAGAATTATTTTCAGGGGATTTGACCACACTTTGCACTGTTCTTACTTCAAAGATGCTTTTTGATTGGCTATCGCCAGTCCATGGCTGCACGGCAACTCCCTTTTGCCAATCAAAAACAAAAGTTACAAAAGTACCCTCGGTGTAAGCATTGGGCCCCTTGCCATTTCGCCCCCCTTTTCCGGTTCCGCTCTGCCCGCCCATATCAAAAACATCGAAAAATGCGTGTTCGCCTGGCTTGCGGGAGCCCGTTGAAGTAAAGATGCCGATACCACCCTTCAAGGAATCTTCATTCACATGCACGAAAGTCTCACCTACTTGATTGCGTACCTTTTCATCACATTGACTCACATTTCCGCTTGGTGACCAGCGCTGCCCCATTCCTTCTGCGGCTAACGGTATCCCGGTTAATTGGGCGGCTTGAATGAAATTCGGGTTGCCGGTATTTGTAACAGGGCCATTCTTTGTGTCCAAATCGCAACCTTCGGCATGCCCAAAAAACATCACTTTCATTCCCGGTTTATGGACAGCGATGGGGTTCTTGGCATTCCAGGAGGAATAAACTTGATTATGTTCCAGATAACTCAGTTTCCCCCCGTTGTATTGAAAAGCTGCTGATGTCAAAGTCTCAGCGCCCACTCCACCAGCAATCAATAGAAGGATCAAAAATGCAAAATACATACTCACCAATTTCATTAAAATTTTCCGGCTGGTCTCATGGAATTTATTGCGGATTTTTGCTGGCCTGGAGGTTGAAATCCTGTTTGAGTTGAGTTAGTAACCAGGCATTTTTATCATCAGCTTGCTTCTTATAGCGAATTTTTTCCTCTTTATATTCAAGATCTTTTATCGATATAAATTCCCCAATTTCTGAAAGCGACTTTCGAGGCCTGTTCATGAAGTCCTCGTAATTGATTGCCATTGGAGTTACCCCGAACAACTGGAATACAGCTTGAAACATAGCATTCTGCTGGCAAATTGACTTGACAATATTAAGAAGTGTCTTTGCATCGTAGTCAATATGACTCTCATGCCCCTTCTGTTCACTAGTCCATTTATTTGTCTTACTTGCTATGTAAAGAGAAACTGCCTGAGAAAGAGTATCGCTTCTGGTTATATGAATAAACTTTGGTGGAGAGGGAAATTGGTTCAGCAATCCTTCGTTATATAGGAACAACAACTGCTCTACGCTAGCTTTGCATCCAAAAATACCCATCTTGCCTTTTGAGTTGTTTGCAAGCCAAGAAAAATATTGTGGAAATGACGAAATACCTAAACTCTTGGATTGTTTGATTACGGTATCGTAATTTATATTCTCTCCAGCTTGCGCCAATCTACCGTCTGACGACAATGCCTGGGCTACAAAATTTGAGCCACACCTGTTTGTAAAACAGAGGAAATATACCCCTTTCAATTTTGAGAAGTCAGGATTGATGTTTTGCGGCTGTGCCTCTAAATGCTGCAAAGAATCAAAATATTCCGTAATTTTGTTCTGGTGGATACCGGGAAAAAATGGCGCTAGCTCGGGAAATTGTTTCATTGCAACTTATTCCTATTCTGGGTTTTGATTTGTCTGTTTTAGTGGACAGGCTCCAAAGTGTACAGAATCTACTGATTCGCCGTCAGAAGAATATTCAGGAAGATGACATATGAATCAGACTTACTTGATTTTTTCGTGCTTATCCGGTTGTCACAGACACCTACCAGATGTAGTGTTTCGTGATTTTACGGAGTAAAGCTCTGCGTAGGTCGGGGCAGTGACATCGCCAGCGATCCCGAGCAGGGATCGGAAGGCGTTGAAGGGGTAGAAGC
>JBGSMU010000069.1:0-10891 GCA_041739955.1 Gallionella sp. | reverse complement strand
GCTTCTACCCCTTCAACGCCTTCCGATCCCTGCTCGGGATCGCTGGCGATGTCACTGCCCCGACCTACGCAGAGCTTTACTCCGTAAAATCACGAAACACTACATCTGGTAGGTGTCTGTGACAACCGGATAAGCACGCTTTGCTGATTGGGGAAAAGTGAGGAAATACGACCGCCAGATACTTTGAACCATACTCTCCTCGCTTGCTGCATATCATGCCTGACGGATCGATGATTTCCGACCGAAAATGAAAGGTGTTATGATTTTCGCACTCACCCGAAAATCGCAGCGGTAACATCCATGACCAAGAAAACGCCTGATAAGAATTCTCCCGCCGACCCATCCAACATCGGCAATATAGAACCAGCCGAAGCGGGACATGTGCAACACATCACCACCGGATTCAACACGCTATCCCAATGCCGCCACGGCTGGATGCTGTACCACACCGCCGACCAATACATCGGGCTCGGGCTGAAAAAGTACGGCGAATTCTCCGAGGGTGAAGCGGTATTGTTCCGGCAACTGTTGCGCTCCGGCGATGTGGTGGTCGAAGCAGGTGCCAATTTCGGAGCGCATACGGTCGCGATGGCCGGAATGGTCGGAGAGCAAGGCAGCATCATCGCTTTTGAACCCCAGCGTCTGGTCTATCAGGCCATGGTCGCCAATGTCGCGCTCAATTCGCTGGCCAACGTCATCACAATACAGGCGGGTTTGGGTGCCTATCCCGGCAGCATCAGGATACCGGTACTCAATCCGTCCAAAGGCCATAATTTCGGCGGCTTCAGCATCAACAGTCACAACAGCGGGGAAGAGGTGCCGATCAAAACAATAGATAGTCTCAAATTGAACCGTTGCCGACTGATCAAGGCCGATGTCGAAGGCATGGAAAGCGAGGTGCTGGAAGGTGCGCGAGATACTATCGCCAGACTGCAACCGATACTGTATGTCGAGAACGATCGCACGGAACACTCCCAGAAACTGATAACGCTTATACAGTCATTCGGCTACCGGCTCTGGTGGCACTTGCCGCGTATGTACAATCCCGACAATTTTCGGGGCGACAAGGAAAACCTGTTCGGCAACATCGTTTCAGTAAACATGCTCTGCCTGCCCAGGGAAGTGCAGACCGTCATAGACCTGCCGGAGATCAGGACACCCGAGGATAATTGGCGGGAAATAGGCAAGAAGTGATTCCGCAAACTTAGTATGCACTACAAAGTGCCAAGCATCGCATTCGGCTCATACTTGGGTCTTACGTGAAACATCCTGAAGGCACCGTAATTTTTGGCGCTTGATATGGTTCCCGCGTACTCGAAACTGGCCCACCCCTCCCCTTCGAGTTCCAGTATCGCCACAAAAGGCTCGGTTCCGAAAATCTCGCCCGGAGGTGTAACAGGTTCAATGCGCGCTGTTTTGGTGACTTCGTTGCTGGAATAAGTGAAATCCCGGGTCAAATGGTCATATAGTTTATAAACCGGCCCATAGTGCAATCCTATCCTCAATAGCAACGGCTCAATCAAACTGAGGCTACTTTGGTCTATTTCCGAAATCGCCTTGTTGAGCTCGATAGCGATTCTCGCTGCAGTTGATGCCTTCTCGGTGACCAGGAAAATCGCATCCCCCCAAGTGTCCAGGTGTTGTACCTCTGCTCGATGTTCGTTGATCACTTTGGCCATCGCGGGCTGGAGTTCGTTGAAATACCAGAGAACTTCCTGATCGCTCAGCTTGCTGTAACCGCGCACATCCGCAAACAGGATCGCATGCGGCTCTCGCCGATTCCCGGGGTATTTGCCATGATGCTTGCGGGAAATGGGTTCCGGCAACCTTTGGGGCGCCTGTATCACCTCCGAGGGATGTCCCATCGCTTTCCACTTGGCAACGTTGGTGTAAGTTCCGGAACGTTGATTGATCTCCACCTGATCCCAGACCGCGATCTGCATCACCCTGGCATTTAGGGAGTGTGCCCGCATGATCGCCATGCCCATCGCAACATCCGAACAGAAATTGAACAGGGAACTTTCCCCCAGGAAGTCGGATTCGGTTGCATAGGAAACGGTACGCGCCTTTTCCATGCAATCGTTGAATCGCGAAACCCAATCTTCCCCGTAAGGTCGTACCATCTCATCGCAAAAACTTTCCCGCCCGAAAGGGAGCCATACGTTCAATTCGCTCCCCGAACGCAGGATGGCTTCGGCCAGCATAATGTCGGCACCGGCAGCGAGTGAGCCATAGGCAACGGCGCAATGCCGGTCGGCAATCACTTTTTCGATCCGATCGGCAAGCTCGCGTCCCTCCCGCTCATCCAGCGGCCTGTGCTGATCAAAGATATGTCCGCAATAATGAATCACGGTTTCGGGAAGCAGCGACTCGAGAATATCCGTTGATACACCCAGATAGTTACATACCAGCTTCAGTTGATTGTGCGTACGCGCGCGGGTTTGCAGATTATTTTCGTTATATTTGGCAGCCTCTTCGATGTACTGCTTCGCCTTGTCCGGCATACCTTTCAACAGATATGCCTCGGCCTGGGTGACCAGCGGATAATACCGCAGGCCTTCGTCCGAGAGCGACATCTCGATGGCGGAATTTGCCATCTCCTGTGCCCGGTCCGGGCCGCCGGCAAACAAATACAACGTGGCCGCATTGATGGCTGAGTAATGCGATCCGGTCGCGATGAATTCCCGATGATAGGTCACTGCGGCGGTGCTGAATCTTTCCCTGTCCCGGCCGGTTAACTGCACACCGCTCTGAAGTTCCTGAAAGGCCAGGTCTTTCATGATTCTGGATTCCAGCGCGCGGACGTACTGGTTTTCGCTCAAATGCAGTTTGTAGGAATAAAAAATATCCAGCGCACGCTGCTTGGCATTGCAGCGTGAAAGTGCCAATACCGAGCAATATTTGAAGAATTCTTCATCCGGACTGATTTTCAGCGCTGCCTGCGCCAGGTCGTACTCTCTCAGGTAGTCGCCTGACTTTTGCGCACTGATAATCTCTGATTTAATTTCGGCGATGGAATTGCTCATTCTGGAGATGTTACCGCTTCAGCGATCTGTCCGGGAAAACTGTAACGAATCGAATTCATAAGAATGGAGTGATTAATGGATAGTGCTGCGGATAGGATGCATAAAATCCGATTCGGTTCACCCAAATCTGATTTAAAAGAATTTGCGCAGCCCGGCATCAAACCTTTCCTTCAATCCACTCCCTCATCTCTCGCCCGGCCCGCTCAAACATTTCGTCCCAGTCACCCACCTTGTTCTGCCTGAGCAAGCGCATCGACGGATACCAGTGTGTACTGCCCTTGTCGCCCCATAGCCAATAAGGACGGCTGCCGAGCAACACCCACACCGGGCGACCAAGTGCACCGGCAAGATGCGCCGTTGCGCTATCAGTCATGATGACAAGGTCGAGCATATCCAGCGCGGCAGCTGTGCATTCGAAATCCAGCAATAACGGCGAAAGGTCGGTCACCATCGATTGCAGGCCGAGCTTTTTCAGCTCCTCATGCGGCGGTCCTTTTTGCAAACTGAACAGGCGCACACTTGGCATGTCGGCGAAACGCAGGAAATGCTCAAGCCCGACAGCACGGTAAGCATTCCCCTTGAAGGTGACGCTGCCCGACCATACGATGCCGACATTAAGTTGACCCGGCTTCTTGCTCAACAGATTGGCAAACATCGCGTATCCGGCAGGATCTGCTTTCAGATATGAATGTTGCGGGATCCCGTTGACATCCTTCACGAACAGTCCCGGCAAACTCATCATGGTCAATTGATAGTCATACTGTTCCGGCGGGATCGTGCCCTTGGCGAACATCCCATCTACCCAGTTGTTTTTGCCGATCAGGCGCATCAGTTCAGGCTGGCATTCGAGCAGCACGCGCCCGCCCAGTGCTTTGACCTGCGGCAGAAAGCGTGCTGCCAGCAGGGTATCGCCGAAACCCTGCTCGGAAACCAGCAGCAGCGTCTTGCCCGCAAAAGGCCTACCGTCCCAGCGCTCCCCTTTGCGCGGATAAGGGCCGGCCTCTTTCATCTTCCAGCGCGACTCGTAATCGCGCCAGCCTTCTTCAAACCTGCCCAATGCCAGCAGGGATTGCGAGCGATCCCAGCGCGCGCCGTGATTGTCCGGTTTTTTTTCCAGCAGGGTGTCGTATACCTTCACTGCGTCCGCATGGCGTCCCGCGCCTCGTAACGCAACGCCAAGGTTCTGGAGCGCGAGCAACGAGTCAGCATTCATGGACAAAGCCAGCTCATGACATGCCACGGCCTCCGCACTTCGGTCCAGATCGTTCAGGACATTACCCAGGTTGGTACGCAGTCCGGCATCTCCCTCACCACCGCAATCCAGTGCGCGCCGGTAACACGTTTCAGCTGCTTCAAAATGTCTGGACTCACGCAGGAAGATACCCATGTTGTTCCATAGCGAGTGATCGAGCGGATTGATGCGCAGTGCGTTGCGCTGTAGAGACATGGCACCCTGTATGTTGCCGCTGTTGTACTCCGCAGTCGCACGGTCGCGCAGCTGTCGCGCTTGGGCGACCACTTCATTCGGGACTGAATCCTGGCCCTGATTATTCTGCAACTGCTCATCAAGCACCTTGCCTGCGGTGGCAAACACGCTGTCCCAATCACCCGGTTTGGGTTGGCGGAACAGTCGCATGGTCGGATACCAGGGAGTATCGTCCCTATCCAGCATCCAGCGCCAGTCCGGCGCATAGGGTAGCAATAACCAGACAGGACGCCCCAAGGCGCCTGCCAGATGCGCTACCGCGGTATCCACCGTGATCAGCAGATCGAGCTCCTCCAGAATGGAAGCGGTCACCCCCATGTCGGTCAAATGCTGGCCCAGCGGCGTGATCAGCACGTCTCCCCCGCAGGCAGTCAATGCCGCAGCGGGCTTGCCGACTTGCAGGCTATATATTTCGACTCCACTATGCGTGGCAAACGGCAGGAACTGCTCAACAGCGCAATCACGATTGCGGCTGTTGTTGTGCTTGGGATTGCCGGCCCAGACGATGCCGATACGCAAGCGGCACCCCGGCGTTAGGGGTGGCAAGTGCCGCTTTTTCGGCGCATGAAGGTAAGGGATTTGCGCGGGAATGGTTTCGAGCGTCGTGCCAAACAAATCAGGCAGGTCTAGCAGTGCGACATGGCAATCGAAGTCCGGACGCACATTCGGCTGCACCAGAGTCACGCCCGCCATGCCTCGCAGCAGCGGATGTAAAACCGGATCGCAGATCAGCAGCACGCTCGCTCCCTTACCCACCAGCAGCGGCAGATAGCGGGCGAAATGCAACACATCGCCCAGACCCTGCTCGGCATAGACCAGCATCGTTTTGCCGACCGCATCGCCACCCCACCAGTATGGCTGTGAAAACTTGCGCGGCTTACACTCAGGCAATTTCTGCCGCCAGCGATATTCGGCAAATCCTGCAAGTAACTCACCGCGCAGCATGTGGATCAGGGCGATGCCGAGATGCGGCCAAGGGTCTTCAGGTGTCTGCTTCGCGGCGCCTTCCAGCAGGGGTCTGGCTTCATCGAAACGTTGCAAACTGAGCAGGCATTGCCCGGCCAGCAAGGCAAGTGCGGCATTTTGGGATGAATTTTTCAGCGCATGCTGTGTGACGGCAAGCGCCTCTTCGTATCTGGCCATGCGATGCAGCACACGGCCTATATGCCGCGAAATGACAGGATCGTTCGGCGCTTTGTTGGAAGCACGGCGGAATACCGCCAGAGCGACGGCCAGATCCCCGTGATCCAGCAGCGTTTCGCCCAACTCGGCTTGTGCAGTTGTATTGCCCGGCGATAACAGAACCGCACGATCCAGCAATTTGATCGCCTGTTCGAACTTCCCGCTTTTCCTCATCAGCTCGCCCAGCACACACAGCGCACGCAGGTCTTCCGGATCGGCTTCCAACGCCGCAATACAGGCATTCGTCAAGCGACTGATGTCGCCCGCAGCAATGCTGCTGGCGATCTCGTCAGGTTTATTCTGAGATTTACGCTCTGATTTCTGGCTTGTTTTCGACAACGGGTATCCTTAACCTACCAGCACTTTATCGCGCGGCCCGTCTGCAACGATCCTTCCGCCCTCCACCACGATCAAGCGATCCAGCATCGCCAGCATGATGTGGCTGTGTGTCGCGACCACGAGTGTTCTGCCCTGCGAAAATTCACGCAGACGGGCAGCGATCAACTTCTCGCCTGCGGCATCCAGACCGTTGGTTGGCTCATCCAGCAACAGGATGCTGGGTGAGGTTACCAGGGAACGTGCCAATGCGACCGCCTGCCGTTGCCCACCGGAGAGATTCACCCCGCGCGGTTCGATCATCATCCCCAGGTTCAATTCGCCACGGCGAATACTTTCGTGCAGCCCCGCCACTTCAAGTGCCCGGGCAAGCGCATCACGGTCGGCGAATTCCGCGCCCGCAAGGATATTCTCTTCCAGCGTACCCTCGAACAGGATCGGATCCTGGGGTTTATAGGACAACCAGCGGGCACGCGAATAGGCATCATGCTGGCGTATCGTCACGCCATCCACCAGCACCTCGCCGGTCGAGGGACGCACCACACCTGCCATGCAGCGCAACAAAGTAGTCTTGCCGGAACCGGGACGGCCGAGCAAACCGACCCTCTCACCGGGTTCGATATTAAAGGTCAACCCGTCCAGCGCCAAAGGACCGTCCGCCTTGAAACGATAGCCCAGACGTCGCACCGTGATCCTGCCTTCAAGTGGGCGCGGCGCCACACTCTGCGGTGCTTTTGGTTCCTCTCCATTATCGCCCAGCAGATCGTCCAGCTCCTTGCCGGAACGTTGCATCTCTTTAAAGCGCGTGAACAATACCGTTACCGATGCCAGCGACATCATGCTGCGACTCGCCAGCATGGTGCAGGCGATCAAGCCACCGGTGGTCAGAGCCCGTGCCTCGATCTGATAGACACCCGCCACCAGCGTACCAACCGTGGTCAACATCATCCAGAAATTTGAGCTTACGCCGGCCAATGCTGTCCAGAAGCGGCCACGCGCGCCGGCTGAAGCGGCAGCTTCACTCTCATCCTGCCAGCGACGCGAAACCGGCACACGCAGCATGCTGGTTTTGAGCAACTCCCCTTCGGACAGTATCTCGGCCAGCAACGATACTTTCGATCCGGCAGCTTTGCGTGATTTGCTGCCGTAGTCCTTGGCGGGCATGGCACACGCCATATGCGTTATCACCATCAGTATCCCGGTCACGAGGGGAACCAGAACCACCCATCCGCCGATAAGCCACAAAGCCAGCATGAATAGCAGATAGAAAGGCAAATCTGCTGCCGACAACAAGTAACCCGAGGTGATGAAATCGCGTGCGGCGGCAAGCTCTTTGTACTTGTTCAATACGGCGCCGACCGGGGGGAGCACGGCGGCATCATGGTGCAACAGTCTGCGCAACAACGCCCTGTCCAACAAGACATCGGAGTTGCTGGCGATATGTTCCACATACCACGCACGGATGGCGCGCAAGCTGAAATCAAGAATGGCAGCCAGCAACATGCCCAATGCCAAGGCCCAAAGCGTTTCAGATATCCGATTGCCGACGATACGGTCGTAAACCAGCATGGTGAACACCGGAACCAGCAAGGCGATGAAATTGACCGCAATGCCCGCCAGCAGAATCTCGGCGTATTGGGGCCAGTAAGTGCGCAACGGGATCAGATAGGACGGTACCCCACTCCCCTTTTGCTCACTGGAGGTGAGATGATTCAACACGACGGCTTCACCCGCATAACGCGCGATGATCTCGGAGGCAGGCGCATCGCTGGGTTGACCGTCAGCACGAAGAAATACCGCATTGCGTCCACTGCCGGGAAATGCCAGGGCAGCGTATCCGTCGACGGTCTTTACCAGCACCGCAACTGCCGGCGATTCAAGCACTTGCTCAAGCGGTGCCGCGAAATGTGTCGCCTGGATTCCGAGCGGCAACAGAAACAGATTCAACTCGTCCAGGGAGGCCGCAGCATCTGTTCCAACTTCATTCTGCCACAGCGAATCCCAACCCAGCGCCCGCAAGGCAGTATTCAGGGCGGAACCAAAATCCGATAAAAGTATGACTTCTTCACTCACAGACATTCACCCAGCTCAGCACAATCGATTTTTCCGTAATGCATTACATCACGACAGGATAACAAAGAAGCAAGAGCGATTCGAGTATTTTACCGGCAATCTTTCAAGGAAACCCTTATGTTCAGGCCTGCCATGTCCGATGAACACCGGCTTGAAAGGAAAGTAATTCGTTCTTTTAGAAGGCCGTGTCCGATGTTCAGAGCGTAGACGATAAGAGTGTCGCAATGCCGAGAAAGGAATTGAATCCGACGACAACGGTGACTGTTGTGAGAATGCGGCTGCGTTTAAAGACTTAATTTGATTATTTTCAGGGAAACTCAAAGCAACTACCAGTTATTCTTCAAAGGATAAATTTCTCTGCAATCCGCAAAATTTCCCCTTCCGCGCGCAAAAGAAAAAAGGTCTAAGCATTTCTGCCTAACCCATTGATTCCATGGTGCGCCCGAAGAGATAAATTTGGGCACTGGTCTGAGGACTTATTGCTGACCTGACAGATCTTCAAATATTAGCTGCATATCCGATTGACATATATAACACAAAGCTAATCAGCCTAAGGCCCACGCCAGCGTAACTGCTGTTCGGTTATACGTATAGTTGGCCTGTTTACTGCCCATAGAGGCTGACTCGTAAGTTGTCGAATGCCTTTTTCAAGTCTCGACAGTAACTTTCGACGACAAAATAATATCGCCCAGTTGAGTCGATACCCATTCCCGCCCCTGTATTAACCGCTAGGCGTCACTGCCGGATTAAGACGTAGATAACGATGGCGAGTAATACTGCACCTCCTAATAAGGCAGCTACCGCGTAGCGAACAAGGCGAGCCCTATTTAGTTCAATTCGCTGAACTAGCTGAGTGTTCTGTTCCGCGAGCGCCTTTATTATCTCCGAGGATGCCTGCATTTGATCTTGTAGGTTTCTGACGTTGTCATCAAGTCGAAGCAGCCGCGCTTTCAATAAATCTGCTTCGGACGGAACCGCGTCTGCTGGCACGGCAGTATGTTCATTTTGACTTGAAACTTGCTTCTTTCTACTGGCAACTGCATTCCATAGCTTCATGGCCCCATCAGCGACCTTCGGTGCATTTTCGACAACTTGGCCCCATGGGATATTTGTCAGTACTGTAATAATTGTTCCTGCAGCCATTGAGGACTCCGTACCTAAGTGTTGAGAGAGTGATTGTGACGTCTAAAGTTGCGGGTCGCCGCAAAAGCGCGGCGACCCGCTCGAACGCCTGATTAGGCTGTTACTTCTTGAGTTTTTTACCATTTTCTTCCATGTAGGCGGAAAAGTTTGCGAGAGATACGCCATACCAATCTTGGCCATTCTTAGGCGACCAAAGGATTCCACTTGGTTTTACGCGGACATGCCCAACCACCTTATTTTTGTCGTCGACAATTTCGTGATCTTCGAACTTACTTGGGCGGAATGAATTGACAGACATTTGCTTCTCCTCAAAAAAAGGCGATAAGGCTCGCCCATTGCCTAACGTGGAATTAACAGGCTCCGCGCTTTTGCGGAGTCCGGGTTGAATGTCGGGTTGGGCTATTTCTTTACCCACACCCATTTCCCATGTTTAACAAAACCTTCAGTCGAATATCCCACCCATTCGCCATCCATGTTTCGCGTCTTGGGGTCGATGACAAGCTGAAATGCGCCATGGTATCCGCCATCAGTTTCGTCGAACCAAACGCCAGTTACATAGCGTCCACTGTCAATCTTTCCGCTAGCACGAAACATAATTCCATCGGCGTTGTGCTGCATGTAAATACGATTTCCGAGTTGGCGAATTTCTGCATCTTCGTCTGGATTCTCTGGAGGAAATCGGGGGCTATCTACATGCCAAATTGAAGTCCATTTACCAGAGAGGTTGGTCTTCCCTTTGAGAGGGAGCCAACCAACCATGCGTACAAGGATGTTACTACCCAGCTCCGCAAAAGCTGGGAAAAGAGCCGCCGCAAACAGAGAGGCTATAACACCAAGAAGAAATGCTGTCATTTGGAAATCCTAGAATTAAGAGAGGCCCAACGTGTAGCTAAGGGGCGGAGCCACGCAGTGGCGGAGCCACGCAGTGGCGGAGTCCCGCTTGAGCGTAGGGTTAGAGATTATTTGCTGCATTGTGGCTCCTTCCATGAGTTGCCATATGCAGTTTTGAAAGTTTTTAACTGCTCAACTAAGGCAGGGTCTCTGTCAGATACATATTGGCTGAATGAAGTATCAGGGTGCTCTTTGAAAAGGGACGCCAATAAAGATAGCTCCTGGTCTTTGGAAATTTTCGCTTTCTCAAGAGCTTCAGAATAACAACCTTTAGTCAGATCGCTTTCTATCTCTCGGTATCTAGCCATGTGGTTGAACGCCAACATTGCTTGGGTTTTGTCTAGTTCGACCCCGACCCCGACCATCTGATTCTTCATCGCCGAACTTGAAGCAAACGCGGCAACGAGAACTAAGGAAGCCAGCCAACCTATCGCAATTGCTAGTTTCTTCATTGGGTATCTCTAACAGTTATTCATATGACAGTTTCGTCCGGACATGTTTAATAATACGGACACGGATATATGCATCTAACATATTGATGTTATACAGGTTATGTAATGTACGGGTTAATTGCAAGCTCAATCATACGGACACTATCATTGATAGGCCGCTTCGGTTAAGGGTTGTCGGATGTCAGCCCCCACGCGCCGCACGAACGAATGCAGCCGCCCGTTCCGGGCTGACGTCGGACAACCGCTCCAAGGAGGAAACCGCGTGGGGTGCCGCTGAACTCAGATCAGCGTGCAGGCTATGG
>JBGSMU010000067.1:0-22941 GCA_041739955.1 Gallionella sp. | reverse complement strand
GCTTCTACCCCTTCAACGCCTTCCGATCCCTGCTCGGGATCGCTGGCGATGTCACTGCCCCGACCTACGCAGAGCTTTACTCCGTAAAATCACGAAACACTACATCTGGTAGGTGTCTGTGACAACCGGATAAGCACGGATGGATCATCTTGCCGGTGAGTATGCAATATCATGCAACTCCATGAATCGGGGTTGTCAGGGATCTCGACCCTGGACGATGGCTCGCAAATATCTTCGTGATCTCTGATGTAACTACCAGCCATTCGACTAAACTCGCAAACAACGACTCGTTAAGTCGCTGGTTAAGTGCCCTTCGTGGTGAACTGAGTTCTTCTGGATCAATACAATTGATCCGACCCGCAAATCCCCTTGCAAACATTGCTATTTCGACAACAAGCCTTTATCAGCCATGTTGTTCACCATGATTGCGATATAAGACTTGATCAAACCCTGATCGGAACCGCTGAGACCTGTTTCCGAAGATGCCGCCCAAATCAGTTTGTCAGTACTTGAATCGTATAGATTGGTCTCGATGATGGCGTATTCCTCCTCGGCCACATATCCCGGAGAGTGGATATAACGATAACCGTAGCCATAGTAATCCGGCCATTTGTCATAAAAAGGCGGCGGATAGTAAACAGCTCCCGGCACATAGACTTGCACCGTTCTCTTGCTGACCATCCGGGTGACGAGCACCGTATCGGCGTTAAGCTCCATCACCTTATCGCCGATTGCAGACTGGTCATCCTGCTGTTTGTCAGTGAGCACGGTATAACTTGCGATAGCTTCCGTTCCCCTGGCCTTGAGTTGCAGCACAAATTCATCTTCGAACAACCTGCGGTTGAGTGGGTTCTTGGCCACGCCGATGACCATGACTTTTTCCGGACGAGACTGATATGAGGGGTCTTTCCAGACAGCGTTGACCTGCGTCGTCGCACACCCCCCCAGAAGCAAGGCGAACAAGGAAAAAGCGGATAGTATTCGTAACGAAAAACTGTTCATAGTCTTTACCTCCTGCTACGTTTTATGATGTTTGCAGCATACGCCAATTCATCATGCCGGGCTATGTGGCCGCAGGATATTTCAATCCGCGGATGCTCCCAGCCGTTCGATGAATCTCTCCAGTTCTTCAGGCAATGGCGCGGTGAGGCACATCGCCTCGCCGGTCAGCGGGTGTGCGAAGGCGATGCTGTGCGCATGCAGGAACATTCGCTTCAATCCCTGCTTCATCAATGCCCTGTTACGAGTAAAGTCTCCGTACTTGTCGTCGCCCGCGATGGGGAAGCCGAGGTGCGCAAGGTGGACACGTATCTGGTGGGTACGGCCGGTCTTGAGCTCGGCCTCCAGGAGCGAATATTCCGGCCAACTTTGTTTCAGGGTGAATATGGTGTGTGAAGCCTGGCCGTCTTCCCTGACCATCACACGCTTCTCCCCTTGCGGGGTGTTGAACTTGTGCAGCGGCAGTTTCACATGCTGCCTGGCGTTCTTCCATTGTCCCAGCACCAGTGCGTAATAACGCTTGTCGCTATTTCCTTCACGCATGATCTCGTGCATGGCGGTCAGTGCCGAGCGTTTCTTCGCCACCAGCAACACTCCGGAAGTCTCCCGGTCCAGCCGGTGTACCAATTCGAGAAACTTGGCCTGGGGGCGGGCGCGCCGCAATTGCTCGATGACGCCGAAGCTGACTCCGCTGCCCCCATGAACTGCCGTTCCGGAGGGTTTGTTCACTACCAGCAATGCATCATCCTCATATATGACAGGAAATTCCACTGCCGGGATATGCACATGTTCGATTTCGTGCTTTTCCGCCACCCGGATCGGCGGGATACGCACCATATCCCCAAGTTTCAGGCGGTAGGTCTGGTTGATGCGTTTTTTGTTCACCCTGACCTCGCCGCCGCGCAAAATGCGGTAAACATGGCTCTTGGGCACACCTTTCAGGTGCTTGAACAGGAAATTATCGATGCGTTGAGATTCGCCACTTTCGTCAATTTCAATAAAAGCGACAGAATCTTTGCTTAAACCATTCATTTTGAATATACTTCGCCGCTCACGCGATTTGGATTCGGGTAACTTTGGGAAGAATCTCCCACCGAAAGAATTTTGGCAAAAGAGACGGCGAACATCGCCGCCCCCCTTCCAGCCGCGGCCCGGTTAATATCGCTCACCGGAACCAGCAGTGATAGTAATTGATTTACGCGCTCAAAGCACCTGTGGATTTTTTTGTAGGTCAGCCTCAGGCTGACTTACCCCGAGGAAACATCAACACCAGTGGGTATAGCTGTATGGCAATAACCGCAAACACTGATGCAAATGTTCCAGAGAATGATTTTAATAGACCAGCTACTGACAGAGAACCGATTTGACCAACCGTACGCACAATTCAGCACGATTGCTCACTAGTTTGCTCATCCGGCACGCATAACAGCGTGTAGCATGGTCTCGCCCGTGTCAGAGCGCGGGAGACAATAAAAATGAAACGCATGTTATTTAATGCGACACAACCGGAAGAACTCCGTGTCGCCATCGTTGACGGTCAGAAACTCATAGACCTCGACATTGAAACCGCCGGTAAAGAGCAACGCAAAAGCAACATCTACAAAGCAGTCATCACCCGCCTGGAGCCCAGCCTCGAAGCCTGTTTCGTCGAATACGGCGGTAACCGGCATGGCTTCCTCCCCTTCAAAGAAGTAGCCCCGCAGTTTTACCAACCCGGCAGCGGCAACCGTCCCTCGATCAAAGAAGCCTTGCGCGAAGGACAGGAATTGCTGGTGCAGGTTGAAAAGGACGAACGCGGCAACAAGGGCGCGGCACTGACAACCTACATCAGTCTGGCCGGACGCTATATCGTGCTGATGCCGAACAACCCGAGCGGCGGCGGTGTATCGCGCCGCATCGAAGGTGAAGACCGCAACGAATTGCGCGAAATCCTGAGTCATATCGATATCCCCAAAGGCATGAGCATCATCGCCCGCACGGCAGGCATCGGGCGTTCGGAGGAAGAGCTGCAGTGGGATTTGAATTACCTCAAGCAGTTGTGGGATGCGATCGAGGGCGCGGCGGAAGCTGAAAAAGCACCTTCTCTAATCTATCTCGAAAGCAGCCTTGTGGTACGTGCTATCCGCGATTATTTCAATCCCGAGATCGGCGAGATCCTGATCGACACTGAAGATGTCTACCAGCAAGCCCTGGCGTTCATGGGCACCGTGATGCCGGACAACATGAACCGCATCAAGCGTTATGTTGACGATGTTCCATTATTCTCGCGCTTTCAGATCGAGCACCAGATCGAATCCGCTCACGCTCGCGAAGTACGCCTGCCTTCCGGCGGCGTTATCGTTATCGACCATACCGAAGCGCTGACTTCCGTAGACATCAACTCGGCACGCGCCACCAAAGGTTCGGACATCGAGGCTACCGCATTCAATACCAATCTGGAGGCGGCGGAAGAGATCGCCCGCCAGCTGCGCTTGCGCGATCTGGGCGGCCTGATCGTGATCGATTTCATCGACATGGAAAGCAGCCGCAACCAGCGTGACGTGGAAGACCGTCTGCGCGACTCGCTACGCTATGACCGCGCCCGTGTGCAAACTGCCAAAATATCCAGGTTCGGCCTGCTCGAGTTGTCCCGTCAGCGTCTGGCACCAAGTCTGGGCGAAGGAAATTACATCCCGTGCCCGCGTTGCAGCGGTATAGGGCACATCCGCGGCATCGAGTCTTCCGCACTGCATATCCTGCGCATCATCCAGGAAGAAGCAATGAAGGAAACCAGCGCGGCGATCCATGTACAGGTACCAGTGGATGTCGCCACCTTCCTGCTCAACGAAAAACGTTCGGACATCCATCGGATCGAATCGCGGCTGAAGGTTGCCATCACGCTCATTCCAAATCCGCACATGGAAACGCCGAACTACACGATCAATCGTCTGCGTCATGATGAGATGAACGGTGAAACCCAGCAGGCCAGTTACAAACTTGTGGAAAAGCCGGAAGAAGATAAATCCATAACAGGATCACAGGACCAGCAGAAGGCAACACGCGCACAGGCAGTCGTTCAGGGCATCACCCCTGCCCAGCCTGCGCCCCAAAAGGCTGAGGTGGCTGAACCATCGTTCATCGCCAAATTTTTGGGCTGGTTCAAATCAATGGGCCAGAGTCAGGAAACCGAATCCAAGCAAAAGCCTTCAACAACAAGGCAAAAACCTGCCGAACGCTCCGAACGCTCCGAACGCTCCGAACGCAGCGAACAAGGCGAGGGCAGCAGCAGGCGCCGTCGCAGTTCACGTAACGATCGCGGCAGTGAGTCCCGGAACGGGCAAAAGCCCGCTCAACAAGAGTCACAGCAACCCAAGGAAGCCCGGGCACCGCGTGAGCCCCGTCCACCTAGGGCACCGCGTCCGCCTCGCGTAGCCGAGGAGAAACCGGCTCTGGAAAATCTGGCCGAAACAGCAGACGAACAACAGCAAGGCGAAAACACAGGAACGGCTCCCCGCGAAGGCGGATCTGCCCGTCGACGCGGTCGCCGTGGCGGTCGCCGTTAACGTGAAAACCGTGAAAACGCTGCATCAACTTCGACAGCTAACGGTGAAACGACCGCACAGGCTACAATATCCGGCACGGCACCTGTCACCGTCAAACCAACGGAATATGTGGCTTACCCAGAGGGTTACGTACATCCTCCGGTCAAGCTCAAACCAACGGAATATATCGCCATGCCGACGATAGTGTCCGCCCGGAAAGATATCCCTGCGCCTGCGGTAACCGCTCCGATTCCCACACCGGAAAAACCTCCTGTCGCCGTTGCAAAGCCAATGATCAAATTCGATTCTGATCTGGTACAGATCGAGACAGACCATTCCAAGGCTGTGAATCCAGGCCAGCTTTCAGCATCGTCGGAAAGGCATCCTCCGCGCCGTCGCCAGAGACAGCGTGAAGTGTATGTGGAGAACGAACCGTTGGTGCAGATCGAAACGCAACACCCCCGGTAATAAATCAGAATGTTTGTTTCAAGCCGCCCGATGATGAAAGTCGGGCGGCTTTTTTGTGCATTCCCCAGTAACAGTACAAGTGCCAACCCGCACCAATTCCAGTACCATATTCCCGTGACCGCCTGAGCTGGAAGGTCGGCTCGCTTGATTTTTCGGCCCTGCGCCCCCACCTGAATCGCACATGTTGGAATGGAGGTCGTAATGTCTACCGTCCGCACTCCTGCCGTTGCAGGTATGTTCTACCCCGCAGATGCCGCCCATCTGACCCGTGATATCCGGCAATATCTCGCCGAAACACGTGCTTTCAACCTGAGGCCAAAAGCGTTGATCGTGCCCCATGCCGGTTACATGTATTCCGGACCTGTCGCTGCAACTGCCTATGCCACGCTCGCTTCTTCTGCCGACAGGATCAAACGGGTGGTCCTGCTGGGCCCGACACATCGTGTCGCGGTACGCGGGTTGGCGCTGCCGGGTGTCGATGCCTTCGATACGCCACTCGGACGCGTCAATCTGGACGTACAGCTGGTACAAGCCATCGCACAACTGCCCCAGGTGATCGTCAATGCACAGACACATGCGCTTGAACATTCACTGGAAGTGCAATTGCCTTTTCTGCAAAACATATTGGAAGGCTTCACCCTGCTGCCACTGGCAGTCGGGATGACAAGCGCGGACGAGGTTGCCGAAGTGCTTGAGACAGTCTGGGGCGGCGACGAAACCCTGATCGTGATCAGCTCTGATCTTTCGCACTACCTTCCCTACTCCACCGCACAGCGGGTGGACCAGGAAACCTCACAAGCCATCCTGAACCTGCAACAACCGATACCGCATGACCATGCCTGCGGCGGTACGCCTGTCAGCGGCCTGGTCCTCGCGGCGCGAAAGCATCATCTCGTTCCGCACTTGCTCGACTTGCGAAACTCCGGCGACACGGCCGGACCTCGTGACCGGGTCGTTGGGTATGGCGCGTTCGCCTTCGTCGAAGGGACACATCATGACTGAACCGGTTCACGGCAAGGTGCTGCTCGGCATCGCGCGCAACGCGATCGCCGAAGCGCTGGGCTTGCAGTATGAACCTGTGCCGCAGGCCAACTGGCTGCAACAGCCGGGCGCGGTTTTCGTCACGCTGACCCGGCATGGACAGTTGCGCGGCTGCATCGGCTCGCTCGAGGCGCACCGCCCGCTCGCCGACGATGTCTATCACAATGCCTGCGCCGCAGCGTTCCAGGACCAGCGCTTCATGCCGCTGGACAAAGAGGAATTCGCATCGACGCGTTGCGAGGTCTCGCTGCTGTCGCCGCCCGAACCGATGGCATTTCACAACGAGGCGGATGCACTGGCGCAACTTCGTCCCGGTATTGATGGCATCGTCTTTGAATACGGCAGACACCGCAGCACCTTTCTGCCCCAGGTCTGGGAACAGTTACCGCATCCCCGAGAATTCATGGCGCACCTGAAACAGAAGGCGGGCCTGTCTGCCGATTTTTGGTCCCCTGAAGTCATGCTGTCGCGCTATACCGTTGAGAAATGGAAGGAGTGAACCATGGACGAACCGATCACGACAGACGAACGGCACCCGACAAGATACTGGCACAAGCTGGACGACGGGCGCATCCAGTGCGATATCTGCCCGCGCGACTGCAAGATGCGGGAGGGCCAGCGCGGGTCGTGCTTCGTGCGCGGCGTTGCCGGCGGGGAAGTGGTGCTTACCACCTATGGCCGTTCGTCCGGGTTCTGCATCGACCCGATCGAGAAGAAACCGCTCAATCATTTTTATCCCGGCTCCAGCGTATTTTCGTTCGGTACCGCCGGCTGCAACCTCGCCTGCAAGTTCTGCCAGAACTGGGACATCTCGAAATCGCGCGAGATGGACAGATTGATGGACAGTGCCTCGCCCGAGGCTATCGCGCAGGCGGCAAAAAAACACGGCAGCAAGAGCGTGGCTTTCACCTACAACGACCCGGTGGTGTTCTTCGAATATGCTCTGGATGCTGCCGACGCCTGTCACGAGCTGGGACTGAAGACCGTCGCGGTGACAGCGGGTTATATGCACGATGCACCGCGCCGCGAGTTCTACCTGAAGATGGACGCTGCCAACATCGACCTCAAGGGTTTCACCGAGGACTTCTACCTCAAACTCATCGGTTCCCACCTCAAGCCCATCCTCGACACGATAGCCTATGTGCACCATGAAACCGATTGCTGGCTGGAACTCACCACGCTGCTGATCCCCGGTCACAACGACAGCGATGCCGAACTCAAGGAATTGTCAAAATGGGTGGCGCAGGAACTGGGGCCCGAGGTGCCGCTGCACTTTTCCGCCTTTCATCCCGACTGGAAAATGCCGGATGTGCCCGCCACGCCCCCGGCCACGCTGACCCGCGCGCGCAAGATCGCGATGGATGCCGGGGTGCACTATGTCTACACCGGCAACGTACACAACGTTGAAGGCGACACGACCTTTTGCCCATCGTGCCATGCGAAACTGATCGTGCGCGACTGGTACGAGATCAACGACTACCGCATCACAGCGGACGGCCATTGCCCGGCTTGCAACACACAGATCGCGGGGCATTTCGAGAAGTTCGACCATGCCTTCGGGTCGCGGCGCATTCCTGTTGTCATTCACGGTGCAACGTGAGTGCATGCATGCCGCAAGTATTCAGCTTTCCGCCCATTGAAAACTCAGGCGCATCAGTGCTGATCCTCGGCAGCATGCCGGGCAAGGAATCGCTGCGCGCCGTTCAATATTATGCACACCCACGCAATGCGTTCTGGTCGATCATGGGCGAACTGGTCGGAGCTTTACCAGCTCTGCCCTATGAAGCACGCATCGAAAAGCTGAAGACTGCAGGCATCGCGCTGTGGGATGTGCTCGCCTCATGCACTCGGCACAGCAGCATGGATGCCGACATCGAAGCAGATTCGATCCGTCCGAACGATTTCTCGTCGTTCTTCATGCAGCATCCCGGTATCACGCATGTCTATTTCAACGGGGCGATGGCCGAACAATGTTTCCACAAATATGTGCTGCCACACCTCGAAAACCGTTCACTGCAATACCTGCGTCTGCCGTCGACCAGTCCCGCAAATGCCTCCATTCCATACCGGAATAAACTGGAAGCATGGAGCGTTATAGTTCCAGCCAAGATCAACTCGGCAATCGATTAAACGGCCGCACTGTCACCACGGAGATAGCGCATGTCTTCCATACTGAAAGTCATACAAGCCGACATCACCACGCTCAAGGTAGATGCGATCGTCAATGCGGCAAACTCCACGCTGCTGGGAGGCGGCGGAGTGGATGGTGCGATCCACCGCGCCGCCGGGCCTGAATTACTGCAAGAGTGCCGAACGCTCAACGGCTGCAAAACCGGAGAGGCAAAACTCACCGGGGGTTATCGACTGCCGGCAAAATTCGTGATCCATACGGTGGGCCCGGTATGGCATGGAGGCAAGCGGGGAGAACCTGAGTTACTGTCATCTTGTTACCTCAACTCACTGCGTGTCGCTGCAGAACATGATGTTCGTTCGATCGCTTTTCCTTCAATCAGCACCGGTGTGTATGGCTACCCCAAGGAAGCAGCAGCCGAAATTGCTGTCGCGACTGTCCGTTCGTCGCTGGAAATACCATCCTCGATACGCGAGGTGATCTTTTGCTGTTTCTCTTCTGGTGATGTTGCAATCTATCGAAATCTGCTCGACGAATAGAATTTCATATAAGACTTATCAAGTTTAAAACCTGTTCAATGCAGTTGCGATAAAACGTCATAAGGCGTTTAATTCCGGACAAACAATAACGTAGCAATAATTCACAAAATGTCGACTTCCAACCTCCCCCCCTCAGAGCTTCGCCTCACCATCACCCCGGATTCACTGGGATTTACCGATACTTCCGAATTGGTGGATCATGCCCTGCCCTGGATAGGACAGGAACGTGCCGAAATGGCTGCTCGTTTCGGTCTTGGCATGGATCAGCCCGATTACAACCTGTTTGTGTTGGGCGAGGTCGGCAGTGGGCGTTCTTCCTTGTTGAAACAGGCGATGCATGTTGCATCCGCAAACCGTGCCGTACCGCCCGATCTCTGCTACCTCTACAACTTCGATGCACCGGAACGTCCGCGTGCGTTGCGCCTGCCCGCCGGACAGGGACGCCAGTTCCGCCAGTTGATGGCAATAATGACCAAGTCGCTGCAAACGGAAATCCCCCAACGACTGGATGGACAGGAATTCAAGGCAGAGAGCGAACGCATCGAAAAGGCCTACAAGACAGAAGAGATCAAGGCTTACGGCGAACTTGATGCCTGTGCCGAAGCGCGCAAGTTCACGCTGCACCGGGAAGACGGGCACATGGTCTTCACCCTGCGCAGTGCAAAGGGGCGCGCACTGACCGAAATCGAAATGCTCGCGCTGCCCAAGGAACGCCGTGCCGAAATCGACCAGGCGGAACAGGAGTTGCGCATGGAGATCAGCAGATATTTCGAGAAGGTCCGTCCGATGGCTGTAGCGATGAATGAATCCCTGGCTGCTTTGCGGCGTCAGGTGATCAAGCCGTTGCTTGAACATGAATTGCAAGGAATTCGTCTCGGCCTGAAGAAACAGATCAAGGACTCCGTCAAACTCGGCCACTATCTGGATCAGGTGATGCAGGACGTACTCGACAACCTGGAACTGTTCAAGGACTCCGATAGTGACGACGATATCCGCCGCGAGGCACTGCATACCGTACTAGCACGTTACCGCGTCAACCTTGTTGTCGATAACGACGGCCTTAACGGCGCCCCGGTGATCATCGAAGACAATCCCCTGTTCCGCCCGCTGTTCGGCAGCATCGAATACCAGACCGAGAACGATGTCCTGATGACCGACTTCCTGCGCATCCGTGCGGGCAGTTTGCTCAGGGCGCATGGCGGTTACCTGATGCTGTACCTGCGCGACCTGCTCGCCGACCCCCTGGTTTGGGAAAAGCTGCGCCGCTTCCTGCGCAGCGGACGCCTGCAGATCGAGGAACCGGGCACGGCATTCACACCGATCGCGATGGTCTCGCTCGAACCCGAAGCGCTGGATGTGGACGTCAAGATCGTGCTGATCGGTTCGCGCGAACTGTATTACGTATTGCAGGAAGGCGACCCCGAGTTTGCGCGCCGCTTCCGCGTCAAGGTGGATTTTGCAGAAAGCTTTTCGTCCAGCGCGGATACCAGTCGCGCATCGGCGATCTTTGTTGCACACACCTGCCGAGAACTTGGACTTCCGCACTTCTCGGCAGCCGCTGTGGCAAGATTGCTTGAAAATGGCCATCGCGATGTGGATGACCAGAAGCGCCAAAGTGCCATCTTTGCGCGTACCGAAGCACTGGTGATGGAAAGCGCCGCGATTTGCAATGCCCGGTCGGGCAAGCTGGTTGAAGCAGCCGATGTTGAGGCGGCATTGAATGCCCGCAACATGCGCCACGATTATCCCGACCAGCGCATGCGGGAGGCCATCGCCGAGGGTGACCTGCTGATCAGCGTGCATGATGAAAAAGTCGGTCAACTGAACGGGCTGACTGTTATTGACCAGGGCGATTTCCGCTTCGGCTTCCCGATAAGGATCACGGCCCGCACCCATGCCGGAGAAGAGGGCCTCGTTAACATCGAGCGCGAAGTTGAAATGTCCGGGCCGATACATGACAAGGGTGTGTTGATCCTGCAGCACTACCTGATTTCGCTGTTCGCAGGCAACGCACCGCTGGCACTCAACGCATCCGTTGTTTTCGAACAGGAATACAGCGGTGTGGAGGGCGATTCAGCCTCATGTGCGGAACTGTATGCCCTGCTCTCATCACTGTCCGGTCTACCCCTGAGACAGGGAATCGGGGTGACAGGTGCAGTCAACCAGCAGGGCGAAATTCTGCCTATCGGCGGCATCAATGAAAAGATCGAAGGTTTTTTCAAGGTCTGCGAAAAAATCGGGCTGGATGGAAGCCAGGGTGTGCTGATCCCCCACCGGAACCGTCGTCACCTTATGCTGGAGCGCTATGTCGTAGAAGCCGTCGAGCAGGGCCTGTTCCACATCTACACTGCAGAACATATAACCTCGGGAATCGAGTTGCTCACCGGGGTGACAGCGGGCATTGCCAACTCATCCGGAAACTACCCGCGCGGGAGTGTGCTGGGACAGGCCCAAAAGACGTTGCTTGCTTATCGTCGTGCCTGTCAGGAATCGGGGAGCGGAAAGGTCATACACAAGCACCTGCACTGACGGGAAGCCGGAGCATTGCTCTAGATTTCCTCATTTGAACCGCGAAGAACAACAGCGGGTTATTTCAAAAATGGGATCCACCCTTTGGGTTATCGTCCAATATCATGAAAACCCATGAATCGGGGTTGGCAGGGTTATCGACCGTGGTCGATATCTCGCAAAAACCTCTGTGACCTTCGCACCCTTCGTGGTGAATTGGGTTTTTCAGGTTGATACATCTGCTCAACAGACTCGGCCTTATTTTCAGGTGTCGTTCTCTATAAGCGTCATGGATATTTCGGCAGTCATTGTCGCTTTTGCTTCACCCCGGAAATTGCCGAATGTCGGCGCGGCTTCCTGCGGAAGTTGTCCGACTGCCACTACGACGTAATCATTATTCACGGAAAGCCCGCGACTCGGGTCGAATCCGCGCCAACCGGTTCCCGGCAGGTAGACTTCAACCCAGGCATGCATATCGCCGCCCCCGGCGGCATCACCTATGCAGTAGCCGCTGACAAAGCGAGCTGCAATCCCCGCGCTGCGGCAGACGTCGATATAGAGCATCGCAAAATCACGACATGAACCCTTCCTTTGTTTCAAGGTTTCTTCCGGTGTCCAGGGGTCGCCATGTTCGCGCAGCATATACTCAAGGCGCTGGTATATTTCGTTCGCCAACAGTGTCAAGAACGGGATTGTTTCTTTTTTGGCTTCCCGCATCATTTCCAGTGCAAAGGCGGCCAAATCGGGGTGGTCTTTTTCGCGGATCAGGTAATGCCCCAGCACTCCGGCAAGTTGCGGTTCATATACAAGGGGCAAAGTCAGTGCGGCAGGATCGGTGACAAAATAATCGAAAGGATTTCCCCTGTGTGTTTCCACCAGAGTGGAAACTTCTATCAGCAGGTCATCGTACAATCCGCTGAACCAGATCGTCTCGGTATCATTCCCGTAAAGCCCGATGCAATGCGCAATCCCGCTGGGCTCGGGTGTGATATCAATGCGATAGCTGCGCAAGGTCTGTCCGGCATCGCATCGTGGCCGCATTCTGACAGTAAAAGGTTCCAGAAACACCGGCTGACTGTAAGAATAGCGGGTGCAATGGGTAATTTTAAACTGCATGAGTTAGACAGCTTTCTTATTACTTTTTGGTGGAGGATTTTTTCTTTGCCGGAGACTTTTTCTTAGAAGGAGACTTTTTCTTTGAAGAAGCCTTCTTTTTTGACTCCGATATTTTTGGTGTCAATTTTGAAATAGCTTCTTTCGCCCATTCATTTGGCAAATCCTCAACCGAATTGCGCAACTTTTCCTGCCACCATTCCGGCAGATGCTGAAGGTCCTCTCGCTCGTAGCGATGTTGGACGATGTCATAGGAGTCACGTTTGTAAAGGATGACATCGATGGGGAAGTCCACATCGACCGCGCTGATACGCGTAGAGTCGAAAGCCAGATAGGCGACCTTCAGCGCCACTTCCATCGACGATTCATACCTCAGGACGCGGTCGATAATCGGTTTGCCATAGCTCGATTCCCCGATCAGAAAATACGGGGATGCCGGCGGCACTTCGACCCAGTTTCCTTCCGGATAAAGCATGTACAGCTTGTGTTCCTTATCCTTTTCCAGTTGCCCGCCTATGATTGAAAAAAGGTTGAAATCCAAGCCGCTTGCCCTGAGTGCCTCCTTGTCCTCGTTGGCGACCCTGCGTACCTGGGCGGCGAACGAGTTGACCGCTTTGTACAGCTTGTCGAAGCTGGTGTCCTCTTCCTCCATCACCTCCTCAAAATAGGTCAGCGCCTTGTCGCGAACCGAACGCAAGCCGGAAGTCATCAGGAACATCGAATGCTTGCCATGCTGGTGTATGGTCACCTTGCGTGCCGTGGTGCGTACTGAACCGGAAGTGATACGTGTATCGGAGACGCCGACGATGCCGTCCTTGGTCTTGATTGCCGCACAGAATGTCATGGTGATTATTGTTCCGTAGTTAAATTGGTATTGTTGCCGGTCAACGGCCTCAGGGTGAAAAAGTTTTCATAGATCGCATCGTCTATCCAGTTCAGCCTGTCTTGCAGCTTATCCAGGAATTCGTGCAACCCCCCGTGGATTATCTCGTCAATCTGGGTGTAATTCAATTCTGAAAGCAACCTGCCTAGACCCTGCTCGGCCTTGTTACTGAAACCATCTTCGGACGAACCCGTGATGCCATGCAACGAGAATGCCGCCCGGTTCAGGCAGGATTGGATAGACCTGGGAAAATCACGGTTCAGGATCAGGAAATTGGCAACCTTGATCGGATTGATCTGTTTGGAATGTTTGCGGTACATCTCCAGGGCGCTGGCTGATTTCAGCAGTGCAGCCCATTGGATATTATCTATCGCCGTTCCGACTGTCCGGGTATCGGGCAGCAGAATATAATATTTCATGTCCAGTATCCGGGATGTCTTGTCGGCTCGCTCCAATAGTTCCCCCACCTGCAGGAAATGCCAGGGTTCGTCATGGGACATGGTCGCCTCGGTGATCCCGTCGAAAAGATGGCTCTCCATCTTCACGGCAGTGTAAAAATCGTGGAGGTTATCCAGCTCCCCTTTCTTTTTGCTTGCATCCTTGACCATCAGATAGAAATGGTTTGCCTGCTCCCACATTTCGGAAGAGATGATCTCCCTGACCGAACGCGCATTTTCACGGGCATGGCGGACACAACTCAATATCGAATTGGGATTTTCCCTGTCAAAGGTCAGAAAATGCAGTACGTTTTCACGTGTTGGAACACCATAACGCTCGGTAAAAAGTTCGAGATCCCCGGTGGTGTTCACCAGGGGTGCCCACTGCTCGTCAATCGCTTCGGGCATGTCCAGCAAAAGGTTGAGGTTAACGTCAATGAATCTCGCGACGTTTTCCGCACGTTCCAGATAACGGCTCATCCAGTAGATCGAATTGGCAACTCGGCTCAACATTCCGGTTTACTCCTGTACATATCCATTTCCCCTGAATTCATTCGCTCAACACCCAGGTGTCCTTGCTACCCCCACCCTGTGACGAATTGACCACCAGCGATCCTTTCTTCAGCGCGACACGTGTCAAACCTCCGGGCATGACGTAAATATCCTTGCCGTAGAGTATGTACGGGCGCAGGTCGATATGACGACCCTCGAAATGATCCCCGATCAGAACGGGGGCGCGCGACAATGCGAGTGTCGGTTGCGCAATATAATTGCGCGGATTATTACGGATAAGTTCTGCAAATTCCGCCTGCTGCGCAGGCGTGGAATGTGGCCCGACAAGCATGCCGTAACCGCCGGACTCGTTGGTAGCCTTGACCACCAGCTTGTCCAGATTGGCCAGCACATATTCACGCTCTTTTTTATCCGCACAGATGTAGGTGGGTACATTGGGAAGAATCATGTCCTCACCAAGATAATATTTGACGATCTTCGGCAGGTAGGCATACACCGCCTTGTCGTCTGCAATGCCGGTTCCGGGCGCATTTGCAAGCGCGACACGCCCGTTGCGATATACCTCCATCAATCCGGGCACGCCAAGCATGGAGTCGGCCCGAAACGCCTTGGGATCGATAAAATCATCGTCGAGCCTGCGGTAGATCACATCCACCCGCTGAAATCCCCTCGTGGTTCTCATATGGACAAAACCGTCCATCACGACCAGATCGTTTCCTTCCACCAGTTCCACGCCCATTTGCTGCGCGAGGAACGAGTGCTCGAAATATGCGGAGTTATACATACCCGGCGTCAGCACAACGACAGTTGGTGAAGACAGATTATCCGGTGCTAGGAACTGCAGTGTTTCGAGGAGTCGTGCTGGGTAATCGTCGACCGCACGCACACGGGATGCGTCAAATGCCAGCGGCAGAGTCCGCTTCAAAACATGACGATTTTCCAGCACGTAAGATACCCCTGAAGGACAGCGCAGGTTATCTTCCAGCACATAATGTTGCCCGTCCCTGTCCCTGACCAGATCTGTTCCCGTGATATGACACCAGATCCCACGGGGCACATCGAGTCCGACACATTGTGTACGGAATGCAGTTGCCGAGAGAATCATCTCTGCGGGAATGATCTTGTCCTTGAGTATCTTCTGATCGTGGTAGATGTCGTCCAGAAAAAGGTTTAGGGCATGTATGCGCTGTTTCAAGCCGCGCTCGATATATTCCCAGTCTCTGGCTTCCACGATGCGAGGGACGATATCGAAAGGGAATATCTTTTCAGTCCCCTCCTCGCCCCCGTAAACGGTGAACGTGATACCCATGTTGTACATCGCGACTTCGGCGGCTTTTTGGCGCGCGACTATATCGCCGTCTGCAAGAGATTCGATCCGCTCAACAAGAATCCTTGCACCTGCCCTGGGAGTGCCGGACGAATCGATCAATTCATCGTAAAATCCTTCGGTGTCGTAATTCCTGAAATCTATGCTCATCAGCTTAATTCCCCTGAGTACAGCCTGCAGTCTACACCCTGGACAGAGGTAGCACTCATAAACCCTGGCGACATGCGGTCTTCCTGTCCAACAGGAGCCGCTCTACCTGTCAGAGTAACAACAACATTAATCGGTTACCATTCCACGGTCGCACTTGTGAGAATATTTGGGGATACATGGACACGATAAGTCTTCTTTTGTTGCTTGCACTGGCTGCCCTGGGATGGTTCTGGGTAGACAGTCTGCACGCTCTTGAGATCGCAAGGGATGCCGGCCGACGGGTCTGCCAGAATGCAAATGTCCAGTTCCTTGACGACACGGTCGCAAGGGTTGCATTGGGATTGGTTCGCGACCAATCGGGCCGCAGGGTAATGCGCCGTACCTATCGATTTGAATTCAGCGAAACCGGCAATTCCAGACTGGAAGGTCACCTGATTCTGCTTGGCAACCGGGTCGAGTCGGTCACGATGGAGCCCTATCAAATTTTACCCTGACCAAGGATCAGTAACCGACGATTCGTTCGGAACGAACTGGTTTCCGCCCTGATCAAACCGGACCCCTGAAACGGCGGGAGAAACGGTAGAAGAAAGATTGACGAGTCGGGTTGATAACTGGAATGCCGGATCAGCCCCCGGTCTTGCGCTGGCGTCTCGCCTCGAACAGGCAGATGCCCGCACTCACCGAGACGTTCAGACTTTCCACGCTGCCCAGCATCGGTATCCGAACCAGTTCATCACAGGTCTCGCGGGTCAGGCGGCGCAGTCCTTCTCCTTCGGCACCGAGTACCCACGCAAGCGCTCGCTCATGTTTGAAATTATTCAGGTCCGTCTCCGCCTCCCCGGCAGCACCAACCACCCAAATATCGCGTTCTTTCAATTCGCGCAGCGTGCGCGCGAGATTGGTAACGGTTATGTATGGAACGGTCTCCGCCGCGCCGCAAGCAACTTTTTCCACCGTTGCTGTGATGCCGACCGCACGGTCCTTAGGCGCAATCACCGCATGTACGCCGAACGCATCGGCACTACGCAAACAGGCTCCCAGATTGTGCGGATCCTGTACGCCGTCAAGCACCAGCAGCAAAGGCGGTTCTTCCAGTGTATCCAGCACATCATCAAGATGCTGCACACGGCGGGACGCATCGACACGAGCAGCCACACCCTGATGGCGGGCATTACCCGCCATTCCGTCGAGGCGCTTCGCATCCACCGGTATCACCCTGACGCCGCTTGTTTCGGCAAGTTTGATCAGGTCCCGCATGCGCGGGTCCTGGCGTTGTGCCTGCAGATAGATTTCCAGCACACCCTCCGGGTTTTGCCGGATACGCGATGTTACGGCATGAAAACCGTAGATCAACCTGAGATCAGCCACGCTTATTTTTCCCCTTGGCAGACTTTCCTTTGGGTTTTCCCCTGGATTTTTCCTGGCCCCCCGGGGGTTCCGAACTTTTAATCAGTTCATCCAGCACAAAATCGATCTTGGTGCTTTCCATGTCGACCTTGACCACGCGCACTTGCACCCTGTCACCGAGGCGATAACGATTACCTGTGCGTTCACCAAGCAACTGATGCTTGGCTGCATCGAACTGGTAATAGTCCTTGCCCAGCTCGGAGATATGCACCAATCCTTCCACATACAAGTCATCCAGCGAGACGAACATGCCGAATCCGGTAACCGACGAGACTGTTCCGGTAAACACGCTCCCCAGATGGTCGCGCATGTAGAAACATTTCAACCAGGCTTCAACGTCGCGCGTGGCATCGTCGGCACGACGCTCGGTCATCGAGCAATGTACGCCCAGTTCCGACCACTTCATCTTGGGTTTATATTGCTTCCCTTCCAGTACAGCCTTGATCGCCCGATGTACCAGCAGATCCGGGTAGCGGCGGATCGGCGAGGTAAAGTGTGTATAAGCTTCATAACCCAAACCGAAGTGACCGATATTCTCCGGCTCGTACTTCGCCTGGCGCAACGAGCGCAGCATGACAGTCTGCAGGAGTCCTGCGTCCGGGCGGCCCTTGATGCTCTTGAGCAACTTGGAATAATCGCCCGCTTGCGGTTCCTCGCCGCCACCCAGTTGCAGGCCGAACTCCTTCATGAATTCGCGCAACGATTCCAGCTTCTCCGGCGTCGGTCCCTGATGGATACGGTACAGCACGATATGCTTGTGCTCGTTCAGGTAACCCGCCGCGCACACATTCGCCGCCAGCATGCATTCCTCGATCAGCTTGTGCGCATCGTTGCGCAGCACCGGCACGATCTTCTCGATCTTGCCCTGGTCGGTGAAGATCATTTGTGTCTCTACCGTTTCAAAGTCGATGGCGCCGCGCTTCTCTCGCGCCTTCAGCAGCTTTTTGAATAATGCGTAGAGATTTTGCAGGTGCGGAACGATGCTTGCGTTGTTCTTCGCCAATTCGCCATCCGGTTCTGCCAGCATTTCGGCGACCTGGTTGTAGGTCAGGCGGGCGTGCGAATACATCACCGAGGGATAGAAGCGGTACTTGCCGATTTCACCGTTGCTGCCGATGTGCATATCGCACACCATGCATAGACGGTCCACGCTGGGATTCAACGAGCAAAGCCCGTTGGACAACTCTTCCGGCAACATCGGGATCACCCGGCGCGGAAAATACACCGAGTTACCGCGCAGGATCGCTTCGCGATCCAGTGCATCGTTGGTCTGGACATAATGGCTCACATCCGCGATCGCCACGACCAACCGGTATCCGCCCTTTTCCGGCGCGCAATAAACCGCATCGTCAAAATCGCGTGCTGTCTCTCCGTCTATCGTCACCAGCGGCAGTGAGCGGATGTCTTCCCGTCCGGACCAGTCCCCGCTTGATACCGTTGGCGAGATCGCTTTTGCCTGCTTCTCGACGTCCTTCGGAAACTCATAAGGCAGGTCATGCTTGCGCAATGCGATCTCGATCTCCATGCCCGGATCTGCATAATTGCCCAGCACTTCTGCAATACGCCCGATCGGCTGCGCGTGTTTGTCAGGGTGTTTCAGGATTTCCAGCATGACCACCTGCCCGGCTTTGGCGCCGCCCGACGCGCCAGGCGCAACAAGGATATCTTGGGTGATACGACGATTCTCCGCCACCACGTACTGGATACCGTGCTCTTCAAACAGGCGTCCGACCACACGATTATTCGCCCGCTCCAGCACTTCGACGATCTTGGCTTCCGGACGGCCGCGTCTGTCGACACCGCTTTGCCGCACCATCACAACGTCACCATGCAATACCTGGTGCATCTCCTTCTCACTTAGGAACATGTCCGGGCTTCCGTCTTCGGGGATCAGGAATCCGAAACCGTCAGGGTGACCCTGGACTTTTCCTTTGGTCAGGTCAAGCTTATCCACCACGCAGATCGCACGTTTGCGATTGCGCATGATCTGCCCGTCACGCTCCATCGCGCGTAGACGACGCGAAAACAGGTCTTCCTCGTCTTTCCCGATGTGCAGCATTCCGAGCAGCTCCTCGTCTATCATGGGGGCGCCCTGCTCGGTGAGTATCTGCAATATGAACTCCCTGCTGGGTAACGGATGCTCGTATTGTTCGCCCTCGCGCTCCAGGAACGGGTCCTGCAATCTCAGATTCTTCTTATTTTTCATTGACAATCTATCCTTTAACTATTAAATTGCGCGCCTTCATCAAAAAGCCCAGATGGCGGAATTGGTAGACGCGCACGGTTCAGGTCCGTGTGCCGCAAGGTGTGGAGGTTCGAGTCCTCTTCTGGGCACCAAAACATGAATTGGCTCGCGCAAGCGGGCCTTTTTATTTCCGGTAAAACACAACACGCATTGCAAAGTTTGCGATACGCAGAGTAAATTCGTGATGAACCGCCAACTGCCCCTCAATCAACAGTTGGAAGGCTCACGGTTATCCTCAATCAAAAGGATGACGCAGAACGATGGTCTCGTCACGATCAGGACCAGTCGAAACCATATCGACCGGAACTCCGCATACTTCCGCGATGCGCTCCAGATAATTGCGGGCTGCCACCGGCAAATCATCATAACGATGAATGCCGAGCGTGCTCTCGCTCCAGCCGGGCATATCTACGTAAATCGGCTGGCAATCAGTGAGTGCATCCGCACCAACCGGCAAGATATCGCTTTCCACTCCATTGATACGGTATCCCACACCAAGGCGCACAGTCTCCATACCATCCATCACGTCCAGTTTGGTGACACACAGGCCGGATACTCCATTGATCTGGATGGAACGCTTGAGCGCGGCCGCATCGAACCATCCGCAACGGCGTGCACGCCCGGTAGTTGAACCGAATTCGTGACCGCGCTTCGCCAGACCTTCGCCTATCGGATCGCGCTTTTGCTCGGCATCGTATAGCTCGGTCGGAAAAGGGCCTGCACCGACTCGTGTGGTGTAGGCTTTGGTGATGCCCAGCACATAATGCAGCATCTGCGGCCCCACTCCGGCACCCGCACTTGCAGCTCCGGCGATACAATTGCTCGATGTCACATACGGGTAGGTACCGTGATCGATATCCAGTAACGCACCCTGGGCACCCTCGAACAACAGGCTCTTCCCGGACTGATTGGCTTCATAAAGCGCACGCGGTACATCCATCACCAGCGGTTTGATCCGTTCACCCAGCGCCAGCGTCTCATCCAGCACCTTCTGGAAATCGACAGTTTCGACCTTGAAATAATTCTTGAGAACAAAATTGTGATAATCCAGCACTTCGCCCAGTTTGGCGGCAAAGCGCTCGCGATAGAAGATATCCTGTAACCGTATCGCGCGCCGCGCAACCTTGTCTTCATAGGCCGGCCCGATCCCGCGCCCGGTCGTACCGATCTTGGCGGCTCCCTTGGCCAACTCGCGCGCTTTGTCGAGGGCTTCGTGATAAGGGAGGATCAGCGGGCAGGCTTCGGAAACTTTCAGTCTGTTGTAGATATCGATCCCGGCTTGTTGCAACTCGTCCATTTCCTTGAGCAGTGCCTGCGGCGACAACACCACGCCATTGCCGATGTAGCACATCACATGGTCGCGCAAGATTCCGGAAGGGATCAGGTGCAAAACGGTTTTCTTGCCGCCGATCACCAGGGTATGCCCGGCATTGTGCCCGCCCTGAAAGCGCACTACGCCCTGGGCGTGATCGGTCAGCCAATCCACGATCTTGCCCTTACCTTCATCGCCCCACTGGGTCCCGATCACTACTACGTTCTTAGCCATTGATAATCTTCCAGTTCAGAATAATCCCAATTCGGTATTGTCAAAGCACGACGACTTTCCATACGCCATCGCTCAACACCAGTTCGCGATCGCATTGAAGCTCTCCGCGAAGTTCTTTGTCGCCCAGCAAATCCACCACTACCGTTTCACCGGCAGCTCGCAATTCAGAGATCTTTTCACACAATGTGTCATCATCGGAATAGGGTGCGCAAATACCTCCCGCCCCTTGCTGACGGGGCAGCAAACGGTACAACTGACGAAGATCCATACTGAATCCGGTGGCAGCGCGTGCGCGCCCGAAGCTCTTGCCCAGGTCGTCATAACGCCCGCCCAGGGCGATTGCATCATGACTACCCGCATGATAGGCGGCGAATACCATACCGCTGTGATAGTGGTAGCCGCGCAGGTCGGCCAGGTCTATTCCGACATTTGTCACCAGCGGCTGCAACTTGCCCGATATGGTTTGCAACATATCAAGCGCAACTGTAATTTCAGGGATTTTCGGCAATAACTTGCGAGCGCGCACCAGCACGTCGTCACAATCGCCATACAGGGTCGGCAAAGCCAACAGCGCATCGGCAATGACTTTGTCCAGCGGCTGAACGAGCGCTTGCAATGCCGCGCTGTCTTTGCCTTGCAGCGCTACAAACAGTCCGTTCTCGGTAGATTTATCTAGTTGCGCATGACTGACCAATGCCCTGAACACACCAACATGGCCAAGATCGAGATGAACTTTCCGGACACCGAGCAAAGCGAGTGTTTGCAGCATCAGCCGCTGGATCTCAAGATCGCTTTCCAGGCCGCCATGGCCGTACAACTCCGCGCCGATCTGCAACAACTCACGGGTACGCGTCAAACCAGCCGGTTGTGTATGCAGCACGCTTCCGGCATAACAGAATCTCGCGACACCCTGCCTGTTGAGCAAGTGTGCATCGATACGTGCAACCTGTGGGGTTATGTCCGCGCGTAAAGCCAGGGTACGGCCGCTCAACTGGTCGACCAGCTTAAAGCTGCGCAAATCCATGTCATCGCTGCCGTTAATCAACAATGACTCAGCGTATTCCAGTAACGGCGGGGAAACCAGCTGGTATCCATACCGTCTGAGCAGTTCGAGGAATTCCGCTCGCATCTGCTCAACGCGCCAGGCTTCTTCAGGCAACATGTCCTGGATGTATTCAGGGAGCAACCAGTTTTGCATCATTTGATCCAATACAACATCAACAGGCCGGACAACATCGCCGTTATCCCGACAAAACGCAACTGGCCATCAGTAAGCGACACCAGTTTCCTGAAGGTTTCTCGCCATAAATCAGGGAAAATGAAGGGCATCAACCCCTCGATCACCAGCATCATTGCCAGGCCAAGCAACCAGTATTCGAGCACACTAGCGGCCCTTACCCGAACTTTTCAGATACTTGAAGAATTCCGAACTCGGATCTATCACCATCACGTCATTCTTGTCCTTGAAGCTCTGCTTGTAGCCTTCCAGGCTTCGATAGAAAGAATAGAATTCGGGGTTTCTGCCGAATGCGGCCGCATATGTCGCAGAAGCCTTGGCATCACCCTCACCCTTGGTCTTCTGTGCGTCCCGGTAGGCTTCAGCCAGAATCACCTCGCGCTGCTTGTCCGCATCCGCCTTTATTTTTTCGCCCTCGGCCACACCGGAAGCGCGCAACTCATTTGCAACCCGCTTACGCTCGGCATCCATACGGCGATACACCGAATCGCTGATCTCTATCGGAAAATCCACGCGCTTGAGACGCACATCAAGCACCTCGACACCGATCTTGCGCGCATCTGCATCTGTCTTGGTACGCAACACTTCCATGATCTGGTCACGCTCCCCAGAAACCACCTCATGAATCGTGCGCTTACCGAATTCTTCACGCATGCTCGAATTGACCGTCTGCAACAGCCGAGTCTTGGCACGCTCTTCATCGCCACCCACGCTGATGTAATACTGCTTCACATCCACGATACGCCACTTGATGAAGGAATCCACCATCACGTTCTTTTTTTCCGCCGTGATAAAACGTTCCGGGTCCACGGTATCCAGTGTCAGGATGCGCGAATCAAAGAAGCGCACGTTCTGCATCAATGGAATTTTGAAGTT
>JBGSMU010000066.1:0-6099 GCA_041739955.1 Gallionella sp. | reverse complement strand
GCCTGTGGTTTGAATCTGCATTTGTAACCTCCTTAAGGTAAAGCGTTATTCAATTTACGTGCGTGAGACCACTAAAAAAGACTAAAGTTTCATATTCGACATTGAGCACTTTGTCATGGGGTGTTTGGCGGAAGCTGTGAGATTCGAACTCACGGAGGACTCGCATCCTCGGCAGTTTTCAAGACTGCTGGTTTAAACCACTCACCCAAGCTTCCAAATTGTTTTACTTCGCACTCAGGCGGCAGTTTTGGCTCCGACATAACCTAAAGGTTAGTCTACACCGCAACAAGCCACTACGTGGCGTGTTGTCAAGACTGCTGGTTTAAACCACTCACCCAAGCTTCCAAATTGTTGAATCAGAACAGATGTATGCGAAAAAAAATCGCATGAAAGCCGGTACTGCCGATTCCTGAAGGCGCGCATTTTGAACCATGACGCATGCCATGTCCAGAAAAACGTCTTACCCGTCATCGAAAATTTAACTGCCTGTGCAATCTGCCCAATTGTTCGGGGTTTCGTAAAGTCGCACCTTTTTAAGGCGCAGATGATTGCCGTAAACATCCCGGTATGATGAATTTAGTATGTTGAATGCTGCAAGCGCAAGATTTTCGGCGGTTGGGACAGTATCAAGGATAACTGTTTTGTGATCGGGCAATGTAGCCAGAAAATCGCATACTGACTTATCACCGCGATATACCAGAAAAGCATGATCCCATGCATCCACCAGCTTCTCTTTGGCGATGCGTTTTACATCGGAAAAATCCATCACCATCCCTTGTTCGGAAATGCCTTCAGCAGTAATGATGTCGCCGGAAAGTGTCACCTCTATGGCATAGCGATGACCATGCAGATGCTTGCATTGGCTGTTGTGATTGGGAATGCGATGTCCTGCATCGAATTCCAGGCGGCGGGTTATGTGCATGATCTGGGTGCGGTTAAATGTGGCGCGGATTATACCCTCTCAGGCTTTGAAGGTCGCAGCGCGTTTAAGGAATTCGCGCAGGGCCTGCTCATCCGGTGCCTTTCCGTAACGCAAAGTACTATATCGTGAGGCGATATCCAGTAGTTGTCGCGACAGTTCGGGACGCGATATTGCGATGCGTGCCGCGTAGTCTAGCGGCCCCTCGTGACCGGATCGCGGCAAGCCTGCTTTGGCAAGCTTTTGGCAAAATCCGAGCCAGGCTGCCTGTACCTTGTCAGGCCTGCGTGTGATCAGGTGGCGCAGCATAAACGCTGCAAACACCGCGATCATCAATCCTACAGCCACCAACATATTGATCGCGATATTTTGCCAGGTGATGGATTCCATGCCCATGCGTCTCAGGAAGGCGAACTGCCTTTCGCTGTCATAGCCGAGTACCCATTGATTCCACTGGTTTGCGAGGGTGTCCCAGTTCAGGCGCAAATCCCGCAGCCATTGCGGTGGGTTGCGCGCCATGAAGGGTAATGCTGCATTATCCGACACTGCTTCGGACAAGCCCCGTTCCACCCGGTCCGGCGAGATCGCGGCGGTTGGGTCGACGCGTTTCCAGCCTTGCCCCTTAAGCCAGACTTCTGCCCATGCGTGCGCATCGGACTGGCGCACAATGTAGTAGTTGCCGATCGCGTTGTATTCACCACCCTGGTAGCCGGTCACCACGCGAGCGGGAATATCTGCGGCGCGCATCAGGTAGACGAAGGCAGAAGCGTAGTGCTCGCAGAATCCTTCCCGGGTAGTGAACAGGAATTCATCGACTCCATTGATACCGAGCAAAGGGGGTTCGAGCGTGTACTGGAAGCCTTCCCTGTTGAAATAGTCCAGGGCGGTGCGGACGATGACGGCATCATCAGCATTGTCGCGTCGCCATTCCGAGGCTAGTTGTTGCGCACGCGGGTTAAGTTGTGCCGGTATCCGCAAAGCGCGTTGCAGCTCGCGTTGTGACTCTTGCAGGTTGGCCCGGTAAATCATATTGGAGTGTGCGGAGTAGCGTATTCGTGTGTTAACGGGTTTATTGCGCAACACCTGAAAATCGAACGTAACTAAGGCGGGTACAGACAAGCGGTTTGGGACATCCAGCGCGAACAGCCAGTTTTTGTTGTGCGGTTCAAGCGTGACGGTGTAACCGATATCCTGATCGAGGTTGGAGAATTCCGGTTTGACAGGATAGGGTGATCTGCCTGTCGTCCAGGTATGGCCGTCGAAATCCCAAAGTACCGGGCCGCGCCAGTACATCTGATCGCGTTGCGGCACCTTGTCGTCATAACTGACGCGAAACGCTATCGCTTCCGAAAGGGTCAGTCGACTGAGACTCCCGGGAGCCATCTTGTCATCCAGGCCGCTGCTGGAATAGGCATCCTGTGGCAATCCCCAGAGAGGACCTTCGACACGCGGGAACAGGACGAACAGGATCAGCATCAGGGGGATAGCCTGAAGCAGCAGCAATGCAGCGACACGCAGGCGTGGCTTGAGTGCCATGTCCTGGGCCTGAAGTTGGATCCAGGTGGTCACGATCGCGATGAGTGTGGCGAACAGGTATATCGCGGTGGGGATGCTTTGCGAGTAGAAGAAATTGGTGATGATGATGAAGCAGCTAAGATAGACGATCACCATCGCGTCCCTAGCCTTGTGTAGTTCCATCAGCTTCAGCGTAGCCAGCAGCATCAGTAACGTGACGCCGACTTCGCGTCCGAACAGTGAACGAAAACTGATTGCGATCCCTGCCACGCCCGCGATGGTCACCAGCATCAGCAGCCACCGACCGGGCAACGGATTACCGGTGTAAGCCAGATAGCCGCGCCATGCCAGCAGGGTCCCGCACAATGCGCTGACCCACAGCGGCAGGTGGTCGGCATGCGGTGCGACAACCATCAGGATGCAAAGCAGCAGGCCGTAGGTAAGTTGCCTGTTCATGGCTGGCCCTTGTGCTCCGGGTTTGTCGCGGTGAGCGGCAGATTGAATAAAGCGATGCGCTGCAGACATTCATCCCGATGCTCGATCCCGCTGCCGGTCGGCAGTTCCCCATTCGGCAGTCGCATCCCGTAGCGCAAACCCTGGGACTCTGCATCCAGTACCCAGCGCGCCATTCGGGATAATCTTTCTTCCTCGTTCCGATCCGGCGTCTCTGCATAATCCAGCCACAGTTCTTCACCCAACTGGGTCGAGAACTGTTTGACTTGCAAGCCGCGTTCGCGTGCATATGCTTTCCAGTCGATACGCGGCAGCGCATCGCCGGGGGTATATTTGCGCAGCCCGGCAAAGTCCTCGTCACCAGTGACAGTGCGCTTGCCGCTACCGTCGGGTGAATTGCCCGCCGGTAGCGGTGCATCATCCAGTGGTTTGGGATAGACCAGACAGCTGGTATCGAAATACAGATACGACCAGCAATAGAACAGCCCCAGGGGGAATTTGGTATACAGCGTCATGCGGCCAGTTTTCAGCCAACCCCTTTGTGTGGCGGCGAGCGGAAAGGTGACTTCGGTATCCAGCATGGCAGGCGCATCGAATTCAATGACAGGTTGTCCGCCTCGCCAGAAGGATTCGCCTGTCCTGAACAGACAAAGCTGGTAGCGTGACAGCCTGCCGGGATTGTTGAAGTGAAAGACGAATCTTGCCGTTTCGCCGCTGAACACCGGGTTGGCTCGCCCCGCGCGTATTTCCAGATGGGCAAGATTGCGAAAGGCGTGCAGCATCGACATCACCGCCATCATCGTCAGCAGGAAAGTCAGCACATATCCAAGGCTCAGGTTGTAGTTGATGTCGCCGAGCAGCATCAATACAAGCACGAAGACCATCATGAAACCCTGCCTGGTGGGAATGATGAAGATACGGCGCTGGGTCAGCTTGACCGTGCCTGTTTCGGTGGTGCGGCTGTATGCCCAGTTGCGGAATTTTTGTCTTAACGTAGCGAACACTGGTGGTATTGCTGAACCTGAAGGTGGATGCAATGCATTCTAGCACTGCGACCCCAGCCCATGACTTTGCGAATTGCCGATTGGCTTATCTGGTTGCCTCGGGTAAATTGACGCTGATATTTTTCTTGCGCATGGAAATATGATGAACCGACTGATCGTACTGACTCTGGTTACTGCCCTTGCTGTTTTTGTGGCGATTCCTGCCACAGCGGGATTCGATGATGGCCTGGCTGCGATCAATCACAGCGATTACGCAACAGTGATGAAGGAAATGCGGCCACTTGCCGAACAAGGTGATGCCGCATCGCAATATTACCTGGGTTTTGCTTACGAACGTATCCAAGGTGTGGCTCAGGACTACAAACAGGCCGAACATTGGTACACCAAGGCAGCAAAGCAAGGGTATGTCGATGCGCAACGCCGTCTCGGCAACCTGTATGCGAACGGCAGGGGCATCGTGCTGGACTACGTGCAAGCCTTGTACTGGTATACCAGGGCAGCCGAACAAGGCGATGCCGGAGCTCAAAGCAACCTCGGGTTCATGTACGAGAACGGGCTTGGTAGAGTGCCCGACTACAAGCTGGCCCTGCACTGGTATGGAAAGGCGGCTGAGCAAGGTGATGCCGATTCGCAAAACAATCTGGGATTCATGTACGAGATCGGTCGCGGTGTTGCGCAGGACTTCAATCTCGCGGTCGGTTGGTATCGCAGGGCCGCAGAACAGGGCAACGCCGAGGCGCAAAAGAATCTGGCTGTGATGTATGAACTTGGCCGGGGTGTCGCGCAAGACTACAAGCAGGCTGCGCTCTGGTACGGCAGGTCAGCAGAGCAGGGCAACGCGGATGCTCAAGGCAATCTGGGGAACTACTATCGGATAGGCATGGGTGTCGAAAAAGACCTCGTCGAAGCAGAAAGGCTGCTGACGGCCGCGTCAAGGAACGGAAATCATTGGGCTGCTGAAAAACTGAAAACGCTGCTGGACGACAAGACGGGAAGCAACAGGGATTAAAGCCCGCTTACGGCAGTCGACTAGTCCGACGGGAGCGGCAAATTCCGTTTTACGGAATCGCCACAGTTTCGATCAGGTCATGTGCCAATGCTTCATCACTTTGTCTGGAATACTCGCCCAGCGCCTGCAAGCGGTGGCTGACCACACCCGGAAGGATGGCTTGAACATCTTCGGGCGTCACCGCATCCCTTCCGTCCAGTAAAGCCCACGCACGTGCCGCTGCAAGCATGGCCAATCCTGCCCGCGGACTGAGACCGTGAGTGTAACGGGATGATTCGCGCGTGTAGCGCAGAATGGCCTGCACATAGTCCAGTAACGCGGGAGACACGAACACTTCACGTACTTTCTTTTGCAGAACAAGCAGTTCCTTGCTTTCCACCTGCGGGCGTAGTCCTGCAACGATATCGCGCCTGTCCACGCCCGAAAGCAGTCCCCGTTCTGCCTGTGCATCCGGATATCCCATCTGGATACGCATCAGGAAACGGTCCAGTTGTGATTCGGGCAGTGGAAACGTGCCGATCTGGTGGGCGGGATTCTGGGTGGCAATGACAAAGAACGGGGAGGGCAGCGCACGTGTCGTGCCTTCGACGGTGACCTGTTGCTCTTCCATTGCTTCCAGCAGCGCGCTTTGGGCTTTTGGGGTGGCGCGATTGATCTCGTCCGCCAGTATCATTTGCGCGAAGATCGGGCCGGGGTGAAACTCGAACTTGCTGTTGTCGCGCTGGTAGACAGACACGCCGAGGATATCGGCGGGCAACAGGTCGCTGGTGAATTGGATGCGCTGGAATTGCAGGCCAAGGGTGCTAGCCAGTACATGGGCCAGCGTGGTTTTGCCCACTCCGGGCAGGTCTTCGATGAGCAGATGGCCTCTCGCCAGCAGGCAGGCGAGCGCAAGCCGGATTTGTCTGGGTTTGCCGAGAATGATTTGTTCGGCCTGTTTGATGACGTTGTTCAGGGTTTGGGTCATATGGGAAACCTTGGGAGTGGTAAGTGGGGCGACGCTTCGTGTCTCAGTGGGGAGTCGGGGGTGGGTTTCCTGCTTTCCACTCCCTACTTTCTACCGTGCTTATCCGGTTGTCACAGACACCTACCAGATGTAGTGTTTCGTGATTTTACGGAGTAAAGCTCTGCGTAGGTCGGGGCAGTGACATCGCCAGCGATCCCGAGCAGGGATCGGAAGGCGTTGAAGGGGTAGAAGC
>JBGSMU010000065.1:0-11614 GCA_041739955.1 Gallionella sp. | reverse complement strand
GCTTCTACCCCTTCAACGCCTTCCGATCCCTGCTCGGGATCGCTGGCGATGTCACTGCCCCGACCTACGCAGAGCTTTACTCCGTAAAATCACGAAACACTACATCTGGTAGGTGTCTGTGACAACCGGATAAGCACGGTTGTTACAACAGGCCACCGGACCGCAGTCCTTTCAGATACGTTTGTTACCGCCGTTCGACGCGAAAAGCTCGGTTGCCGAGTGGCCGCGGTTGAGCACCGATTTTTGTCGTACCCCAAGCTGGCAAGGTACGGCGGCAGAGACCGGAGCCATCGCACGCAGGCAGCTCAATAATACCGAAGCGTCATCGATCTGGTCTGCCCGCTGGCTGGCACGCCTTGACGAATTGCAGGACTGGGCAACAGGCAAGGATCTACCCGGAGCAGGAGGTACGGTGAGTGCGGTCTCCGTGGCGCAGGGCGCGGGACGTTCACTGGTAGAGACCGCGCGGGGCATGCTGATGCACGAGATCGTGCTGGCGGATGACCGCATCGCCGACTACAGGATCGTCGCGCCCACCGAATGGAATTTCCACCCGCAGGGAGCGTTGGTCGATCAGCTTATCGGGCAAGAGACTACAGATCGCGATGCCCTGCAACGGCAAGTCGCCCGCGCAGTCGCGGCACTCGATCCCTGCATCCCCTGGGAGCTGGAATGGGCGTGAAGCTATTGGTGCTCGGTATCGGCAACTCATTGCTCACCGATGAAGGTGTGGGAGTCGCTGTCATGCATGAACTTGAAGCGCGCTTGGGCGCACACGATGACATGGTGTTCCTGGATGGCGGCACGCTGTCGTTCACGCTGGCCGTACCGATCAGCGAGTGCGACGCCCTGCTGGTGATAGATGCCGCAGAGTTGGGAGCAGCGCCGGGGACGGTGCGCTGCTTCGAAAACGACGCGATGGATCACTACCTCGGAACAAACCGCAAACAGAGCGTGCACGAGGTTGGGCTGCTAGATCTGAGAGCTGTGTCTTTGCTCACCGGCCATTGGCCTGTACAACGCGCGCTGATCGGCGTGCAACCAGCAGTAGTCGGGTGGGGAGAAACGTTGACACCCGAAGTCACTGCCGCATTACCCGAAGTATTTGCAGCCGCAACCGGCATTATTGAAAGATTCCGCTCCCGTCCGCCAGCAAAATAGTCAAGTATTGATAACCCTTAGGGTGGATTGACCCGGACGGGTACGGCTCTCAAAATATGCACCTGCTACAAAGTTAATTCCTACAGGGAGTCAACATGAAGCGCATCGATCATCCCGACGTCACACACGGAACCGTGGGCGAGGGACTTGCCCAGCGCGGCATCAGCCGCCGCGAGTTCCTCGAATTCTGCGCCGCCGTCACCGCAATGCTGGCACTCCCGCCGGCGATGGCAGGCATGGTCGCAGAGTCCATCTCCAGGGCGAAGCGACAATCCGTGATCTGGCTCTCGTTCCAGGAGTGCACCGGCTGTACCGAATCGTTCACCCGCTCGCATTCACCGACGCTGGAAAACCTGATCTTCGATCTCATCTCGCTCGATTACCACCACACCCTGCAGGCCGCTTCTGCCGAAGCCGCAGAACATGCGCGCTTGCAGTCGATGAAAGACAACGAGGGAAAATACCTGCTGGTTGTCGACGGTTCCATTCCGATGGGCAATCCAGGCTTTTCCACCATCGCCGGTATCAGCAACCATGACATGCTGGTTGAGACGGCAAAAGGTGCTGCTGCCATCGTGGCGGTGGGCACCTGCGCGGCTTTTGGCGGACTACCCAAGGCCGATCCGAACCCGACGGGCGCGGTGTCGGTAGGCGACATCATCAAGGACAAGCCCATCATCAACGTGCCCGGTTGTCCGCCGATTCCGGTGGTGATGACCGGTGTGCTGGTGCACTTCCTGACTTTCGGCAGCATTCCCGAGCTGGATGACCTGGGCCGACCGAAATCATTCTATGGCGAAACCATCCACGATCGCTGCTACCGCCGCCCGTTCTACGACCAGGGCAAGTTCGCCGAGACCTTCGACGATGAAGGCGCTCGCAAGGGCTGGTGTCTGTTCAAGCTCGGGTGCAAGGGGCCGGTGACCTACAACGCATGCGCCACCACCAAGTGGAACGACGGCACCAGTTTTCCGATCCAGTCCGGCCACGGTTGCATCGGCTGCTCCGAGTCGAACTTCTGGGATGCGGGGCCGCTCTACAAGGCATTGTCGATGCCGGTGTCTGCCAGCTCTGCGATGATGGGTGCGGCGGCAGCCGCAGGCGTCGCAACGGGTGTCGCCATCACTTGGCACAACCGCTCGACCAAAGCCTCGGCGAAGGCGGCACATGAGCAAGTCACCACCAAGGATCTGGTGCGGGAGAAACCATGAGTCATCTCGACCTGCTGACCTTCGCCCGCGGCAGTGCCCTGAACTGGGCACTGATGATCTTTGTTGCGGGTGTCGTGTTGCGGCTGTTCGAAATCCTCGGTCTGGGCCGCAAAGCCGATCTGGCGAAGCCGCGTACCGATTCACCGGGCAGCGGCTGGCGCACGATATTCACGCGTTCGTTGCCGGCCGAGGGGATGTTGAAACGGGATCCGGTGACTTATATCGGCGGTTACGTGTTCCATCTCGGATTGTTGCTGACCATCTTTTTTTCCGCGGCGCACATCGAATTCTTTCACGGCATGCTGGGATTGAGCTGGCCGAGTCTGCCATCCGCATTGATCGATACCTCCGTCGTGGCGGCGATGATCGCCCTCGTCATGCTGCTGGCACATCGCCTCAGTAATCCGGTCAAGCGCTCGTTGTCCGGCTTCGGCGACTACCTCGCCTGGACGTTGACCCTGCTCCCCTTGCTGACCGGCTACCTGGCTTACCACCATCTGCTGTTCGAATACACCCTGATGCTGGCACTGCACCTGTTCTCGGTCGAATTGCTGTTGGTGATGCTGCCGTTCACCAAATTGTTCCACACCTTCTCGGTGTTCATCTCGCGCTGGTACAACGGCGACATCTTTGGACGTAAAGGGACGGCATCATGAGCAGTGAGCAGGAGCCGCGCGTAGCGTGGATGGGAACGTCCGCGAATGATGCCAGAGGCCGACACGCCAAATGGATGAGTTCAGCCAAACATCAAAGAGGCCGAATCATGAGCAGCGAGCAGGAGCCGCGCGCAGCGTGGATGGGAGCGTCCGCGAATGATGCCGGAGGCCGACGCTTGAATCCTTGTGCTACTGCTAAAGTAATGAAGGCCGAATCATGAGCGCCACGCTGGAAAAAGGCCTCAACTCCTTCAAGGAAGTCATCGACGCGCCCATCGCCAGTTTCTTTTCCAGTTGCGTGCATTGCGGGCTGTGCGCCGAAGCGTGCCTGTTCTATACCGAGACCGGTGATCCGCAATACACGCCCATCCATAAACTGGAACCGCTGCGCCGCGTGTGGCAGCAGGAGTACACCCTGCTCGGCAGGGTCGGCAAGGCGCTCGGCCTGTCCAGGCCGGTGACGGATGCAGAGCTGGCCGAATGGGAACCGCTGGTGTACGACAGTTGCACGCTATGCGGGCGCTGCGCGATGGTATGCCCGGTCGGCAACGACCTGACCTACATGATCCGCAAGATGCGCGAAGGCATGGCTGCTTCCGGCCATGCGCCGGAAGACCTGATCGGCGCGACCACGCGTGCGGTGGATATCGGCAGCCCGATGGGCATCAAGTGGCCGGCCGTGCTGGCGCAGATCAAACACGTGCAGGACGACACCCACATCGAGGTGCCGGTCGAAAAAGAAGGCGCGGATTACCTGGTGCTGATGTCCTCGATGGAGATCATCAATTTCCCTGAATATCTTTCCGCGCTCAGTCGCATCTTCAAACAGGCGGGCGTCAGCTGGACACTGGCACAGGATGCGTTCGAGGCGACCAACAGCGGCATCCAGATCGGCGCATCGGATCTGGCACGCGAGATCGTCAACCGCATCGTGGTGGCCGCGGAACGCCTGAAAGTGAAGTGCGTCATCAGCCCGGAATGCGGTCATGCCTTCACCGCACTGCGCTGGGAAGGACCCAACCTGATCGGCCGCCCCTTCGGCTTCGAGGTGAAACACATCCTCGAAGTGCTGGACGAATTGCACGCGGCAGGCAAGCTCAATACCAAAGGCAAGGACAAACGCCCGCTGACCTATCACGACCCCTGCCAGATCGCCCGTCGCGGCGGCGTGGTGGAACAGCCGCGCCGCTTGTTGGCCGAGGTCGCATCCGACTTTCGCGAGATGCCGGATGCGGGTGTGATGAACTGGTGCTGCGGTGGCGGTGGCGGTGTCTCCGCGAACTCGCGTGCCGAGCCGTTACGTCTGCTGGCGTTCAAGCACAAGAAAGCGCAGATCGAGGCGACCGGCACCCAGACCATGGTCACGGCCTGCGCCAATTGCCGCATCGTGATGGAAGAAGCGCTGGAGCATTACCACATGAAGATCGAAGTGATCGGACTGACCGAATTGCTCGCTCAATATCTTGTTGAGGAAGAAACCACATGAACGAACCCGTCACCCGCCGCGTCATCGTCGATCCGGTCACCCGTATCGAGGGCCACCTGCGCATCGAGGCGGAGACCGATGCTGCCGGGATCATCACCCGCGCCTCATCCGCGGGCACCATGGTGCGCGGCATCGAGATCATCCTGCGCGGACGCGATCCGCGCGAAGCCTGGGCGCTGGCACAGCGTATCTGCGGCGTATGCACACTGGTGCACGGCATCGCCTCGGTGCGTGCCGTCGAGAACGCGCTGAAGATCGAAGTGCCAAGCAATGCGCAACTGATCCGCAACCTGATGATAGGCGCGCAATACATCCATGACCACGTGATGCATTTCTATCACCTGCATGCGCTGGACTGGGTGGATGTCGTGTCGGCGCTGAAGGCCGACACTAAGGCGACTTCAACGCTGGCCCAGAGCATCTCCGGTTACGCCAGGTCGTCGCCGGGTTATTTCAGCGATGTGCAGAAGAAGCTGAAAGGTTTCGTCGAAGCCGGCCAGCTCGGCATCTTCGCCAACGGCTACTGGGGACATCCCGCCTACAAGCTGCCGCCCGAAGCCAACCTGTTGGCCGTGGCGCATTACCTGGATGCGCTGGCCTGGCAGCGCGACGTGGTGAAACTGCACGCCGTGTTCGGCGGCAAGAACCCGCATCCGAACTTCCTCGTCGGCGGCGTGCCCTGCGCGATCAGCATCGATCCCAACCACCCGGGGAAAGGTAACGGGCCGCATTTCCACGGCGGCAATTCCGGTACGTCGGTCAACGTGACCGGCCTGCAAACCGTGCAGAACGCCATCAACCAGATGCGCGAATTCGTCGACCAGGTGTATGTGCCGGACACGCTGGCCATTGCAGGTTTCTACAAGGATTGGGCGAAGCAGGGTGAAGGCGTGGGCAACTTCCTCACCTATGGCGATTTCCCGGCCAAAGGCATGTCCGATCCCACATCGTATCTGATCCCTTCCGGTGTGATACTCGACCGCGACCTGGGCAAGATCCATCCCATCGACCTCGATGCGGAAGGCGAGATAGAGGAATTCGTCAGTCATGCGTGGTACGACTATTCAGTGGGCAAGGAAAAGGGCCTGCATCCCTACAAGGGCGAGACCAAGCTCGACTACACCGGCCCCAAACCGCCGTATCAACAACTGGATGTGGACAAAGATTATTCCTGGATGAAATCGCCGCGCTGGAAAGGCCGTGCCGTCGAGGTCGGCCCGCTGGCGCGCGTGCTGATGCTGTATGCGTCCGGCCATGAACAGACCAAAGAGCTGGTCGGCATGACCCTGAAGAAACTCGACCTGCCGGTACAGGCACTGTATTCGACACTCGGACGCACCGCAGCGCGCACGCTGGAAACCAAGATCATCGCCAATGCGATGCAAGGCTGGTACGACCAGCTCATCGCCAACATCAAGGCGGGTGACGTGAAGACCTTCAATGAAAAAAAATGGGAACCATCGACCTGGCCGTCGCATGCGCAGGGCGTGGGCGTGACAGAAGCACCGCGCGGGGCACTCGCGCACTGGATCGTCATCAAGGACCAGAAGATCGACAACTATCAGGCCATCGTGCCGAGCACATGGAACGCCGGTCCGCGCGATGCGAATGGCAGCCAGGGGCCATACGAAGCTGCATTGAAAGGACATCAGTTGCACGATGTGAAACAGCCCATCGAGATACTGCGCACCATCCACAGCTTCGACCCCTGCATCGCCTGCGCGGTGCACGTGACCGACCCGAACGGGGATGAGTTGGTGCAGGTGAAAGTGCTCTGACCGGCCTCACTGGGGATGGCTCATGCCGCCCCTTGGTCTCCGCATTTCTCCTTGCCCATCCGCCTCATCCAGACGCATCGTTACCACATTCATCTTTCCGCACCCCCCAGGTTCGCAAAGTGGTTTTGCGTTCATTCTGGCAGGTGAGCGGATAATCGTCGAACAAGCCGTTCTGCGTTGGCACGCACTGGCATATCAACTTCAAAGACGAGAAGAACTGCGATCACCAGACATATCCGGTGCAGCAACTCGATTCGATGCCGCCCCCGTTGATTGCCGCTGATCAATCATCACTTTTGGGCAGGACCCGCACCAGCATGTTGGCCAGCGCCTGAAAGTTCAGGGGGTGCGTCTGGCCCAACAGTTTGGCGTGGTGTCGAATCGTGGAGGCAGAAGGCGGGAACGAGGTATTCTTCACGGCGAGCACGATATGGTTGAAGCCATCCTGTGCATCCACGATCAAGCTGTTCCCGGCAAAACTGTTGCTGATGCGCGCGACAAAATCATCGTAGTGCGGATAACCTTTCCACATATTGACGACCATGATGCCGTTGTCGGCCAACGCGGCAAAACAATCGTCGTAAAACCCCTGACTGCTCAACTGGGCGGGCAAACCATCCGCATCGAACCCATCCACGATCAGCACATCCGGCTGACTGGCAGCATCAGTCACCCACTCTGCCCCGTCTCCCAGCAACACCCGAAAGCGCGCATCATCAGCGGGGATGGCAAACTCGTTGCGCAGTGCGATCACATCGGGACTGATCTCGATAGCGGTGATCCCAGTATCCGGCAAATAGCGGTAGCAGTATTTCGCCAACGAGCCGCCACCCAACCCGATCATCGCGACATGACCGGGCGAAGGTTCCAGCAACAAAAAACTCATGATGACCCGGGTATAAGGGATGATCAGCTCATCCGTATCATCGATACTCATCTCGCTTTGTGTGGACCACTCATCAAACTGCAACGTGAGGATGCCGTCACTTTCAGTCAAATACGGTTTCATGGTTTACGCTTCATTTCAGGTTAGCCACCCTCGCAACCCGGACGGTGCGGAAGAGGAGGACGATGATAGCAGGCAGTGTGAGCATTACGCTGGTCAGCGTCATCCTCGGCGATAGTATCCCGCTCTCCGGCACCGGCAACAGAGACATCCGGTTGACCCATGAGAGTACGACTGTTTTTGGGTTTGAGTTTGTGCAGACAACCTATCGGGTTGGCAGGGGTGATTGATGCCTTGCATCTTGCACGAATGCATTGTGCTCCACCCCTTGTCTCATTGAAAATAATGCGTGCCTGAACCTTTAATTCCGAAGGAGCGAGAATATGTACCAAGAGATACTTAAATTCTGGTTCGAAGAACTTCAACCTTCCCAATGGTGGAAAAAGGATGAGCAGCTCGACCGGCTGATCACCGAACGGTTTGCGGAAGTCCATCACCGCGCGACGCTTTGCGAACTGTACGGATGGCGCAAGGATGCACACGGCAGGTTGGCCGAGGTGATCGTGCTCGATCAGTTTTCGCGCAATATGTTCAGGGGCGATCCGCGCTCATTCGCCCACGATGCCATCGCACTTGCGCTGGCACAGGAAGCCGTCTCGATTGGCGCAGACCAGTCATTGAATGCCACAGAGCGCAGTTTCCTCTATATGCCATTCATGCATAGCGAATCGCTACCGATACATGAGGTCGCCACAGAATTGTTCCTCAACAATGGCAACCAGAACAGTTTCGATTTCGAATTGAAGCACAAGGTCATTATTGAAAGATTTGGTCGTTATCCGCACCGGAACAGTATCCTGGGCAGAGACTCCACCCCTGAAGAGATCGAGTTTCTGAAACAACCGGGATCGGGATTCTGAGGAGAATTTGCGCTTCTCGACCAACAGAGGCGGCTTCAAAAAACCTGATTAGACCCTCATCTGCCGCCCTGCTTGACGGCATACATCAATTTGTCGCCTTCCTTGAGCAACGCATCTATCGATGAATGCCTGTCGGGATCGAACTCGACGATTCCTGCCGAGAAAGCAATTTCGTATCCGCGCGCCCTCTCTTGATTGATCTTGTCGAGTGATTCCCTGAAGCGACCGATCAGTTCCTCTGTCAATGCCTTGTTACTGTTCACCAGCAGCACGGCAAACTCATCGCCGCCGAGGCGCGCCACCAGGTCTGAAGTGCGGAAGGTCTGCTTCATCAGGTCGGCGAAAGTGACCAGCGCCCGATCACCTTCGGCGTGGCCAAAATTGTCGTTGATAGGCTTGAACTTGTTGAGGTCCATGAATACCAACGATGCGGGAATTTTGTGCCGGTTACTGTAGGCGATGCAGTAGCGCCCCAGTTTCATGAAACCGCGCCGGTTCGAGATGCCCGTCAGTTCGTCCAGCGTTGCCAGCTTGACAGCATTAAGCTCCTCGGAGGCCATGGCCGCCAAATCGCCCAGGGCATTAACATCCTCCGGCTCCAATTCACGCGGCCGGTAATCGACGATACACAATGTCCCCAGCTTGAGATTGTCGGCTGTCCTGAGCGGGATGCCCGCATAAAAACGGAAATTCGGGTCGCCCAGTACAAGCGGATTGTCCGCGAACCGCGCATCCGATTTTGCATCGTTAATAACGAAAGCATCTTCACCCAGAATGGCGTGACCGCAAAACGAATCGTCACGCGATGTTTCCCTGATGTTCAATCCGATATTGGACTTGAACCACTGACGCTCCTCGTCCACCAGCGAAACCAGCGCGACAGGAACACCGAACAGCCTTTTAGCCATACGCGTAAGACGGTCAAAACGTTCCTCCGGGGGCGTATCCAGCATGTTGAGTGAACGTAACGCCTCCATCCGTTCGGCCTCGTTGCTCGGTTTCGATGGTGCTTTCAAAATGTCCTCATTCCAATATTGGCCGTCAACGCCCGAATTATTTACGGAATCCCATAAGTACTCAAGTCAAAAACACTATCCATCAAGTGCATTATTGCCGGCTTCTCCTTGTGCATCAGTAACTTCCAGACACATCGTCACCTCACACTCCCGGCAGCAATCCTTAGGGTCGAAAAATCGGTGTGAGTTCATTCAGGTCAAATGTCGGTACTTCACGATTCATTGCCTCGGCAGCACTAAGCAACCGCTGGCAAAGCATTGGACACACTTTTTCCGGGAGTCTTTATTACTTGGTATCACCGCCAACCTGTTATCACGCTGACATCAAGACTTGCGCCTCATGCTTCCATCGCCATTTCCAATTCCAGCCAGCTTTCTTCCAGCTCGGCCACTTTCGCTTCCAGATTGGCATGTACGGTGTTGAGTTCGCTGATCTTGGTGCGATCAAGGGTGGCGTAGGTGGCTGAGTCGGCGAGTTGCCGGTTGACCGCAGCCAGTTCTGCTTGGGCGCTGGCCAGTGCGGCTTCGAGTTTGGTTTGTTTGGACTGCAGCGCTTTGCGGTTGGGCTTGGGCGTATTTTGTACGCGCGGCTTTTCCGCTTGCGGCTGGGCGACAGCTTCGCGCGGGCGGCGGGATTCGATCCAGCTCTTATAGTCTTCCAGATCGCCATCGAACAACTTGGCCTCGCCATCCGCAACCAGCCATAACTCATCGGCTACGGCGCGAATCAGGCTACGGTCGTGTGACACGATGACGACCGCCCCGGTGTACTCCTCGAGAGCGATGGTGAGTGCGTCGCGCATGTCCAGGTCGAGGTGGTTGGTGGGTTCGTCGAGCAGCAGCAGGTGCGGCTTCTGCCATGCGATCAGGGCGAGCGCGAGACGACTTTTTTCACCTCCGGAAAAACTTGCCACGGGACGGTCTTCACTGTCTCCGGCCAAACCGAAACGCCCGAGAAACGAGCGCAGCGCCAGCGTCGTTTCCTTGGGCGCAACGCGTTCCATGTGTTGCAGCGGCGTGGCAGCACTGTCGAGATTTTCCAGTTGATGCTGGGCGAAGTAACCGATGCGGATATCGGGAGTGATCTCCAGCGTGCCCGAAGTCGGGCGCAATTCGCCCACCAGCAGTTTGATCAGTGTCGATTTCCCCGCACCGTTCGGGCCGAGCAACGCGATGCGTGCACCGGCACGCAACACCAGCCCGATATTCTTGAACAGTGATTTATCGCCATAGGCGAAGCCCATCTTTTCCGCCCGCATCAACAGATCGGGGCTGCGTTCCGGCGCTTCTATCTCTAGTTCGAAATGCCCATCGGTGACATGCACGGCGGCGATGCGCGTGATCCGGTCGAGTGCCTTGATGCGGCTTTGTGCCTGCTTGGCCTTGGTAGCCTGGGCGCGGAAGCGGCGCACGAAGTCTTCCAGATGCGCGATCTTTTCCTGCTGTTTGTTGAACGCCTGATTCTGCTGCGCGATCTTTTCCGCACGGGCGCGTTCGAAGTCATCGTAGTCACCCGTGTAACAATCGATCGCCTGATCGTGCACATGGGCGATGCGGTTGACGCAGGCATTGAGGAATTCGCGGTCATGCGAGACCAGCAAGATACTGCCGGGGTAGCGTGCCAGATATTGTTCGAGCCAGAGAATGGCTTCAAGGTCGAGGTGATTGGTGGGCTCGTCCAGCAACAACAGATCGGCCCGATGCATCAGCGCACGCGCCAGATTCAGCCGCATGCGCCAGCCGCCGGAGAAGCTGCTGACCGGGCGCTCCAGCGTGTCGTTGGCGAAGCCCAGTCCGTTCAACAGTTGCGCGGCGCGCGCCTTGGCGCCATAGCCGTCGATACCTTCAAAGCGCTGCTGCGCATCGAACCAGGCGGCATCGTGATCTTCGCGCGCCAATGTGGTTTCCAGCCGGCGCAGTTCCGCATCGCCATCGAGTACGAATTCCAGCGCGGGTTGATCGGAGTTGGCGATCTCCTGCTCGACGTACGCGATCGTCTTGCCGGACTGCAGCGATACCTCGCCGCTGTCGGGCTTGATCTCACCCCGTATCAGGCGGAATAGCGTGGATTTTCCGCAGCCGTTCTTGCCGACCAGGCCGATGCGCTGATTGGCAAACGCCTGCAGATTCACATTATGAAGTAGCGGGTTGCCGCCTTGCAGGTAGGACAGATTCTGGATATTGAGCATGGGCGCGATGATAGCAGACGAGGCTGCGACCTTTTCAGGAGAACGCTGAATAAGCCGTCATACCCGCGACCAGGCGATTCGCGGGCATGGCCCGCTCCTACAAACTTCAACTACGGCATTCAGAGAAACACTGATTAAGCCCTCCACACATGGTGCGACAGGCTCTGATAGAACTCCTAAGTATTGGGCTAAGCACGATACACATTCCTTCCCCCTTGGAGGGGGAAGGTTAGGATGGGGGTAGAACAGTG
>JBGSMU010000027.1:0-5805 GCA_041739955.1 Gallionella sp. | reverse complement strand
TGTATCAAGTTCGCTGCGCTCTTGCTCGGTAAGTGTTACCCGGTATCTCGGTGACATGGTGACCTCCTTTGATTAAGGGTTTCACCAGTATGCCACAGGGCTCTACGATGCGAAATAAATAATGTTACATGGCACTAGGGCTGCCTCGGTTTCGGACAAATGCTGGTGCAGCGCACCACAGCATCCGGCCTGGGGGGCGCTGATCAGACTGATGCCGAACTTGTCCAGTACCCGCGCCGCAGCTGAATTGGTTTCAGGCGTGGAGACCGACTGCACACAGCCTTCCAATAACAGCATCTTGCGCGAGCGGAGAACCCGGGGGCGGACTGAATTGGTCTGGCGTGCAGGGATCTTTTGGCGCATGGTGGCGGGAAGCAAGGGCTTGACCAAGCGTGCCAGGCTCATCGCAAAAGCATAACGACTTGGGTGCGGCAACACCGCGAGTAGCGCGCGCCGGATCAGTTTCTGTGCCAAAGGACGCTCTGTGCGCCGTTCGATCTCCTGCCGTCCGATGTCGAGCAGATGTCCATATTGCACGCCGGATGGACAGGTGGTCTCACATGAGCGGCAGCTGAGACAGCGATCCAGATGCAAACGCGTCTTCTCGCTCGCCAAGTTGCCCTCAAGCATTTCCTTGATCAGGTAGATGCGTCCGCGCGGGCTGTCCAGCTCATCGCCCAGCAGCTGGTAGGTCGGGCAGGTCGCGGTGCAAAATCCGCAATGCACACAGGAACGCAGGATCGCATCGGCCTCTGCGATGGACGGATTTTTCAGCAGCTCAGGCGAGAGGGAGGTCTGCATGTCAGTCAGATCTCCGCATACATCCGCCCGCGATTGAATATCCCGTGCGGGTCGAGGCTGTCTTTCAGGCGCTGGTGCAACGTCAACACTGCCGGTGCAAGCGGGGAAAAGACGTTGCCGTTGCGATCCCCGCCGCGAAACTGGGTGACATGTCCGCCGACTTTGGCGACCTGTTCACGTATCGTCGCAAGAGGTGCGTCGCTGGCCAGCCAGCGCTGTGCTCCCCCCCAGGAAAGCAGCCATTTTCCGGCGATATCCAGCGGCGGGGTAGAGGGTTTGACCATGATCCTGTACAGCGTGGGTGCGGCAGTGAACAAGGTCAACCGGTGTTCGTTGACTTCGCGCCAGAAGGTGGCGCAGTCGTGCATCATCTCGCCGCCCAATTGCATTCTGGCGTGTTTCACAGCCTGCTCGCTGCCGCTCAGCCGCAGGTGCAGCAATTCGCCGTGGAAGCAGGCCGCATCGACCGGGTAGGGCTGGGACAGTAGTGCACTCATCTTGGCAATCGCCTGACCGGGGCTGGATTCGAACATGATCGTCTGGCTGGATGCCGGGCGGGGTAACACTTTCAGGCTGAGCTCCAGCAGCACCCCGAGGGTGCCGTAAGCACCCACCATTAAACGTGACAGGTCGTATCCCGCGACGTTCTTCATCACTTGTCCGCCGAAATTTAATATTTCGCCGCGTCCATTCAACAGCTTGCAACCCAGTGTGAAATCACGCGCCGAACCGGTAAAGGGACGGCGGGCACCGGACAGGGCGCAGGCTATAGTGCCGCCCAGTGTCGCCGTCGCGCCGAAATGGGGTGGCTCGAATGCCAGCATCTGTCCGGATTCGGCGAGCGCGGCTTCGATCTCGATCATGGGCGTGCTTGCGCGCGCGGTGATGACAAGCTCGCGCGGGTCGTAGTTGATGATGCCGCAATGTTTGCTGACATCGAGAGGGCGTCCTGCCGGTTCGCGCCCCAGAAACATCTTGTTGTTGCCGCCGCAGATGTTGAGCTGCGCGCTATCCTGTATCGCCTGCTGTACCTGTTGCTGCAGTGCAGCGCTGATGTCCGTGTCGCGCATCAGAACCGCTCCAGTTCTGGATGTGAGAGCTGTCCGTGATGTACATGCATCGCGCCGAACTCGGCGCAGCGATGCAGGGTGGGCACTGCCTTGCCGGGATTGAGCAGGCCGCGCGGGTCGAAGGCATGCTTCACCGCGTGGAACTGCTGCAACTCCGCGGACCGGAACTGCACGCACATCGTGTCTATTTTCTCCATGCCGACGCCATGCTCGCCGGTGATGGTGCCGCCGACTTCCACGCACAGCGTCAGTATCTTCCGCCCGAATTCCTCGGTACGTTCGAGTTCACCGGGCTTGTTGGCGTCGAACAGGATCAGCGGGTGCATGTTGCCGTCACCGGCGTGGAACACGTTCGCCACCGGCAAGCCATATTCTTCCGACCACATGGCGATTTGCCGCAACACGCGGGGCAACTCGCGGCGCGGGATGGTGCCGTCCATGCAATAGTAGTCCGGCGAGATGCGCCCCACGGCCGGGAAGGCCGACTTGCGGCCCTTCCAGAACAGTTGCCGTTCGGCTTCATCTACCGCGGTGCGCACTTCGGTGGCGCCGCTCAGGCGCAACACTTCGCGCACCGCCATGACGTGTTCGGAGACTTCGGCGTTCGTGCCGTCCAGTTCGCACAAGAGGATCGCCGCCGCATCCCGCGGATAACCGGCATGCGCAAAATCTTCCGCCGCCTGTATCGCGAGTTTGTCCATCATCTCCAGACCCGCGGGGATGATGCCCGCCGCGATGATCGCGCCGACCGCTTCACCCGCTTTCACCTCATCGTCGAATGCCGCGAGTATCACCTGCGCACGTTCGGGCCGGGGCAGCAGCTTTACCGTGACTTCGACGATGATGCCGAGCATGCCTTCCGAGCCGGTCATCAGTGCCAGCAGATCGTAGCCCGGCGAGTCCAGCGTTTCTGCACCGATGGTGAGCAGTTCGCCTTCCATCGTTACCATTTTGAGTTGCAGGATGTTGTGCACCGTGAGGCCGTATTTGAGGCAATGCACGCCGCCGGAATTTTCCGCAACGTTGCCGCCTATGGTGCAGGCGATCTGCGAGGAAGGATCCGGCGCATAGTACAGATCATATTCGGCGACTGCCTGCGAGATCGCCAGATTGCGCACGCCGGGCTGCACGGTAGCCATCGCGTTGGTGACATCCACATTCAGGATCCGGTTGAATTTCGCCAGACTGAGCAGTACACCGTCCGCCAGCGGCAATGCCCCGCCCGAGAGGCCGGTGCCCGCACCGCGCGCCACGACCGGGATTTCCAGTTCGCCGCACAAGCGCACGATGGCTTGCACTTGCGCTACCGTCTCCGGTAACACCACCACCAGCGGCAAGCGGCGGTATACCGACAAACCGTCGCATTCGAACGGACGCAGATCCTCGGCATCGGTCAATACAGATGCGGCGGGCAACAATACGCGTAGCGCGTTGAACAGGGTTTGACGCCGTGATTCCGGCGTGGTTGGTACAGGCATGAGCGAAACAGTTGAGTGATTTATTCAGGATTAGAATTTCAACAGAAACCATGGATAAAGGCAAATGTTCCGGGGGGTATTCCGTGCGGATACCCCGGTTTCAATGAGATGCCGGTACTCAATACATTGGGATTTTTTTCTGGTCAAATTGACAATAGAACGTTCGTTCTATAAAGTTCTATGCATGAGAAACGATGCAAATTACCGGGCAGTCACGCGGGGTCATCACACCAAAAACGGTGTGCTATCAAAGTGGCGTCCCAGCCGGCGGGCACCATTGCAGCACATTCCGCTGTACGGATATAAAGTCCCGGCCGGCTTCCCGTCGCCTGCCGATGATTATGTGGAAGACCGGCTTGATCTAAACCAGTTGCTGGTACAGAACAAAGCCGCCACGTTCTTCCTGCGTGTCAAAGGCGACTCGATGATCAACGCCGGCATCCACGATAGCGACATCATCGTGGTGGACAGGTCGCTCGAGGCGGTGAACCGTTCAGTGGTGGTGGCGGTGATCGACGGCGATCTGACGGTCAAACGTCTGGTGTTGCGTAACGATGTCGCGGAACTGCATGCCGAGAATCCGAAATATGCACCTATCCTGTGCAAGGAAGGGCAGGATCTGGTCATATGGGGCGTGGTCACCAGTGCGCTGCACTCCGTAAAGTAGTCACGGCGCTTTCAACCATGCCTTCCACGGGGATTCTCGCATTGGTCGACGTGAACAATTTCTACGTCAGTGCCGAACGGGTGTTCAACCCGAAACTTGAAGACGTGCCGGTCGTCGTGCTTTCCAATAACGATGGTTGTGTGGTGTCGCGCAGTGCTGAGGTCAAAGCGCTGGGCGTGCCGATGGGCGGGCCGTGGTTCAAACTGAAAGTACTGGCGCGCAAACACGGCATCATCGCGCTTTCATCCAACTATGCCCTGTATGCCGATATGTCGAACCGGGTGATGTCGGTGCTGGGCGACTTCAGCCCGCGACAGGAGATATACAGCATCGACGAATGCTTTCTCGATATGACGGGTATGGCTGGCGACCTTACGCAAACGGGACAGGCGATCCGGCAGCGCATCAAACAATGGGTGGGGGTGCCCGTCTGTGTCGGCATCGCCCCGACCAAGACGCTCGCCAAGCTGGCCAACCATGTCGCAAAGAAGCGCCTTGCATATGATGGCGTGTGCGATTTCACCGCCATGTCCTCAAGGCAGCTCGACGAGATAATCGCCGGCATCGAAGTGGGTGAGGTGTGGGGTATCGGACACAAGCTGAATGCACAGCTTCAAGCCGGCGGGATACAGACGGTCAAACAGTTGCGCGACTTCGATGTCGCCAGGCTGCGCGGCCATTTCGGCGTGGTAATGGAACGTACCGTGCGCGAGCTGCGCGGCGAGCCCTGTATCGATACGGTGGATGTGGCACCGGCGAAACAGCAGATCATCAGTTCGCGCAGTTTCGGGCGCTATGTCACCGGGTTGCATGAACTGGAGGAAGCGGTCAGCGCATATATGTCCCGTGCTGCAGAGAAGCTGCGCAAACAGGATTCTGTCGCGGCCATGGCCTATGTGTATATCCGTACCAACCCGCACAAGGATGGCGAGCCGCAATACAGTCCGGGGATGATGGTCGGATTGCCGGTTGCGACCAACGATACCTGTGCGCTGGTTGATGCCGTGTTGACCGGTTTGCGCGTGATCTACCGGGAAGGCTATCGTTACCAGAAGGCGGGGGTGATGCTATCGGAGATAACCCCCGCGGGAATCATTCAGGGTGATTTGTTTGCAGCCCCGCTCGATTTACCAAAGACCAAAAGATTGATGAGCGCACTCGATCAGATCAATTTAAAGATGGGGAGCGGTACGCTCAAACTGGCCAGCAATGGCACAGCGCAAGGCTGGAAGATGAAGAATGGCAACCGGAGCCCTGCCTATACGACGCAGTGGAATGAGTTGCCGGTGGCACGTTAAAGCGAATTAATCGCGCGAACTGAGTTGAAGAAGATACGACGTGGCGACAATCAGCAGCGTGCCAATCACCCCTATCATCATGGTATGCAGACCGAATCCCCAACCCGAGTCGGCAAACCAGAGTTTGCTGGCGGTCGCCCAGGCGACAAACAGCAAACCTGCAAGAGTGGCCACAAGCGCTTGTTGTGATTTCAGTTTGGGCATCAAGACTGCTGAAAGGAACAGGCCAAGCATGCCGCCTCCAAAGATCGCCGACATTTCCCACCAGACATCGAGCGCGGTCTTTGCATTGATCATCGCCAGGCTGGCCAGCGTGGCGAGCGCGCCTGTCACACCTGTTGCTGTACGAATCATGCGTGCTTATCCGGTTGTCACAGACACCTACCAGATGTAGTGTTTCGTGATTTTACGGAGTAAAGCTCTGCGTAGGTCGGGGCAGTGACATCGCCAGCGATCCCGAGCAGGGATCGGAAGGCGTTGAAGGGGTAGAA
>JBGSMU010000020.1:0-10079 GCA_041739955.1 Gallionella sp. | reverse complement strand
TGTGAAAAAAAATCCAGTACTGATTGCTCTTCTTTCATTTTATGGTCACTCCCCGAATGCATACTTAATCTGTGGCTTGTATTCTGAACACGCCCCAGCCGCTATATTAGTGAATACTGTAATTTTATGCTGCGTATAAGTTTTTTGGGGTGGCTGAATTGAATGTTCAGTTTCAGTGTTGACTTTATTTTTCAGACTAGACATTATTCGTCCGTGTGGTCGTGCTGCGCTTGTTACAGGCAGAAAAAAGATGCAGATAATAATTATAGTTTTACGACACGCCGCATCAAAAATAATCCGATTTACCTGTTCGATCAGGCCAACGGCTTAGTGTTGGCAAGGGGTCGTTTGTTTGCTGGGGGGAGTCCTTACGATGCACCGTATTTTTCATTTGTCTGTCTTGTTGATAGGGCTGTTTTCGGCTGTGAATGGTTATGCTGCCGATGCTGCACAATCTGTACCCATGACTGAAGATAGTTTGGGGCCTTTGGTGGAGCAGCCTATCGAGTTTCCCCATAATCGTCATGCCAAGGATATGCAGATTGATTGCATGTACTGCCATACATACGCAAGAAGGAGCGCGGTAGCAGGAATACCGCCCTTGAAAAAATGCATAGGTTGCCACCAGAGCATTGAGTCAGTCCGCGAGACACCGCGTATCAAAAAGCTTTTCGAGTATTGGGAGGGCAGCGCTGACGGAAAGATTGCGGCCAAAACTCCTATGCCATGGAAGAAAGTCCATGATTTGCCGGACTTCGTCCGCTTTAATCATGAGCGACATATCAAGCGATTTATCGAGCAACAGAATCGCCCCACGCAGGAAGCCTGCGGCTATTGTCACGGCGATGTGAAGGAAATGACAGTTGCGCGTCGTAGCAAGGCGCTGTCAATGGGATGGTGCGCTGGTTGCCACCAGAAAGAACACCCGGTGACTGCTGAGGGCGGAACGCCAGTTGGCGACCAAGCCTATTGGTATGACTTCAATAAACCCGAAGCTGTTGCTTCTGGCGGGGATATCAAGGCTCACGGCCCTAATGACTGTTGGCAGTGCCACAAGTAAGCGGGCATGACATTTCAAGAATTTTCCGGAGAGGTTGTGATGATGGACAGTGGTTTTGATCGGCGTGATTTTCTGAAAGTATTGGGTTGGGGTGGTGCGGCGGTTGCGTTGAGCGGCTGCGGCAACACTTCTGTGGAAGACGGCAGGGAAACAGTCGTTTCCTACTCGGAGCCCGCGGACTACGTTATTCCCAGTATCGGTGTTTACTACAACTCTACCTGTGCGCAGTGTGATGCTGGTTGTAGTATCAATGGTCGTGTACGCGAGGGTAGGGTATTGAAGCTGGAAGGCAATCCGAATTCCACGATTAACCGCGGCAAGATGTGTGGTCTTGGGCAGGCGGGTGTGCAGCATCACTATAATCCTGATCGCGTGCGTGAGCCTTTGCTGCGCAAAGGTGATCAAGGTCAGGCTATTTCCTGGGATGATGCCTACAAGTTGATTGCCGAGAAGCTGAAAGGTGTGAGCGGGGAGGAGATTGCGTTCCTGACCGGCAGTGTAAGCGGGCATCTCAAGGTGTTGCTGGGTAATTATCTGGATAGCTTTGGATGCAAGAATCACTTCGTGTACGAGGCGGTCGCTCCGGCGGTTATGCGCGCGGCTAACAAAAAGTCCTACGGTGTGGCAATGCCCCGCTTCAGTATCAATAAGGCAAAAGTCGTTCTGTCTTTTGGTGCGGACTTCCTGGGGAGCTGGGTTTCTCCTGTGCACTTTTCTCAGCAATATGCCCAGTTCCGCAAGGGTGTGGATGGTCAGCGCGGGGTATTGATACAGGTCGAACCCAAGATGACTTTGACAGGTGCAAATGCAGATCGATGGGTGGCGATTCGACCAGGGACTGAGGGTGTATTGGCGCTTGGGATTATCAATGCGCTTGGGACAGCAACTGGAGAAATCGCGTCGTTAGTAAAGAGCTATGATCGCGAGAGCGTCAGTAAGCAAACAGGAGTTCCGGCAGGGCAAATCGATAAGATTGCCGCTATGCTGAAATTGCGCTCCCCAAGCCTGGTGCTCGCAGGAAGTGCTGCCGAGGGATATGAACACGGCTCACAAAATGCCGCAGCCATTAATTTGTTGAATCATGTATTGGGCAATGTCGGAAAAACAGTCGAAGTTACTGAAGATGTTCCGTTCCCCCAAATGGCCCCTGCAACTGGGAATACTGCTGCTTTAAGTTCGCTGAACAAGGGCTTAGCGGACGGGAAGTACAAGGTACTTTTCAATTATGCGGCCAATCCTGTTTTTACCGCATCTGGTGCGATGAAGTTCAAAGAAAATTTGGCAAAGGCAGACTTCAAGGTGGCTTTCGCACATTATCTGGATGAAACTGCATTGCAGGCAGATCTGGTATTGCCATTGAACTCCGCTCTGGAAGATTGGGGTACGCAGGTTCCCGAATATTTGGCTACTTGCGCTCAAATCAATATTCAGCAGCCGCTGATGGAGAGGTTGCACCCGAATACACGCGGAATGGGTGATGTCTTGCTGGATCTGTTAAAGCAGCGTCGTGGGGAAGATTACAAGCAATACGATGATTTTTACGGTTATCTGCGTAGTGCAGTATTGAAAAATAAAGGTGCGCTTGGTGGCGGTAAGGTTGACGATGATACTTACTGGAATGAAACCTTGTCCGGGGGCATCATCAAACTGGAGGGGTCTGTTGCCAAGTTATCCTCAAAGTCGAATGTTTCCGGTATTAAGTTTCCAGCTAAAGCTGAAGAAAATACCCAATATCCATTGAGGCTGATCCCGGGAATAACTGCAAGCTTGCGTGATGGTCGTCATGCCAATCAGCCATGGTTGCAAGAGTCACCGGACCCGCTAACAACGATCGTTTGGGATTCGTGGGTTGAGATACATCCGAAAAAAGCTGCCGAGCTGGGTATCGTAGAGGGCGACATAGTTGAGGTTGCTTCCAAAACCGGCGCTATCAAAGCACAGGCTTACTTGTTCCCTGGTATTCATCCTGAATCGATTTCCATCCCCCTTGGCAGGGGCCATGAAGCTATGGGGCGTTATGCCAAGGGGTATGGCGTGAACCCTTTCCAGATTCTGGATGCGGTTTTTGACGAGGAGACCGGTGAATTGGCGATGCATGAGACCTGTGTCAAGATTACAAAGACCGCGCAGCGCGTTATCGTGGTCAAGGATGAGGGTGCGGCAGGCGGCAAGCAAATGGGCAAAAAAATTGCCGTGCGTGTGTCTACCGATGATATTGATTTATCGGAGGAGGTTTAAGGTATGTCGGTAACTAATTTATTAGAGGACTGGGCTAAGTATCGTCATTTCCATCCGGTCGATGACAAGCCGCATGATCCATACAAGTGGGCGATGGCAATTGACCTTGACGCTTGCACAGGCTGTAACGCATGCAGCGTTGCCTGCTATGCGGAGAACAATTTGGCAGTTGTAGGCAAAGAGAAATATCTGCATGGTCAATCCATGCACTGGATGCGTATCGAGCGTTATTGGGATGAGGATGGTCGCGAATTTCCTGATCAGGGTGTGCAGTTCCTTCCGATGATGTGTCAGCAGTGCGAGGCTGCACCTTGCGAGACTGTATGCCCTGTTGCTGCCACCAACCATACGGCAGATGGTTTGAATTCACAGATTTACAACCGCTGTATCGGTTCGCGATATTGTTCAGCGAACTGTCCATTCAAGGTGCGTTACTTTAACTGGTATGACTACCCGACTACGGACAATGTCTGGCCAGCCGAAATGACTCAGCAACTGAACCCTGATGTTACGGTGCGCGGTAAGGGCGTAATGGAAAAGTGCACTTTCTGCGTGCAGCGCCTGAGTGCAGCCAAAGTGACCGCCAAAGGCGAGGGGCGCATCGTTAGGGAGGGTGAAGTGCAAACGGCATGTCAGCAGGTTTGTCCGACGAACGCGATTTCATTTGGTAATCTCGTCAATCCCGAAGCTAAAGTTCACTTGCAGTGGAAAGCTCAGCAGGTCGAGCTGGAAAAAGATAAGCAGGAGAAGGACAAGAGTGAAGGTGCGAGCGAATTGCGAGGCTACCGGATTCTGGAGGAATTACGTCCTTATCCATCGGTCATGTATCTGGAACGCGTGCGCGAAAGCGCTATCTGAAGCAATAGTAAAGGGATGGGACAATGGAAAAAGATATCCGCGAAGATATAGCTTGGGCAAAGATTAACGGCGATGTGCTGAAGAGTTTGGAGAACCCAAGGAAGCTATATTGGGTGATTATTTTTGCTGCTCTTGCAGTCTTTGGTGTGGGCATAGGTTGCGAGGTTTATCAGTACCGAACAGGTATGGGTGTTGCAAATCTCGATAATCCGCATGTTTGGGGGCTTTATATTGCCACCTTCATATTCTGGATTGGTATGAGCCACTCCGGGACATTGCTGTCCGCGATTCTGCACCTGATGCACGCGGACTGGCGTAAGCCGATCTATCGTTTTGCAGAGGCAATGACAACTTTTTCGCTGATGACTGCGGGATTGTTTGTGATGGTTCACATCGGGCGTTTGTGGCAGTTCTACTACTCGCTTCCTTATCCGAATGAGCGTGGAATCTGGCCAAACTTCCAATCCCCCTTGCTATGGGATGCGATGGCGATCTTTACCTACCTGAGCTCGTCAGTGATATTCCTTTATGTAGGGATGATTCCCGACTTGGCGATTTGCCGCGATCATCTGCATCCAGGATGGCGTAAAAAGTTATATACATTGCTCTCATTGGGCTGGGAGGGGACTGATCGTCAATGGCGTAACTTCCGCGTTACTTATCTGACTGTCGCTTGTTTTCTGATTCCTCTCGCGGTATCGGTGCATTCCATCGTGGCATCAGACTTTGCCATGTCGCAACAGCCTGGCTGGCACGTCACATCGTTCCCTCCATACTTTGTGGCCGGCGCACTTTATTCCGGCTGTGCTGCGATCATTACACTGTTTATAATTCTGCGATATGTGTTCAAGTTCGAGGAATACATGACTTTGCCGATCTTGAAAAAGACCGTTCGCTTGACCTTCGCGATTGCAATGGTATGGACATATCTGAATGCGGTGGAGTTTGCTTCTGTCTGGTATAGCCACGATGGAGCATCGAAGGATGTGTTGATCCAGAAAATGACAGGCCCTTATTCGTTTGCGTGGTGGGGGATGATTTTCTGCGGATCCATTGTTCCGCTCATTCTTGCCATCAAACGATTTCAGACAAATATTCCAGTCTTGCTGGTTGTGTCACTGTTGCTGAATCTGGGCATGTGGCTTGAGCGCTGGATGATAGTCTCGCCTACATTTTCACATGGATATTATCCTTGGACATGGGATCATGACCAATGGCCCAGCCTGGTTCAATGGGGTATGGTATTCGGAAGTTTTGGATGGTTCACTTTACTCTTTATGATTTTCTGCAAGGTATTCCCTTCAGTGTCTATGTATGAAGTTAAAGAGATGGTTTATCACCGTAGTTTGCACCTGAAAAAGGATGAAACTGCAGAGCAGGGAGCGCATTAATCATGAGCAAACGTCATATTCTTGCAATGTTCAGCAATTTCGAAGATGCCGAAGCGGTGATTTACGAATTGCGTGCAGCAAACATTCAGGGTTTCAATTTTGATGACCTGACTCTAAAATCTCCCATAGAACATCATGAGGTAGAAGTTGTCTTGGGCGAGCGCCCTGCCAAAGTGCAATGGTTTACATTGGGTGGCGCATTGATGGGGGGGTTGCTGGGTTTTTGGTTGATTTCCGGGGCGCAAGCAAACTTTTATGCACAAATGAAAGGCGGCAAACCAATCGTGCCGCTACCACCCAATTTTATTCTGACCTATGAGATGTTCATACTTGGTGGTGTATTCATCAGTATCCTGGGTTTTCTGATTTGTGCAGGATTGCCCGCCAAGCGTTCCCCTTTATATAGTTCGATGGTGTCTGAAGACCAGATTGGTATTTTGGTTAAGGCGGATGAATCAGCGATAGCAAATATTAAAAAAGTATTCCTCAATCATGAGGCTTTGGAGATCCAGGAAGAGGCGGGGAAATGAAGAAACTATCCTTAGCAATTGCTTTGTTGTTGACGCCGATGATGGCGCAAGCATGGCCATGGTCGCAGGATATGGCTAATCAGGTAAGCACCAAACCACAGGAGAGCGTAAACAATATGGGAATGAAACCCTTCCCTGCTCGCTCTGTGCCAGTTGCCGGTACAACAGTATTTGTTCGAGATATGGAAGATGCCCGTAGTATGCATAATCCAGTTCCTGCAGATGCAACGTCGGTAGCAACCGGAAAGCACCTGTTTTCAATCTACTGTGTGCCATGTCACGGAAAATCTGGCACGGGGGACGGGCTGGTAGGTGCCAAGTTGATAATGCAACCATGGAACCTGACATCCACAAGCCAGATGCACTCTTGGGATCCTAAAGAATATCCTGATGGCTACATCTGGGGATACATGACGTTAGGAGGTGCAGTGATGCCCAGCTACGCAAATGATCTGTCTTCGACAGAACGGTGGCATGTGGTCAATTACGTGCGCAAGGTATTGCAAAGTGGCCAAGCTACGGCCCAGGCAAAATAGGAGATTGCTGACATGTTTGAATACAGTAACTGGGCGGTCTTGACCGTAAACTTCGTGGTTGTGCTGTCATTGGCATTAAGCGGTGTGGCTTTATGTTCGGTGCTGCATTTGGTTAATGCCAAATGGCGTATCGAGGTGCGGCATCTGGTGGCGTCGCTATACGCCTTGTTCCCATTGGCATTTATTTTGTTGATTATCCTTTTAATAGGCGGGGAGCATACATTTCCTTGGTGGTCCCATCCAGAAACACATGAGGCCCATATGCCAGGCTGGTATCATCCCTCTTGGCTGATTACACGTGAAGTTGCCGGCATGATTTTCATGATGGGGCTTTACTGGGAATTCATCCAGCGCCAGTTGGTTTGTAACCGCAGTCCGGAAGATGCTGAAAGATTTCACAGTATCGCGACTTGGGTACCGTTCTTCTTCGTACTTTACAGTACGATGGTCGCTTGGGACTTTGAGATGACTCTGGTGCCGCACTGGCACAGTGCGATTTATGGTTTGCAGCAGTTCGTCAGCAATTTTGGAATGTTTCTGGCATTTTTGGCGATTTGGGTAGGCGCCTTGAATAACGGCAAAAAACTCTCGAAACCCATTCCGGATTACATATACAATTATCTGGCTCAAATGATGTTCGCGTTCACACTTTTGTGGATTTATACATTTGATGCTCAGTACCTGACCATCTGGTATGGAAATATACCTGATGAGACAGACCGTCTGTTTGCTATGCAGGATGGTGATTACACCTTCATCTGGTGGTCTGTACTTGCCTTGAAATTCGTCATCCCTTTTGCAACTTTCTGCTTCCCGAAGCCAAGACACAATGCAACAGTGATCAAAACGGTCGCAGCAGGTATCATTCTGGGCACGCTCTTTGAGCGTTATGTTTGGATCGCTGGAATTGATGGTACTGGTTCCTACCCGATTGTTGCAACCATAGTTGTCAGTGGAATAGTTGGCACGATTGGTTATTTTCTTGTACGAATACAGATGCAGCGCATGCAGCTGATTAAGGGGTAGTATCAAATGATGAGGTTGTATTCAGGGACTGTGTGCCCATATAGTCATCGCTGTCGTATCGTGCTGCATGAAAAGGGCATGGATTTTGAGGTTATTGATGTCGATCTGATGCATAAGTCGGAAGATGTGGCAACAATAAACCCATATGGCAAGGTGCCAGTTCTGGTTGAGCGGGACCTCGTCTTGTATGAAGCCAATATTATCAATGAATACATTGATGAGCGATTTCCGCATCCGCAATTGATGCCCCCGGATCCGGTAATGCGAGGCCGTGCACGCTTGTTTCTGCATCGTTTCGAGCAAGAGATTTATAGCCAGGTCGATCAGATAGAACATGGAGTCGCCAAATCAGCTGACAAGGCACGAGCTGTGATTCGGGATAATTTGACACAGCTTTCTCATATACTTACCCAGCAGAAATTCTTGCTTGGGGATGAGTTTTCAATGCTGGATGTGGCCATTGCTCCTCTGTTATGGAGACTGGAGCATTATGGTATCCAAATGGGCAAAGATTCTGCGCCATTGATGAAATATGCTGAACGACTGTTTTCCCGTCAAGGATTTATTGATGCCCTGACTGCTTCCGAAAGGGCAATGCGAAAGTAATCCAAATCAAGGTTATGTTTTTTGTGTAACCTTTGCTTGGCCTTTTTCGTACTTGTCCACTCAGGTTTTTCCTTATAGCTATTGATCGGTATGAGTGATTTATCCACACGACCCTATTTGATCCGTGCTATTTACGAGTGGTGTGTGGATAGCGGATTGACTCCATATCTTGCGGTTCGTATCGATGAACACACTGAAGTACCCCTTTCACACGTGAAAGATGGGGAAATTATTTTGAATTTGAGTTCAGATGCGGTACGCAATTTGTTGATGGGAAACGAAATGATTACTTGCACGGGGCGTTTTAGTGGTGCTCCGTTCGATTTGATGGTTCCTGTAGTCGCTGTTATAGGAATATTTGCCAAGGAAACTGGACAAGGGCTGGTATTCCAGGGGGGGGCTGACCCGCAACAACCGCCTCCAACAACAGACTCAAGCGTTGACAAACCCCAGTCAAATAAACCCCAACTGAGAATTGTGAAATAAATTGAATAATTGACCCGTCCTGAAATAAGTTGACACTTTTTGTAATGACGAAAGGAGTGTCAAATGGAAACAGGGGGAAGACGGAGTCAACGAGACTACACGCTGGCTTTTAAATTGAGCGTCGTAGATCAAGTTGAAAAAGGCGAGATGAGCTACAAGCAGGCTCAATATCGCTATGGGATACAGGGTCGTTCGACCGTTTTGAGCTGGCTGCGCAAGCATGGTCGGCTGGACTGGCATAATCAGTCACCCACCTTGTCGAAGGATAGCCAGATGAGTGATCCAACGCTGCCACAGACGCCAGACCAACGAATCAAGGAATTAGAAGTCCAGCTCAAAGAAGCGAATGAGAAGGCGCGGTTATTCGAAGCCATGCTCGATGTGATCAAGAACGAGTATGGGATCAGAATCCCAAAAAAGCCTTTAGGCAGGTCATCGAGCAAGGCCAAGTCGAAGGCTTGAGCATCTCGGCGGCCTGCCACTATTACGGCATCAGTCGACAAGCGTATTACAAGCAACTACGCAGTGCGCAGCACCACCTTGAGCAAGACGAGATCGTGGTTAGTCTTGTACGACAGAGGCGATTGCGACAGCCCAGGCTCGGCACACGCAAACTGCATTACCTCTTGCGCGGGTCATTCTCAGAGCGGGGAATCAAACTAGGCCGAGACGGTTTGTTTGACGTATTGAGGGAAGCCCGCCTACTCGTGCCTACAAGGCGGGCGTATCACAAGACGACGAATAGCCATCACCGCTTCCATAAGCATCCCAACCTGCTGAAGGATGGGCCGGATAAGGTGATTGTAAATAGGCCAGAGGAAGTCTGGGTAGCGGACATCACTTACGTTCCGACCCATGAGAAGTTCGCTTATCTGAGCTTGGTCACAGATGCTTACTCAAGGCGCATCATGGGCTATCACGTGCATGACAGCCTGCAAACGGAAGAAGTGAGCATGGCGCTGAAGATGGCGATCAAAGGTCGAAAGACCCATGCCCGACTGATCCATCACTCTGACAGAGGGATACAGTATTGTTCCAGCTTCTACCAACGAATCCACGAGAAACATGAGATCACGTGCTCAATGACAGATGGATACGATTGTTATCAGAACGCATTGGCTGAAAGGGTGAATGGAATTCTGAAGAATGAGTTCCTGCTACAGACACCGAAGAACTTGGCAGAGGCGGCAAAAATGATCAAGGAATCGATCTACATCTACAACCATGAACGACCGCATCTGGCGCTAGAATACAAAACGCCTGATGCAGTGCACCAGGCGTCTTTAGCTGCTGACCTGAACAAGGTCAAAAACGACGTTTTGCTGTCAACCTAGTTTAGGACGGGTCA
>JBGSMU010000017.1:0-13290 GCA_041739955.1 Gallionella sp. | reverse complement strand
GTAAGCAAGCATCAAACATCCAGGCCGCCTAATCGCGGTTTTGATGAATAAAAGCCCGGTACGCAAGTGCCGGGCTTTTTTGTTTTGGGCGGTAGGCTAGTTCGGCTATGCCGCTTAGGGCCTAAAATCAAAACCGCCGGTGGTGTCCGGCGAAGTTGTTCTTAGTTTGATTGAATGCGCTTGATGATTACGTCATCAAGCATCACGTCCAATCGCATCCAACGCCGCATTCAAGGTCTTGCTGGGCCGCATCGCCTTGGAGACCTTTTCGAAATCGGGATGGTAATACCCACCCATCTCCACCGGCTTGCCCTGCGCTGCGATCAGTTCGGCATCGATCTTCGCTTCGTTGTCCGCGAGTGCCTTGGCCAGCGGGGCGAAGCGTGCCTGAATTTCCTTGTCCTTGCTCTGTGCGGCGAGTGCCTGTGCCCAGTACAGCGCGAGGTAGAAATGGCTACCGCGGTTGTCGATCTGGCCTACTTTTCGCGCAGGTGATTTGTCGTTGTCGAGGATGCGGGCGTTGGCCTGGTCCAGCGTGTCGGCCAGCACCTGTGCCTTGGCGTTGTTGAATTTCTGCGCGAGGTGTTCCAGCGAGACGCACAGTGCAAGGAATTCGCCCAGCGAATCCCAGCGCAGATAGCCTTCCTGCTGGAACTGCTGGACATGCTTGGGTGCGGAGCCCCCCGCGCCGGTCTCGAACAGGCCGCCGCCGTTCATCAACGGTACGATGGAGAGCATCTTGGCGCTGGTGTTGAGTTCGAGTATCGGGAACAGGTCGGTGAGGTAATCGCGCAGAACGTTGCCGGTGACGGAGATGGTGTCTTTACCCTGACGGATGCGCGCGAGTGTCACGCGGCAAGCGTCCGCAGGTTCCATGATCTGGATGTCGAGGCCGCTGGTGTCGTGATCCTTGAGGTATCGCTTCACCTTGGCGATGATCTGCGCGTCGTGGCCACGGTTCTTGTCCAGCCAGAAAATGGCAGGTGTGTTGCTCAGGCGTGCACGCGTGACGGCAAGTTTCACCCAGTCCTGTACCGGTGCATCCTTGGTCTGGCAGGCGCGGAAGATGTCGCCCTGTTCGACGTTCTGCTCCAGCAACACTTTCCCGTTCGTTTCAACGATGCGCACCACGCCGTCACCGGACATTTCGAAGGTCTTGTCGTGCGAGCCGTATTCCTCGGCCTTCTGCGCCATCAGGCCGACATTGGGCACGGAGCCCATCGTGGCGGGATCGAGCGCACCGTTTTTTTTGCAGTCCTCGACAGTGGCGACATACACGCCCGCATAGCAGCGGTCGGGGATCATCGCCAGCGTGTCATATGCCTTGCCGTCGGCGCCCCACATCTTGCCACCGTCGCGGATCATCGGTGGCATCGAGGCATCGATGATCACGTCCGAAGGCACGTGCAGGTTGGTGATGCCCTTGTCGGAATTCACCATGGCCAATGGTGGCGCATTGCGGAAACAGTCGGCGATGTCGGCGACGATGGCGTCACGTTTTTTTTCGGGCAACGCCAGCACCTTGGCTTCCATGTCGCCGAAGCCGTTGTTGACGTTGACCTTCAGTTCGTTGAGCAGTGCGCCGTGCTTGTCGAACACCTTCTTGAAGAACACGGAAACGGCATGGCCGAACATGATGGGGTCGGAGATCTTCATCATCGTGGCCTTGAGGTGCAGCGACAGCAGCACGTCTTCTTTCTTCGCCGCGGCGATCTGCTCGGTATAGAACTGGCAAAGCGCGCGGTGGCTCATCACGGCTGCGTCGATGATCTCGCCTGCTTTGAGATTGAGCTTGTCCTTGAGCACGCTGACCTTGCCGTCCTTGCCGACGAATTCGATGCGTGTGCCGACGGCTTCCGGCACTGTCACGGATATTTCACTACCGTAGAAATCACCGCTGGACATGTGTGCGACACGGGTCTTCGAATCGGTTGCCCACTTGCCCATGCGGTGCGGATGCTTGCGCGCGTATTGCTTGACCGAGGCGGCGGCACGCCGGTCGGAGTTGCCTTCGCGCAATACCGGGTTCACCGCGCTGCCGAGTACCTTTCCGTAACGCGTCTTGATGTCCTTCTCGGCATCCGTCTTCGGGTCATCGGGAAAATCGGGGATGTTGTAGCCCTGAGATTGTAATTCCTTGATTGCGACTTTTAGTTGTGGGAGCGATGCGCTGACATTCGGCAGCTTGATGATGTTGGCTTCCGGCTTCAGCGTCAGCTCGCCCAGTTCGGTCAGCTGATCCGTGATCTTCTGGCTGGCAGCCAGGTTCTCTGGGAAGTTCGCGAGGATGCGCCCCGTCAGCGAGATATCGCGTGTCTCGACCGCGACACCGGCGGCCTTGGTGAAGGCCTGGATAATGGGGAGCAGGGAGTAGGTTGCCAGTCTTGGCGCTTCATCGGTCAGGGTGTAAATGATTTTCTGGGTTGTCATGTTGTTCTCGTCTCGTTAAATTTGGCTCATTAAGTAAAATTCGGTAACCATTTATTCGTATACTTCTAGGCAGCACACTGGCTGGCGAAATAATTAAATGCGATAGGTAAAATGGGACGTATCCTGCTGTTCAACAAACCTTATGGTGTGATCTGCCAATTCAGCAAGGACGGCATGCATCCGACGCTGGCGGATTATATCGCCGTTCCCGGCGTTTATCCTGCCGGACGTCTGGATACCGACAGCGAAGGTCTGCTGCTGCTGACCGACGATGGCAAGTTGCAGCACCGTATCACCGATCCGAAACACAAGTTGCCCAAGACCTACTGGGTGCAGGTTGAAGGTGTGCCTGACGGGACGGTGATGGATCGGTTGCGAAGGGGTGTGCAGCTTAATGATGGAGTGACGTTGCCGGCCGAGGTGAAACTCATCGACGAACCGGCCAATTTGTGGCCGCGCAACCCGCCTATACGCGAACGCAAGGCTATCCCGACCAGTTGGCTGGAACTGACGATACGCGAAGGCCGGAACCGCCAGGTGCGACGCATGACTGCTGCGGCTGGTTTGCCTACGCTGCGCCTGATCCGTTACGCGATAGGCGACTGGACACTCATCGGCATAGCGCCGGGACAGTGGCGCTTCGAAGACCTCTGACGCTTAGCGCGTTCTCGCTGGCTTAGAACTCGCCATGCCGGATTGACCACGATCACGACCGCGCGGCGCGCCGGAAGGTTTTCCGGATGGGCGTTCGCGTCGAACATGGGGCGCGGGCTGGAACAGTCCCGGCTGAGGCAACGCCTGATGACGGGCTGCCTCTGAAAGCAAAGGTTCTCCCGTTTTCTGGGGTGGCTGTGGTTTTTGAGCGAAGTTGCCGGGATGGGCTGCGCGGGGTTGCTGGCCGTTACGTTGCGGTTGACGCGGCTTGTTCTGGCCTTGACCATCACGAGGCTTCTGTCCTTGGCGTGGTGCGCTTGCAGTGGTATTGCTGTGCCGACGTTGTCCATGTTGCGGACGCGGTGGGCGCGGCGCATCGGGTGGAATGTGTGTTGGCGGCACGAAGCTGTCTATCGAGATTTTGGGAATTTGGCTCTTGATCAATCGCTCGATATTCTTCAGGTGTTGCAACTCTTCGCTATCTACCAGTGAAATTGCTGCCCCGTTACTGCCTGCTCTGCCGGTACGGCCGATGCGATGGACGTAATCTTCAGGCACGTTCGGTAATTCGAAATTCACCACATGGGGCAACTGGTCGATGTCCAGCCCGCGCGCAGCGATATCGGTTGCGACCAGCACTGGTAACGAGCCATCCTTGAATTGTGCCAGTGCCTTGGTGCGTGCAGGTTGGCTCTTGTTGCCGTGGATCGCAGCGGCGGGAATGCCATCCGCGATCAGTTTTTCAGTCAGGCGATTCGCACCGTGTTTGGTGCGGGTGAATACCAGCACTTGCTTCCAGTTGTTATGCTTGATCAGGTGGGCAAGCAAGTGACTCTTCAGTTTTTGTGGTACCAGATGAACACTTTGTGTTATCAGTTCCACGGTGGAGTTGCGACGCTCCACCTCGACATAACCCGGGTTGTGCAGCAGGCCGTCGGCCAGGGTCTTGATCTCATCCGAAAAGGTGGCGGAGAACATCAGGTTCTGGCGCTGCTTTGGCAGCAGGACGAGGATTTTCTTGATGTCACGGATGAAGCCCATGTCCAGCATGCGATCTGCCTCGTCCAGAATCAGGATTTCGACGTTTGACAGGTTCAGAGTTTTTTGTCCCACGTGGTCAAGCAGGCGTCCCGGTGTGGCGACAAGGACATCGACCGTTCCCTTCAATGCCTTGATCTGGGGATTGATGTTAACGCCGCCGAACATCACCATGGATTTCAGCGGCAGATATTTGCCGTAAGTTTGTACTGACTCCTCGACCTGTGCTGCGAGTTCGCGCGTCGGTGTCAGGATCAGGCAGCGAGGATGACCGGGGCGCGGGTTGGAGGCGGGTTTTTCTGACAGGAGCTGCAGGATAGGCAGCGTGAAACCGGCCGTCTTGCCCGTTCCGGTTTGCGCGCCAGCCAGGAGATCTCCCCCGGCAAGTACCAGCGGGATAGCCTGAGCCTGAACCGGTGTAGGGTTCGAGTAACCCGCATCGGCGATCGCGCGCAATAGTGGTTCAGCCAGATTCAGGCTGGTGAAAGAAACTTCTGTGGATAATTTGATATTTTCTGGCAAAGCAATACTCCTGCGGCGGCCTGCCGTTCTGGGAGAACGGCACCAATCTGGGCAGACGAATTAAGTGATCGAAACGATCTGGAGTGAACTGTATAGACCGCAGTACCGATTGGTTGGGTACTGGGCGACGCATTATACACTCGATGAAGAAGACGCGGGTGCGAAAAGTCAGGCAGTCAGCCGGCGAATGAGATATTCCTCTTCAACCATCACCTACCGGACTGTATTGGCACAGAAATAAAGATAGGTGATGTCTTGAAACGACTTACTTTTTTGCATCCTTTGCACATCTGAAGCCGACATCTATCAATGCAGCCTGAGGCAGCAGATGGGTTCGCTTGGCGGAACGGAATACCACGCTGACAGTATCGTAGTGTCCTGAGCTTGCCATGCCCCCTCGGGCCACCCGTTGGTGCTGTTCGTAGAACTTGTTGTCATAGGGTGTAGCACCGGGGTAAGGTCTATACCAGTCTTTTACCCACTCGGCGACGTTGGCAGCCATATCAAAAACCCCATATTCAGATTTATCCTTCGGGAAGGATCCAACCGGGGAATAGGGAACCTCATCATCATCAGACATGGCATTGATATTTTCAGGCACCCACTCGTTGCCCCATGGATATTCGTATCCTTTTGGACCGCGAGCAGCTTTTTCCCATTCTGCTTCGGTGGGTAGATGCTTGCCGGCCCAATTGCAGTAAGCAACAGCATCGAACCAGCTTACCGCAGTGACGGGGAGGGAATCGCGAGACTGTTGGACTTTGTTCAACTCGCTAAGTAACTCTTCGTGGGACATCTGGGTAGTATCCATATCAAGCATGAACTTTTCGATGGCAACCTGACGCAGGTCCTCCAGGGATAGATAGCCCAGATAATCCTGTCCCAGGTTATAGCCAGTTCTTGCCCATGCGTAGGGTGCTTTGCGCCGGGTTGCAACCGCAAATTCACGATATTGGACATTGGTGACTTCATACTTGTCTATCAGGTAGGCAGACAGCGAAACAGAATGTGCGGGATGTTCGTCGAGGAACAGGCGATCCCTGAAGCCGAATGGATTTAGCGCATTTGCATCGCGCCACATGCTGATTTCGCCTTCCTTCTTGTTGGTACCCATCGTGAATTTCCCTGCGGGGATCGATACCATGCCTTTTTCGGCTGGTAGGGCAGCTGCGTATGCCAAGGAAGCAGGCAGCACGATACTTGCCATCAAAGCCAACTTGAATATATTTCCCATTGAAAGTTTATTTGTCATCTTTAGCGCACCTGAAACCGAAACTGGAATTTTTAATGTTTTGCTTGAAGTAACTGCGGTTGAATACTGGCGCAGAAACACCGCACTGGTAAAAAGAGCAATCCCACCATGATCCACCCTTCAACACTTTGTATATCTCGCCGTAATTCTCGCTTGGCCACTGGTTGCCTGGATACTGGGTATACCATGATTCGGTCCATTCCCAGACATTCCCAGACGTGTCGTACAGGCCATAAGGGCTCTTACCTCCTTCGAAGGAGCCTACTGGCAATGTGTCGCCTTGCATTTTGAGCGTGTCCCAGCGTACCGGCGAGTTGACTCTGGTCAGGTCGAAATCATCACCCCAGGGATAATCACGGCCGTCAGTACCGCGTGCGGCTTTTTCCCATTCAATGTCGGTTGGTAAACGCTTGCCGGCCCACTCGCAATAATCATGTGCGTCATACCATGAGACCCAAACGACAGGGTGGTCTACTTTGCCTTTAGGGTAAGTGCGGTTACGGAAATGCTTGGGGGATTTTCGGTTGGTTGCATCGATAAATTGTTTGTATTGAAGGTTAGTCACTTCATATTTATCAATAAGGAATGCTCCGGTCTCGGCAGTATATTGAGGGCCTTCGTCGGGCAAGCGATTATCCGAGCCACGGATATATTTTCCGGCAGGGATGGCTATCATCACATTGGGTTCTTTGCCGATACGCGTTTCGTCATACAGCATCGGTCCGCTCATGCCTGTAGTCGCATCGGGTGGTGGCGCGTATTCCAGCTTGTCGGCGTAGGGATCGGCAAATTTTTTGTCGGCGACCTCTGCGATGAAATCGCTCTCGTCCGATGAATGGCATTCGTTGCAATCGTTTGCCATGTTCGAGGTATAGGTGTCCACCTGGTTTCTTGCATGGCAGGATTCGCATGATTCTGCAGCCTGGATTGAATGTTCGTAACGGGCCGGGCGCTCGTTTTCAGCCATAACACTATCAGCTGAAAATACGATAAAAGGCAACAACAAAAGTGGACGAATGTGGATAGAAAATGACGACATATATCTTGACCATGTTGTGAATTTAATTAAGCCTTCATTCTCCCATGTTATAGAAATGGGTTCAAGAGGAGTGTTCGCCTTGTTCTTGTGGATCATGGGCTCAAGTGCAATAGAGGCTGGGATAATTCTTTAACTATGAATTTCCTGACGTAATTTGATGGAACAACTCCAGCCTGCGTGTATCGATTGCACCAGTCGCTACTGCATTTCGTAACGCACACCCCGGTTCGTGGAGATGGTGGCAGTCGTTAAAGCGGCATTGCCCCAAATACCTGGAAAATTCGACAAAGCCTTGTTCGATCTCGCCGAAACTCAAATGATGCAAACCGAATGCCTGCACGCCCGGGCAATCGATCAGATCGCTGCTTGCATCCAATTTGTAAAGCCGGGCGTGGGTGGTAGTGTGTTTCCCTGAATCCAGCACGGCTGAAATCTCCCGGGTAGCCGCCTTTGCGTCCGGCAATAACGAGTTGATCAATGTGGATTTCCCCATTCCTGACTGCCCGACCAGCACGCTGGAGTGACCGAGCAGAAAAGGGTGCATGGAAGAGGCATTCTCCCTGGCACTCAGCTCAAGAACACGATAACCAATCGAGGTGTATGTGGTTAATCTGGCCCTGGCCATAGCTGCAGCTTCTTTCAGGTCGGTTTTGTTTAACACGATCAACACATCCAGTTTCTGATCGTATGCAGCGACCAGGCAGCGTGCCAGCAGTTCGTCACTGAACGAAGGTTCTGCTGCGACCACGAAAACGAGTTGCGTGACATTCGCGGCGATAAGTTTTTCGCGAAAGGCATCCGAGCGGTGCAGGAGAGATCGTCTGGGAGCGATAGCTTCGATCACGCCCTGGGCGAGATTGCCATTTTCTGTGGATGCATTTCCGGTGTGTTTGATGGTCACTTTGTCGCTGCAGACCACCTCGCTTTTCTTGCCGCGAGTCAGGCAAATGATCAAGCTGTGATCCGGCAGCCTGACCAGATATTGGCGACCGAAAGCCGCGACGACCAACCCTTGGACTTCGGAGCTCAAATCTTTAACAGTGCGCTTACTTTTGCTGCACAGATAAAGTCGTTTTCCGACAATCCGTGGATGGCATGAGTGGTGTAATCGACCTGGCAACTGTTATAGGTGACTTTCAGGTCGGGATGGTGATCTTCGTTGTGCGATACCCAGGCGACTGCATTCACGAATGCCATGGTCTGGTAATAGTCCTTGAAATGGAAGGTGTTACTGATCAAATGATCATATCTCTGCCAGCCATCAAGTTGTGCCATCAGTCTGTCTGTTTCTGCATTCGACAGGGGGAGGATGCTTCCCTCGCAAGGCTTGCAGGTTTTGTCGCTCAAATTGCAGACAGTATTCATAGTCGGACTTATTTCAGATTGTAATATCGATTGAGATAGGCGCCGAGATCCTGCTGCTCCTGGTCGGTAAGATGTGCGTTGACATTACCGCTGCAGATATTGATCTGGTCAAGCAGGCCTGAAGCATTGCTGACCTTGCGGTTGAAACGCGTGAATATTTTGAAGCCATCCCCTCCCATTAAGGAATCGTGACATCTGTTGCACTGGTGTTTTTCAAACAATTGCTGTCCGTTTACCGCGTCGCCCGCGGGGAAGGGATTCGCGAATGCGGCGGTGGCAGCACAAAGAACAATCGAAGCGGATATCAGTTTAATTACCAGTTTCATGAATGCTCTCCTTGGTCGGGTTATTGGGTCTGAAGATGGGCGATACGCACCGTGGCGGGCGGATGCGAATCATAGAATGTGGAATATAGCGGATCGGGCGTTAGCGTGGCAGCGTTATCCTGATATAACTTGACCAATGCGCTTACCAGATCACCCGGCGATGTTTGTCCGGCAGCGTAAGTGTCAGCCTCGAACTCATGCTTGCGCGAATAGGCCGACATCAGCGGATGCAGGAGAAAACTGAACACTGGCAAGACCAGAAAAAACAGCAATAGCGCGAGTGAGGTTGATGCGGTGCTGACGCCCAGGCCCTGAAAGAACCAGGAGGTTTGCATCAGCTGGCCAAGCAGCCACAGGAATCCCAGGCTCATCGCGAAAGTGGTGGCGATGCGCTTGACTACGTGGCGCCGCTTGAAATGACCGAGCTCATGTGCCAGCACCGCTTCGATCTCGTTACCGCTAAGACGTTCCAGCAGCGTGTCGAAGAACACGATGCGCTTTGATTTTCCGAACCCGGTGAAATAAGCGTTGCCGTGTGCACTGCGCTTCGAGCCATCCATCACGTACAGGCCGCTGGTGGTAAAGCCGCATCTTTGCAGCAATGATCCGATACGAGCCTTCATCGCCTCATCCTGCATCGGAGTGAATTTATTGAATAGCGGGGCGATGTATGTCGGGTAGACGAACAGGATAAGCAGGTTGAAGGCCATCCATACCAGCCATACATACAGCCACCAGTATTCTCCCATGCGGCCCATCAGCCAAAGCACACAGAAAAGCAACGGCAGGCCGAGGATGGCGCCGACCAGCAATCCTTTCAGGCCGTCCTTGACATACAACGCCAGTGTCATTTTGTTGAAGCCGAAACGTGCTTCGATGACAAAGGTACGGTACAGGTTGAAAGGGATTTCCAGCACGGACGAGAGCAGCATCACGGTGACGATGATAGCCATGCCATGTGCGATCGGTGCCGCTATCCACCGGGTGGTAATATCCGCGATGACCTGGATGCCTCCGCCCAGCGTGAATGCAAGCAATAGCAGAGGATCGAACAGGGCGCCCAGCATCGCGAATCGTGTCTTGGTCGAGGTGTAATCGGCTGCCTTCTGGTGATCGTCGAGGCCGATCTGCTGGCGAAACGCATCGGGGACGCTACCGCGATTTGCAGCGATATGCGAAAGATGACGGCGTGCCAGCCACAGCTTAGTAAGCGTTGTGGTGGCAAGGGCGGCAATGAAGAGATATGTGAATTGCGTGGCGGTCATGGGTGATTTTCGGTATTCGCAAGGTGTGAGCATGTGACACAATACGCACTTAACCGTTCAATTATCAGGCATACGAATTATGGCACAAAACCAAAACCACCTTATCTGGATAGATATGGAGATGACCGGCCTGGTTCCGGATACCGACCGGGTGATCGAGATCGCGGTGGTAACCACCGATGCCAACCTGGAGACTGTTGCCGAGGCACCGGTACTGGTTGTACATCAGCCCGACATCGTGCTGGATGGCATGGATGCATGGAACAAGTCCACGCATGGTAAATCCGGCCTGATCGAAAAGGTGAAGGCTTCGACGCTGGATGAGGCAACAGTTGAAATTCAGATGCTTGATTTTCTCAAGGAATATGTTCCGATCCGCACATCACCGATGTGCGGGAACTCCATCTGCCAGGACAGGCGCTTTTTGGCGCGCTGGATGCCCAAACTGGAAGATTATTTTCACTACCGCAACCTTGACGTGAGCACGCTCAAGGAGTTGGCCAAGCGCTGGAAGCCCGAGATTTCCCAGGGTATAAAAAAACACGGGAAGCATGAAGCGCTGGCCGATATCTACGAATCCATCAACGAAATGAAGCACTATCGCGAGCACTTCATCAAATTGTGAGCGACATGTTCTGAGTCGGCTCGGGAAGACCGGGCAAGGTGGTGATTTATCATCCCGAATACGGGTGACAGTCGATGCCGGCATGCATCGAACGAGTTGCGGGAAACCTTGAGTCACCGGGTTTTGCGGTGACCATTTGTCAGACTAAGAGAGCGCTGGTTTGGTCGGTCATCGCTATGCTCAACCGAAGCTACTTCTTCGCGCCTAGCTCCAGTGCACGCAATCTTCCTTTTTCCAGGTCCGCAGCATCCGGCTCGACCAGCCAGCCTTGCAAGTTGTCCATCACCAGGTCGCTCAGCGCATGTATCCAGTCGTCGCGGTCGTTGAGGCAGGGTATGTAATGGTATTCGCCGCCGCCCGCATGCTGGAAGTCTTCCTTTCCTTCCATCGCGATTTCTTCAAGGGTTTCCAAGCAATCTGCGACAAAACCCGGGCACACGACATCCACGCGCCTGGTCTTCTGCTTGCCCAGCTCCAGCAGGGTCACCGTGGTGTAGGGCTTCAGCCATTCAGCCTTGCCGAAGCGCGACTGGAAGCTGAGGGTATATTGTTCCGGTTTCAGGCCCAGCTCTTGAGCCAGCAGGCGGCCAGTCTTGTGGCATTCGCAGTGGTAGGGGTCGCCCTTGTCCAGCGAGAATTGCGGCAAGCCGTGGAAGCTCATCAACAGTTTTTCGGGGCGGCCGTTCTTCATCCAGTAGTCATTGATATTGTTCGCCAGTGCCTTGATGTAGCCGGTGTTGTCGTGAAAATTCTTGATGGTGCGTAGCGCCGGAGTGTTGCGCATCTGCTTTATCTCGTCGAACACGATGTCGTATGCAGTTGCGGTGGTACTGGCGGCATATTGCGGATACATCGGTACGACCAGGATGCGCTGGCAGTTCTGCTCCTTGAATTTGCGCAACACTGACGGTATCGACGGGTTGCCATAGCGCATAGCGTAGTCCACCACATAGGGTGCTTTCGTACGCTGGCTCATAAAGCCACTTAAAAGGGCAGTCTGCTTTTCGGTATAGACACGTAGTGGTGAGCCTTCCTTCATCCAGACAGAGGCATATTTTGCAGCGGACTTCTTCGGGCGCACGTTGAGGATAATGCCGTTCAGGATCAGCCACCAGATTGCTTTCGGGATCTCCACGACGCGCGGATCGCTGAGGAATTCTTTCAGGTAGGTGCGAACTGCGGGTGCGGTCGGTGCATCGGGCGTGCCGAGATTGACGAGCAGGATCCCGGTCTTGACCGGGGTGCCGTGTGTGAAAGGTGGTTCTGTTTTATATGTCATTCTAGAGTCTCTCGTTGGTTACCTAGTTTTGTGTAAGCGCATTGCTGAGCAAGCGCGCGGTGATGTCGACTATCGGAACGACCCGTTCGTAATTCATCCGTTTCGGCCCGACCACGGCGAGGGTGCCGACGACTTTGCCATCGGCCGAATAGGGCGCGGTGATCACACTGCATGCTTCCAGTGAAGCCAGCCCCGATTCGGCGCCGACAAATATTTGGATTCCGTGCCCGCGTCCTCCCGCTTCGAGGAGTTGCAGTAATTCTGTCTTGCGTTCGAACAGGTTAAACAGACCCCGCAGGCGATTCATGTCTGTGGAAAGGTCGTCAATGTTGAGCAGGTTATGCTCGCCACTGATGACATAATCCCCGGATGGCTTGTCATCGGTTGCTTCGCCTGCCGACAGGGCTGCCGACATCAATGCGCTCATGTCCTGATGCAGTTCGCGCAGTTCACCGCGCAGTTTTTCACGAATCTGGGAGAAGCTGCATCCGATATAGTGCTGGCTGAGAAAGTTTCCCGCCTCAGTAAGCTGAGACTGGGTGTAATCCTTATCCATAAGTAATACCCGGTTTTCCACCTCGCCGTCGGGCATCACGATGATCAGCAGAACGCGTTTGTCACCCAATCTCAGGAACTCTATCTGCCTGATGGTGACCGCATCGCGCCGGGGAGTGGCGACAACCCCGGCGAATTGAGTGAGTTCCGAAAGTATGTTTGAGGCTTGTGCGATCAGGCGCGAGGGGTTATCCGGGTGCAACTTGTGCTCCATTTGTTTGACTCGCGCACTGTCCAGAGGTTTTGTTACCAGCATGGTATCTATGAAGAGTCGATAGGCCAATCCGGTCGGTATGCGTCCGGCTGAAGTATGCGGGCTGCTGACGAGGCCGATCTCTTCGAGGTCGGCCATCACGCTGCGAATGGTCGCGGAGCTTACCTCCAAACCTGAATACTGTAGCAAGGCACGCGATCCGACCGGTTGGCCATCGCTGATGTATCTTTCGATCAGGGTTTTGAGCAGGATTTGCGCGCGTTCGTTAAGCATGGAGGAGATTCTATCATTGTCGATATCGAGTTTAACCGATTATGCCACTCGGGATAGTTCGTTAATTATCGGAAGATATTATTGAACTTTTGTATGATGACCCTATCTAGAACACAGTTGTTTATTGGAGGCTGGTAAATGCGGCAAAAAATAGCATCTTCAAGTTTGGTATTTGCGTTTTCCATAGGACTATTTGCCTCCCCGGCAATTGCTGAAACTCCGGAAGGATTCCTGGCGGCATTAAAAACGGAAGCTTCGACTCAACCAGGGTTCAAGGATTTCTCAGCCGAACGCGGCGCAACCTTTTACAAGGTTAAGGAATCTCTGATTAAGTCCTGAACGATTTCGTTTCATGATGTCAGAAGCGAAGATCGAACAAACGGAGCCGAACGATGAAACAAATAACACTCTCTGCAAGCAGCTTTGACCGCTACAGCAAGACGACGCGACGCG
>JBGSMU010000227.1:0-5659 GCA_041739955.1 Gallionella sp. | reverse complement strand
ATAAGCCAGCAGCTAAAAAGGCCGTAGCCAACAAGCCAGCAGCTAAAAAGGCCGTAGCCAAGAAGCCAGCAGCTAAAAAGGCCGTAGCCAAGAAGCCAGCAGCTAAGCCAGCAGCTAAGCCAGCAGCTAAGCCAGCAGCTAAGCCAGCAGCTAAGCCAGCAGCTAAAAAGGCAGTAGTCAAGAAGCCTGCTCCAGTTGTAGCAGCACCTTCTGCTCCTGCACCTTCAGCTCCAGCTCCAGTTCGTCCGGCTGCAACATGGCCTTTTCCGACACCGGGAATCGGCAAGCCTAACTGACTTGTTGGCTGTAGTTAGCCCCTGATGCCGGAATTATAGGATTTAAGGGGCTGGTCACAGTTGGTTTTACAGGCGCACTAATTGGTGCGTGCGCCTTTTTATTTTACCGGCCATTTGCTGGCGGGTTTAATTGTTCATTGCAAACAGTGATGTTTAGCGATGGGTTTTTTGCCCTCTGAAATATAACAAAGCATGGGGCGGATTCGGCAGCATTTCGCAATTCCAAGGTTATGTTCTTGGGGTGAACATCTTCAGATGTTCACATATTGCAAACGCATGATGGAAACTCCACTTAACTTGGTCGATGAGCAGCGACAAACCTTCCCTGTCTCCCATTCCAGGTAAAGTGAGGCATTACCTGCTCATATCAAAAGTCAAAAACACATTGGTTAAGTAAAATGCATCGTGAGATGATCCAATTATCCATGCTGCTCGCTCTATGCAAAGACAACTATGTTATCAATCATTCTGGTAATCAGTGATGACAAGATTCCTGAATAACTGATGAGTTTCTATTCCATCGATTTGCCTTACATGAACGATGCCAGCAAGTATTTTTCGGCGCTGGCAAGGATGCCTTGGGCAGTTTGGCTGGATAGTGGTGGTCTGGACAGGTTTGATATCATCACAGCCGCACCGCATAGCACACTGGTATTGGATAGAGAATCAATTCAAGCAGATCCATTTGATTTGATAAGACGCCAAATGGGAGTCGTGGTCGAGCCGGTTGATAACGTACCATTTGCAGGTGGTGCTCTTGGTTACTGGGCGTACGATCTTGCAAGGCAGATGAATATGTTGCCGGATACGGAATGTATATCGGAAACCATGCAACCAATGATGATCGGTATCTACGATTGGGCATTGGTGTTGGATCATAAGCTTTACACGGCAAGGCTGGTATCACATCAGAGGTATCCTGAAACTTCCGGATTGCTGAAAGAGATACTTCTTCGGCTAAATACTCCTGAAACGCCGCCTTTAGATCCTTTTCGGATCCACGGAAAAATCAGGTCAAATTTTACATATCAAAAATACACTGAGGCGTTCCTGCGGGTGCAAGCTTATCTGAAGTCGGGAGATTGCTATCAGATCAATCTTGCTCAGCGCTTTAGTGCAGTGGCGTCGGGAGAAACACTGGGTGCTTATCTGGAGTTTCGAACATTAAGTCCGGCACCATATTCCGCATATATGAATTTCCCTCACCTGCAAGTCATGTGTGCCTCACCGGAACAATTCCTGCGGGTTAATAAAGGCTTAGCGAATACACGCCCCATCAAGGGTACAAGACCCAGAAGTGAAGACTCCGCAAAGGATCGGCTGCTTGCCGATGATTTGCGTCAACACACCAAAGATCGAGCTGAGAATCTGATGATCGTAGACTTGCTACGCAACGATTTTGGCAAGAGCTGCATACCCGGTACGGTGCGAGTTCCCGAGTTGTTCAAAGTGGAAAGTTATTCCAATGTACATCATCTGGTTAGCGCTGTAGAAGGAAGGCTTACAGAAGGGGGGGATGCCTTGCGAATATTTAAGGATTGCTTTCCTGGTGGATCGGTCTCAGGTGCGCCGAAACAACGCGCAATGCAGATCATCGATAAACTGGAGCCCGATAAACGCGGGATATATTGCGGTTCGATAGGATATTTCGGTTTCGATGGGGGAATGGATAGCAATATCGTCATTCGGACACTTGTCTTTTCAGGGGGCGAGATACATTACTCTGCAGGCGGCGGAATCGTTGCGGATTCGATTGTTGAATCCGAATACCAGGAAACGCTCGATAAAGCCTCAGCCATGTTTGCGTTATTGCAGATGCACGGCGCTGAATCATGACCAATCCGCGAATAATCCTTGCAGGAATCAAAAGCTGTTTAGAAGCGGAAATTGGCACCGGCCGAATGGGATATTGAAAATATCTCTTGAGTCTTGGCATTGAGAGTCTACGGGCAAGTCAGGGCGAAATTCTGTTCGGTTGGTGCTAACATAGAAAACTCAGGCTGGGTATGGAATGTTTTGTGAATACTTACAATCTGACAAATGAATCGTTTCGCTAAAACATAAAAAATCGGCGTTACGTGTATTTAGAGATATAACCAAAATCAGGGTGAACGATGCAGATACATACAGTTTCCACTACACCATTTAGCGATCAAAAGCCTGGCACATCCGGTTTGCGAAAACGCGTCCCGACCTTCCAGAAACCACATTATCTGGAGAACTTCGTTCAATCCATATTCGATACCATCAATGTGCCTGCGGGCGCCACATTGGTGCTGGGCGGAGACGGTCGCTACTTCAATCGTGAAGCGATCCAGATCATTCTGAAGATGGCTGCCGCGAACGGATTTGGTAAAGTGATGGTGGGAAAGGGCGGCATACTTTCGACACCTGCCGCTTCTTGCGTGATACGAAAATACCATACACATGGTGGCATCATCCTTTCGGCCAGCCACAATCCAGGTGGACCTGACGGTGATTTTGGCATCAAGTACAACGGTACTAATGGCGGCCCCGCGACTGAGACCGTTACCGAGGCGATCTTTGAAAAAAGCAAGACGATCAGCGCATACCGTATCCTTGAAGCTGCAGATGTGGCGCTGGATGAAATGGGTACGAACCCTCTGGGCGATATGCAGGTTGAAGTGATCGATCCGGTAAACGACTATGCCGAATTGATGGAATCACTGTTTGATTTCCCGGCTATCAGTGCATTGCTGAGAGGGGGCTTCCGTATCAAGTTCGATGCCATGCATGCTGTCACCGGGCCGTATGCACAAGACATATTTCTGAAGCGTTTGGGAGCATCAGCGGATAGCATCATGAATGCCGTTCCGCTAACTGATTTTGGTAACGGTCATCCCGATCCCAACCTCACTTATGCGCATGAACTGGTAGACATTATGTACGGTGATCAGGCCCCGGATTTCGGCGCGGCATCTGATGGCGATGGTGACAGAAACATGATTCTTGGCAAGCACTTCTTCGTCAATCCTTCCGATAGTCTGGCAATCATTGCTGCCAATGCGACATTGGCGCCCGGTTACAAAGAAGGACTGGCGGGTATTGCGCGGTCGATGCCGACCAGCGAGGCTGCGGACCGGGTGGCAAGGGTGCTGGGCATTCCGTATTTCGAGACACCGACCGGATGGAAGTTCTTCGGCAATCTGATGGATGCCGGCAAGGTGACATTGTGTGGAGAAGAGAGCTTTGGCACCGGTTCGGACCATGTGCGCGAAAAGGACGGGATGTGGGCCGTACTTTTTTGGCTCAATATCCTCGCGATGCGCAAGCAGTCGGTGGAAGCTATAGCCGAAGAACACTGGGCACGTTTCGGGCGTAACTTCTACTCGCGCCATGATTACGAGGGCATCCCGACGGAGGCCGCCAATGGCGTGATGAAATTGTTGCAGGAAAGTTTTGAGTCGCTTAACGGGGCACAATTCGGTAATCTGCGGGTGAAGCTATGCGACGATTTCAGTTACACCGATCCGGTTGATGGAAGCGTCAGCACCGGTCAGGGATTGCGTATTCTATTCGTCGATGGATCGCGCATCATATTTCGCCTTTCAGGTACCGGCACCGAGGGAGCTACATTGCGCATCTACCTGGAGAATTACGAGCCGGATGTCAGCAAGCACCACCTGGACGCACAGGAAGCGCTTGCCCCGCTTATCAGGATTGCATTGCAGATTTCCGAACTTAAGCAGCGCACAGGTCGGGAGAAACCGACGGTAATTACCTGAGGGTTATAATAAACAACGGAAAGAAAACCCGCGCCATTAAGGCGCGGAATTACTTTGCAAGGAGCGCATCATGATTAAAAAACAGATTATTCAAACGCCAGATGCACCCGCGGCAATAGGCACCTATTCACAAGCAATTCGCGTTGGTGACACAGTGTACCTTTCCGGGCAGATCGGACTCGACCCCACGACCATGCAAATGGTCGAAGGTATTGATGCACAGATACACCGTGTGTTCCAGAACCTTCGCTCGGTAGCGAGTGCCGCCGAGAGCAGTTTTGATGAACTGGTCAAGTTGAATGTGTACCTGACTGATCTGGCGCACTTCGCCAGAGTCAACGAAATCATGGCAACCTATTTTCGCGCACCTTATCCGGCGCGTGCGGCTGTGGGTGTGGCCGCGCTGCCGCGAGATGCATTGGTTGAGATGGATGGTATTCTTGTGGTTCAGTATTAAGGGATCACCGGCTAACAGTTTGCAGGCTTTCAAATATTGAAGTAGCTTGCGGATCAGGACGTGCTAGCCACGCAATTGCGACCGTTGCGTTTGGCAGAATACACGCCCTCGTCTGCTGCCTTCACCAGATCCTGCATATCCCGCATCGTGTCATTGCGCACCGCTACTCCTACACTGATACTTCCACACCACTCGCCTTTTCCGGTGGGTACCCGTAACTCGGCTATCGCCACACGCATTTTTTCCGCGATCAGCATTGCCCCTTTCAAGTCGGTTTGCGGGCACAAGATGAAAAACTCGTCACCTCCCAGTCTGCTGACGACATCATCGGTTCGAACCGCATAACGCAGGTTTCTTGAAAGTAGGCGCAGTACTTCATCCCCCGCATCATGACCGTAATTATCGTTTACCTGTTTGAAACCATCCGCATCAACCATCATGCATGCCAAAGGAGTACGCTCTTCAATCGACTCTTTCCATGCCCGCTCCAGACGTCGCATGACATGACGGCGGTTGGGCAAGCCTGTTAGCACATCGGTCAAGGCGATCTCCTCAAGCTGCAGGTTGGCAACAGCCAGTTCATGGGTGCGTTCCGTAACTCTGGTTTCCAGAGTTTGAGCCAATTGAAACAGTTCGCGGTTGCGTTCAGACACCTGCTGGAAGAGCCCGGTGAGGGCATGCAACAATGGCTCCACGGCACCTTCCTTCATGCGTTCTTCTGTCATGTAGGCATCAGAAGCGGATAAGCCGGACTCTATGGCGGCAATCTGCTTGGCCATGGATTGGTCCGAACCAAGTATGTGGTATGCAAGCCAATAGACAAGAAATTTAAGCAGGGATTTCTCCCTGTCGGGTGTGACGCTTTCGTGCATTTGCGTCACCTCCTGCAAAAAACTTACATGCTCATGGCGGTGGTGTTCCAGATGGCGCGCGTCGATCCCGATTTTTTCCATCAGGGATTCTTCCTCGGCGAAATGATACTGTGCATATGCCGCCAGTTCCCCGAATAATTTTTCAATTTCGACTAGTGCCATGTAACATTATTTATTTCGCATCGTAGAGCCCTGTGGCATACTGGTGAAACCCTTAATCAAAGGAGGTCACCATGTCACCGAGATACCGGGTAACACTTACCGAGCAAGAGCGCAGCGAACTTGATA
>JBGSMU010000196.1:0-7100 GCA_041739955.1 Gallionella sp. | reverse complement strand
GTGATCGCCGAGCAGTTCGGCACACTGGAATCGCTCTATCCAGGCCGGATCGACCTCGGCCTCGGGCGGGCACCCGGCTCGGACCAGCTCACCGCACGCGCGCTGCGCCGCAACCTCGCATCGAGCTCTACCGAATTTCCTCAGGATGTGGTCGAGCTGATGGATTACTTTTCTGCATCGCGCCGCCATGCGGTTCGCGCCGTACCGGGCGCAGGCCTGAACATCCCGATATGGATACTCGGATCCAGCCTGTTCGGCGCGCAACTTGCGGCACAACTCGGGCTGCCCTATGCATTCGCATCACACTTTGCGCCGGAACAGATGACACAGGCCATCGCCCTGTATCGTTCCAACTTCAAACCCTCAGCGCAACTGGACAAGCCATATGTGATGCTGGGCTACAACATTTTTGCGGCTGACACGGATGAGGAAGCCCGGCTCCTCGCAACCTCGATGCAACAGGCCTTCGTCAATCTGCGCAGCGGTCAGCCCAAAAGACTGCAACCGCCTGTGCCGGGTTATCTGGACAGCATCGCACCGCATCAGCGCGACGTACTCGATGAGATATTGTCCTGTGCGGCGATCGGATCGCACGATACAGTGAAACGCACATTGAAAGACTTCATCGAACAGACCGGAGCGGATGAGTTGATGATCACCTCGATGATCTTCGATCACGATGCTCGCCTCCGTTCATACGAGATCACCGCAGAGGTTCACGATGCACTGCAATAATTGATCATGTGGCTACAAAAAGAGATACACCTGAAATCAAGGCCCCGTGGCTTTCACCTGATCACAGCAGAGCTGCTGCATGAATTGCCCGAGTTGCGCGATCTCAAGATCGGCATGATGAACATCTTCATCATGCACACCTCGGCATCATTGACCATAAACGAGAATGCCGATCCCACGGTGCGCCAGGATTTTGAAAGATACTTCAGCCGTGCCGTGCCTGAAAACGAACCGTATTACCGCCATAGTGATGAAGGCCCGGATGATCTGCCCGCCCACCTGAAATCCAGCTTGCTCGGCAGCAGCCTGAACATCCCGATATCGGACGGCAGGCCCAGGCTGGGAACCTGGCAGGGGATCTACCTGTGCGAACATCGCAACCACGGCGGCAGTCGTTGCGTTATCGTGACGATACAGGGAGAGTAGAGTTTAAATCCCTCCATCATGCTGATCTCGTTATTTTGGTTCAGCCTACCCGCAGTAAACGGGCCGAAAAGGTGCGATATGAACCAGAAAAACGCAGTCCACCACGAAGATCACGAAGGTTTTTGCGAGTTATCGTACACGGTCGATATCCCTGCCAACTCCGATTCATGGGTTTGGAGGTTTTGGGTAATCCATCCAAAAGGTGGCTGGCACTTTGGGAATAACCGCCTGTTCTTCTTCGCGTCCTGTGTGTTCTTCGTGGTTCAAATGAGGTTTTTAGGATGAACAAGAACACAGACACATTGACCATCAATGACCCGCACCGGATCGAATTACCAGATCTGGAAAAACGGCTGAGTTGCACACATGATGGGTTGGATAGTGCCGAGGCCGACCGTCGCCTGTCTGCATATGGCGCAAACGAACTTCACGTTCGCAAAGACACACCAGAGATCGTCAAGTTCCTGCGCCAGTTCACCAACTTCTTCGCCTTGCTGCTCATCGTCGGATCGTCGCTGGCGTTTTTTGCCGATTTCCTGAAGCCGGGCGAAGGAAATTTCTACATTGGCGTCGCGCTGCTCGCGGTGGTGTTGATCAACGCACTGTTCACCTATATCCAGGAGCACGAAAGCGAACGCATCATGGAGAGCTTTCGCAATATGCTGCCGCAGATGATCACGGTGCAACGCGACGGGCAGGTATCGAGTATCGAGGCGCGACTACTGGTGCCCGGCGATGTGATCCTGCTGGAAGAAGGCGACCGGGTGCCTGCCGACGGGCGCCTGATCGAGGTGAACCAGCTCAAGGTTGACCATTCATCGCTGACAGGTGAGAGTGAACCGCAATTGCGCAAGCTGGCATGCACCCATGACAACCTGCTGGAGAGTCGCAACATGGTGTTCTCCGGCACGCTGGTACAAAGCGGCAACGGGCGGGCGCTGGTATACGGCACCGGCATGAACACCCAGATCGGCCAGATTGTACAACTCACCAAAGAGGCCGGCACGGTGGAAACGCCTATACGCAAGGAGCTGCGCCATTTCATCCGCGTCATCTCCGCCATCGCCATCGGGCTAGGCCTGCTGTTCTTCGCACTCAGCGTCGTGCTCGGCAATCCCTTCATCGGCAGTCTGATCTTTGCCATCGGTATCATCGTGGCCAACGTGCCGGAAGGGCTGTTGCCCACGGTGACGCTGGCGCTGACCATGGCTTCCAAGCGCATGGCGAAGAAGAACGCGCTGATCAAGAACCTGGAAGCGGTGGAGACACTGGGGTCGACCACGGTGATCTGCACCGACAAGACCGGCACCATCACGCAGAACCAGATGAAGGCCAGCACACTGGTGCTGGGCGAACACGAACGCTCCGCCTACCAGAGCGGACTGGCGCAGGCGGAGGGTTTCACCGAGGCGTGGACCGCGATGGTGTTGTGCAACAACGCGCGTCTGACCGACCATCACTATCTGGGAGACCCGACCGAGGGCGCGCTGCTGGTGCTGGCGCAGCGCCTGCAACCCATAGATGATCTGACGATGCGCTTCCCGCGACTGCACGAGAGCCCGTTCGACTCCGCCACCAAGCGCATGATCACCACGCACAAGGGCGGTGACGGTCAGCCTAATCTGGCCTACATGAAAGGTGCGCCGGAGATCGTCTTCAAAAAATGCTCGCATCGTTTGCATAGTGGCGAACGGGTTGTGTTCGACGAGGCGGCACGCAGCAAGGCGCTGGAGTTGTATGAGGTACTGGCCGCGCGCGGTGAACGCGTGCTGGCACTGGCCTACAAGACAACCGATGACGAAGCAGCCAGCGAGGAAGGCTTCATCTATCTTGGGCTGGTGGGCATGCTCGACCCGCCGCGTCCGGAGATCTCCGATGCGGTCGACAAATGTCGCAGCGCGGGCATACGCGTGTTCATGATCACCGGCGATTACCACACCACCGCCGAATCCATCGCGCGCCAGGTCGGTCTGTTCACCGGTGACGGCCAAGTGATCGTGGGCGAAAAGTTGCTGGAGATGGATGAGCAGGAACTCTCCGCCCTGCTGGATAGCCGCGAGCTGGTGTTCGCACGCACCTCCCCCCTCCAGAAACTGCAGATCGTCAAGGCATTGCAGAAGAAAGGCGAGATCGTCACCGTTACCGGCGACGGTGTGAACGACGCACCGGCATTGAAGAACGCCGACATGGGGGTGGCGATGGGCTTAAGCGGCACCGAGGTGGCGAAAGAGGCGGCGGACATGGTGCTGATGGACGACAACTTCGCCACCATCGTGCACGCCATCGAAGAGTGGCGCACCATCTTCTCCAACATCAAGAAGTTCATCGCCTACATCCTGACCAGTAACGTCCCCGAGATATTGCCCTTCATCGCCTTCGTGGCGATCGACGCGCCGCTGGCACTGACCGTGGTGCTGATCCTGACCATAGACCTCGGCACCGACCTGTTGCCCGCCCTGGGGCTGGGGAGCGAGCCGCCGGAGCAGGATGTGATGCGGCAACCGCCGCGCCGCCGCGACGAAAGACTGCTGACCTGGCCGCTGCTGGGCATGAGCTACGGCATCATCGGCATGATCCAGGCCGCGGCCGGATTCTTCGCTTTCTTTGTCGTGCTGCATCAGGGCGGCTGGGTGTGGGGTGCCGAGTTACCGACCACAGGGCTGCTCTACCAGACTGCAGTCACCTCCTTCTTCGCTGCAGTGGTGATCTGTCAGGTGGCGGATGTGATGATCTGCCGCACGCGCCGCCAGAGCATCCTGTCCGCCGGTATCTTCCGCAACAAACTGATCTGGCTGGGTATCGCGGTGGAGCTGGGGCTGGTCGCGGCGATCTCGCATGTGCCGTTCCTGCAACCATTCTTTGGCACCGCGCCATTGGGCTGGTTTGAGATCTCGCTAGGCATTCCCTTTGCGATCGCAATTCTGCTGGGAGACGAATTCAGGCGCTGGCTGATAAGGCTGGAAAATCACTTTGTACAAAAATGGCTTTCCTGGTAACTAAGTGTTTATTTATGCATGACCATCACCAACCAGCCATTTAACCGTCTGCATATCTCAGACTTAAGGCCGGATTAGCAGCCACCAATCTTTATGTGATTTCAAATTACATAGTCGAATGAGCAGTAGAATCGCAGCTCAGATTATTCGCCAACCCGCAAAAGGAAAGCTTCACATGCCAAAAAAAATAGGAATCCTCACCTCGGGTGGTGACAGTCCCGGTCTGAACACAGCCATACGCGGGGTGGGGAAATCGGCTCTCAACTATTACGGCATGCAGCTCATCGGTTTCCGTGACGGCTTCCGCGGCCTGATGGAAAACCGCTCAATCAATCTGGATGCACGTAATCTGTCGGACATTCTGACCCGTGGCGGCACCATACTCGGCACCAGCCGCGACAAACCGCACCGCATGCCGGTCGACGGGAAAGTGCTGGATATGACCGATGTGATCGCGGAGAACTACCACAACAATCATCTTGATGCGCTGGTCTGTCTGGGCGGTGGCGGCACCCAAAAGAACGCCCTGCGCCTGAAGAAAAAAGGGCTCAATATCCTCACCTTGCCCAAAACCATCGACAACGACGTAGCCATGACTGATATCACTTTCGGCTTCGACACCGCGCTAGGTATCGCGACCGAGGCCATAGACCGGCTGCACAGTACTGCACACAGCCATCACCGCATCATCGTGGTGGAGATCATGGGACACCGTGCCGGCTGGCTGGCGTTGGGCGCGGGTATCGCCGGCGGCGCCGACGTCATCCTGATCCCGGAAATCCCGTACGCGGTAGAGAGCGTGGCCGAGGCGATCCGCGAGCGCAGTCGTCTCGGCAAACCATTCAGCATCGTTGCAATGGCCGAAGGCGTCATTTCCAAACAGGAACATGACGCAATGCTGCTGGACACGCAGGATAAAAAATCCGCTGGCAAGGCCAAGAAAGACAAAAAGACGGAAACCGAGAATGCGCAGGAAACCCAGTATGCGGAAAAAACCGTACGTCTCGCCAAACAACTTGAACTGCTGACCGGACTGGAAGCCCGCATCACCATACTCGGGCACCTGCAGCGCGGCGGCATTCCCTCTGCGGCAGACCGATTGCTCGCCACCCGCCTGGGAACAGCTTGCACCAGCCTGATTGACCAAGGTCAATACGGCGTGATGGTCGCAGCCCGGGGCGATGGTACCAAAGCAATCAATCTGGAAGATGTAGCCGGCAAGGTCAAAACAGTGCCACCCGACCACCCCTGGATACTGAGCGCACGTCATGTAGGAACCAACCTGGGCGACTAAACACAGTTACCTCACAGAGCATTCACCATGAAACCAGATATGCCGAAAAAACTCCTGATCGCATCAATATTCTTGTTACTGCATCTAGATATTTATGCAGCCGAGCAAACACCTGTCGCTGCCGAGCACGGTATGGTGGTAACGGCACAGCATCTGGCAACGCATGTGGGCGTGGATGTATTGAAGGCAGGCGGCAATGCGGTGGATGCCGCGGTCGCGGTGGGCTATGCGCTGGCGGTGGTGTACCCGGCGGCGGGTAATCTGGGTGGTGGCGGTTTCATGACGATACAGATGGCGGATGGTCGCAGGACATTCCTCGACTTTCGCGAGAAGGCGTCCCTGGCCGCGACCGCTGACATGTATCTCGACACTGACGGCAATGTGGTGAAAAGTGCGAGCACACGCGGCTATCTCGCCGTGGGTGTGCCGGGCACGGTGTCAGGGATGGAGACGGCACGCGCCGAATACGGCACGATGCAGCGCCCCGCCCTGCTCGTCCCGGCGATCAGATTTGCGCGTGATGGCTACACGCTTGAACAGGGTGACATCGCGATGCTGGCGACCGCGACAGAAGATTTCCGTAACGACCCTGCCTCGGCAGCGATCTTTTTGAATCACGGGGAACCGTTCAAGGCCGGGCAAAAGCTGGTGCAACATGATCTGGCACACACGCTGGAGCTGATCAGCGAGCGCGGGGCTGATGGTTTCTACAAGGGGCCGGTGGCTGATGCTATCGTCTCGGGCAGCAAGGCGGGGGGCGGCATCATCACACAGGCCGACCTCGACAGGTACAGCACGCGCGAGCTCAAACCCATCGAATGCGATTATCGCGGTTACGGCATCGTCTCTGCACCGCCGCCAAGCTCGGGGGGCGTAACGCTGTGCGAGATGCTGAATGTCCTTGAAGGCTATCCGCTGAAAGAGCTGGGCTATCGCTCGGTACCGGCGATGCAATACCAGATCGAGGCGATGCGCCATGCCTATGTCGATCGCAACAGCTATCTCGGCGATCCTGACTTTGTGAGCAACCCGGTTGAACATCTGCTCGACAAGGACTACGCGGTACAGATACGCGCAGTGATCTCACTGGACAGGGCAGGTGTCTCGAGCGAGATCAAGCCCGGCGTTGCACCCCACGAAGGCAACAACACGACGCACTATTCCATCATCGACCAGTGGGGCAACGCGGTGTCGGTGACATACACGCTGAATGGCTGGTTCGGAGCTCGCATCACCGCCCCTCATACGGGCGTATTGCTGAACAACGAGATGGATGATTTCACCGCAAAGGTGGGTGTCCCAAACAGCTACGGCCTGATGCAGGGTGAGGCTAATTCAATCGCGCCCGGCAAGCGCCCTTTGAGTTCAATGAGCCCGACCATCGTAACGAAAGACGGTAAGCCGCTGATGGTGCTGGGCACGCCCGGCGGCAGCCGTATCATCACCGTGGTGTTGCTCACGATCCTGAACGTGATCGACTACGGCATGGATATCCAGCAGGCGGTGGATGCGCCCCGCTTTCACCAGCAATGGCTACCCGACTATACCAATCTCGAAACGGGTGCGATCAGCCCCGAAGCGCTCAACACTTTAGAGGACATGGGGCAGAAATTCGGGCCGCCCCAGGAAGCCAACCATGTCGCGGCGGT
>JBGSMU010000042.1:0-1746 GCA_041739955.1 Gallionella sp. | reverse complement strand
TCCTGAGGGCGCGATGGTCACGATGGTGGCCGCCGCTGTGGCATTGGCCGTGTTCATCGGTCATCTGTTTCCGGTCTTTCTGCGCTTCAAGGGTGGTAAGGGTGTCGCGACGGCATTGGGCGTGTTGTTGGCGTTGAATGTCTGGGTGGGGCTGGGGGCATTGGCGACCTGGATATTCATGGCGGTTGTGTTCCGCTATTCGTCGCTGGCAGCCTTGGCTGCAGCGGCTGGCGCGCCGCTCTATGCTTTCCTGTTGGACTTGCCGCCGGAGTGGGTGATGGTGTGCGGCATTTTGACGTTGCTATTGTTGTGGCGGCACAAGAGTAATATCCGGAATCTGCTGGCAGGTACGGAATCGAAGATCGGCAGCAAGAAAGCAGCCTAACCGCGCAGGCCGATCTCCTGCAGATCCCAGCGCGGCTTCACGTTGAAACGATAATCCTTGATGCCCTGTTGCTGCGAAAGGCGAAGCGCGCCCGCAAAGGCGATCATTGCGCCGTTGTCGGTGCAGAATTCCAGGTCGGGATAAAAAACCTTGCCGCCGCGTTTGGCGACGTTTTTGTTCAGGCGTTCACGCAACAGGCTATTGGCGCCTACGCCGCCCGCGACCACCAGCTGATTCAGGCCGGTTTTACCCAGAGCGGCAATTGCCTTTGTTGCAAGCACGTCCACGATGGCTTCCTGCACGGCACAGGCAATATCGGCTTTGGTTTGTTCGTCGTCATCGCTTTGCCTTACCAGTGTCAGTACCGCCGTCTTCAATCCGCTGAAGCTGAATTCCAGGTCGCCGCTGTGCAGCATCGGGCGCGGCAGCTTGTATGTTCCGCTGCGTCCTTGCATGGCGCGCTTTGCCAGTTCAGGCCCGCCCGGATACCCGAACCCGAGTAATTTCGCACTTTTGTCGAAAGCCTCGCCCGCGGCATCATCAAGGGTTTCGCCGAGCAAAGTGTATTGTCCAACACCGTCCACCCGCATCAGTTGCGTGTGACCGCCCGATACAAGCAAGGCCACGAACGGGAATTCGGGTGCGGGATCGGACAGCAACGGGGAGAGCAGGTGACCCTCCAGATGGTGAATGCCGATGCTGGGGATGTCCAGCGCGTAGGCAAGTGAGTTGGCCACACTGGCACCGACCAGCAGCGCACCTCCCAGCCCCGGCCCTTGCGTATAGGCGATCGCATTGATCTGCCCAGCGGATATACCGGCCTCATTCAGTGCCTGGCGTATCAATGGCGTTACACGATGCACGTGGTCGCGTGAGGCAAGCTCGGGGACGACACCCCCATATTCGCTGTGCATGGCGATCTGTGTATGCAGTACATGCGCCAGCAGGCCGCGTCCGATCTGATAGAGCGCAACACCTGTTTCATCGCAGGATGATTCGATTCCGAGTGTGATTGGATTGGGGGTGGTCACTGACTTATTCCGGCAATTTCAACGAGACTGCATTGTAGTAAATAATGCCTTTGCGCATGGGATTCACATTAATTTAAGGAAGGTCTGAATAAGTAGCAATAAATGAAAACGACGAGCGCACATTCTGTTGCAGATGTTCGAGTTGGCCGGAAATTACCCTGGCAAGGGTCATTTCGTCGGCCATACCGGTCGATTTCCCGTTCATCAGACGCACCTTCCCTGCGGAAGTCGCAACAGATGCCGTCGCGCCATGAACAGATTCGCCAGCGCCGCCACGACAAACAGGCGATTGCCGTTCTTCACCATGCCGCGATAGCTGACCTTGGCAAA
>JBGSMU010000168.1:0-16295 GCA_041739955.1 Gallionella sp. | reverse complement strand
TGATTCTGCTCCTCTCGTGAGATGAGGCGAATCGCCTCACTTCACAAGTTAGGGAAACAGAACCGGAGATTCAACCGCTCCTGCGATCAACCCGGACTCGCGGATCGGAGCGCCCATACCGCGGAGCGGTTTAGTCCAAGGGGGATATTCGGACATTCTGAAATTCATCCAAAAAACCCGACCTTATGGTTTGCACGTTTCATATGAAAAGTTGCTTCAGAACAAAGGTGACTTTGCAGAGATGTTGTGCAGGTTTTGTGATATTCCGTCCGATGCGGCAATGCTGGAGGCAGTCCAGAATGTGATCAATCCATCCCCGGAGGCATATATCCAATGGACTGAAGCAGTCGAGCGTCGTAAACAATTGAAATACGAAGGGTATGAAGGCAATCTGGATGTCGTGAATGATGAGTTTTTGGCGGGGTGGGCCAAGAAAAAAGTTGGTGATGCCCCGATTCAAGTGGAGATATTCGTCAATCAGCAACTTCATGGCCGCACGATCGCGAATCTTCATCGACAAGATCTCATTGATGCAGGTGTTTCAAACCACGGTATGGCGGGTTTTCACTATGAGTATGGCGAGCATGGAATCGCAAAGGGCGATGTCGTATCTGTCAGGATAGAGAATACCGACCTGGACCTGATCGGCTCTCCCAGGAAATGCGATTGAGCGCCAAGCCGGATACCGCGAAGGAGCCGGATTAAGAATCCGCGTCGCGCACTATTTCACCCCGGTCACCCGCACAAAGCGCAAGCGAAATCCTCTCACCTGTGAACTGACCGGATTTATCAGGGCCGGCAATTTCTCAATTTCAACTTGTGTCGCATTGGCGGTAGAATGCGGGTCTGTAAATCAACCGCTGAATCAAATGACTATCACCATCGCCTTGTCCAAGGGACGCATTTTCGAAGAAACCCTGCCGCTATTGAAGTCGGCGGGTATCACACCGCTGGAAGATCCGGAATCATCGCGCAAGCTGATCTTGTCGACCAATCGCGCCGATGTGCGCCTGATCATCGTGCGCGCATCGGACGTGCCGACCTATGTGCAGTACGGTGCCGCAGACATGGGAGTGGCTGGCAAGGATGTGCTGAACGAACATGGCGGCACGGGTTTATACCAGCCGCTGGACCTCAATATCGCCAAATGCCGCATGATGGTCGCGGTACCCAACGATTTCGATTACGAATCCGCGGTCAAGCAGGGCGCACGATTGCGCGTGGCGACAAAATACGTGCAGACTGCGCGCGAGCATTTTGCTGCCAAGGGCGTGCATGTGGATCTGATCAAGTTGTACGGCTCGATGGAGTTGGCCCCGCTGGTCGGGCTGTCCGATGCGATCGTCGATCTGGTCAGCAGCGGCGGCACGCTTAAAGCGAACAACCTGAAGGCGGTCGAGCATATCGCGGATATCTCGTCTCGCCTGATAGTGAATCAGGCGGCGCTCAAATTGAAACACGCCGTGATCCAGCCGATGCTGGACGCTTTTTCAGCGGCAATCAAAAACTGAATTGTTGTTTTCGCGCAAGCGGGAGTGACGTAAGGGACGAATATGAACATCAGGCAACTTTCAACCGGTCAGAATGATTTCGACGCGCAGCTCGATACGCTGCTCGCGTTCGAGGAGACCGCCGACGAAAAACTCGAGGCGACCGTGGCGACCATACTCGCCGATGTCAAAAAGCGCGGGGATGTCGCACTGCTCGAGTACACCCGGCGTTTCGACCGGCTGGATGTACAGCATGCAGGTGGTCTGGAGTTGCCGCAGGAAGAGTTGCGCGCCGCATTCAAGGGTTTGCCGGAAGCACAGCGCCTGGCACTGGAGGCTGCCGCGCAACGCGTGACCGATTACCACCAGAAGCAGGTACAGCATTCCTGGAATTACACCGACGAAGACGGAACCATGCTTGGACAGCAGGTGACGCCGCTGGATCGTGTCGGTCTCTATGTTCCGGGCGGCAAGGCGGCCTATCCTTCCTCGGTGCTGATGAATGCATTGCCGGCAAAAGTGGCGGGTGTGGGTGAACTGATCATGGTGGTGCCGACACCGGATGGCGTAAAGAACCAGTTGGTATTGGCGGCGGCCTATCTGTCCGATGTGAGCCGGGTGTTCACCATCGGCGGCGCGCAGGCGGTGGCGGCACTGGCCTACGGTACGGCGACCATCCCCAAGGTGGACAAGATCGTCGGTCCCGGCAACGCCTACGTTGCTTCGGCCAAACGTCGCGTATTCGGCGTGTGCGGCATCGACATGATCGCGGGGCCGTCTGAGATCCTGGTTATCTGTGACGGCCAGACCGACCCGGACTGGATCGCAATGGACCTGTTCTCTCAGGCAGAGCATGATGAACTGGCGCAGGCCATCCTGTTGTCGCCGGATGCGGAGTTCATCAAGGCGGTCGCTGCCAGCGCCGACAAGCTGCTGGAGCAGATGCCGCGCAGGGAAATCATCCGTACCGCACTGGAAAACCGCGGCGCGCTTATCCATGTCTCCGACCTGGACGAAGCCTGTGCGATCAGCAACCGCATCGCCCCCGAGCATCTGGAATTGTCCGTGGCTGATCCGCAAGCATGGCTGCCGAAACTCAAACACGCCGGTGCGATCTTCATGGGGCGTTACACGTCAGAGGCGCTGGGCGATTATTGCGCCGGCCCCAATCATGTGTTGCCGACCTCCGGCACTGCGCGCTTTTCCTCGCCACTGGGCGTTTACGATTTCCAGAAACGCAGCAGCCTGATCCAGGTCTCTGCGCAAGGCGCGCAAACACTGGGTGCGATCGCATCCGAGCTGGCATTCGGCGAGGGCTTGCAGGCACATGCGCAGTCGGCTCTGTACCGCAAGAATGCGACGTCCTGATCCGGTCTGACCGGCATTTATATCGGGGAGCGAAAGAAGCTTGATGCATGAACTGTTGATCGAATTCGTGGAACTGGTGGTGCCCTGGATAGAGATGGTGGGCATCGCTGTGGTGCTCTGGGGTGCGGCCGAGGGATTGCTGAAACTTGTGCTGCGCCTCAGCTCGGTGCTGACCAGAGCCGCGGACGTGATACCCATCAGCCATATTCGCGCAGCGATCGGGGAAAAAACCGCGCTGGGGCTGGATTTCTTCCTCGCGGGCGACATCATCCAGACCATCATGGTGCCAAGCTGGGAAGCCCTTGCGATACTGGGCGGCATCGTGGTGATCCGGACCGTCATAGCCTTCTTCCTCAACAAGGACCTGAAAGAGTTGACCGGGAAATAATCACCCTGAACTTCGGGGTTTATGGCTATTCCGAATCACTGCGGGACTGCTAGAATCGCGCTTTCAAAAAACATGCGAGGGGCGGAAATGTTGATCTGGTTCGTCATTCTTTATCTGTTGGGATCTGTCGGGATCGGCTTGTACGCCTCCAGGCGCGTGCATAATTCTCGGGACTTCATCGTGGCCGGGCGCAACCTGCCGATGCCTGTCGTCACCGCGACGGTATTTGCGACATGGTTCGGTGCGGAAACCGTTCTGGGTACCTCGGCCACGTTTGTGCAGGAAGGGCTGGGCGGCGTGGTTGCCGACCCTTTCGGCGCCAGCATGTGCCTGATACTGGCCGGACTGTTCTTTGCACCGCTGTTGTATCGCATGAACTTGCTGACCATAGGCGACTATTACCGGCAACGTTACAACCGCTCCGTCGAACTGCTCATGACGGTGTTCATCATGATCTCTTATCTGGGCTGGGTCTCCGCGCAGATCGTTGCGCTGGGCCTTGTGTTCAATGTGGTGACCGATGGTGCGATCAGTCAGGATGCCGGTATGGCCCTGGGTATTTCCATTGTGCTTGCTTACACTGTGTTCGGCGGGATGTGGTCGATTGCGCTGCTCGACTTTGTGCAGATGGCCGTGATCATGTCAGCCCTGATATTGATCGCGATACTGGTCAGCGGGGATGCGGGTGGCGTGGGTAACGTGGTCAGCCAGGCTGATACGGCAGGCAAGCTGGATTTCTTCCCCAGCGGCGGGGTGGAAGCGTGGGTTCCCTTTATCGGGGCGGCGCTGACGATGATGCTGGGCTCGATTCCCCAACAGGACGTGTTCCAGCGTATGACTTCGGCAAAGACCGAGAAGATCGCGGTGCGCGGCACGGTGTTGGGTGGCATGTTGTATTTTGTCTTTGCGTTCATCCCGATGTTCCTGGCATATGCCGCGACGCTGATCGATCCGCAATTCTTCAACGAGTTGGTGGAAAGCGACTCGCAGATGGTGTTGCCCAAGCTGATTCTCAACCATACGCCCATGGTTGCGCAGATATTCTTCTTCGGCGCATTGCTGTCGGCGATCATGAGCACGGCATCGGCCACGTTGTTGGCGCCTTCCGCGATGTTCACCGAAAACATCCTCAAGCACTTCGCTCTGCAACACATGAGTGACAGGCAAATGCTGCGTACGATGCGCATCATCCTGCTGACATTCGGCGTCATTGTGTTGTGGTTCGCGCTGAATTCGGAGTCGAGCATCTTCCATATGGTGGAGGATGCCTACTCGGTCACATTGGTGGGCGCATTTGTGCCGCTGGTGTTCGGGTTGTACTGGAAGCGTGCCGGTAATCAGGGTGCATTGCTGTCCATCGTGCTGGGAGTAGGGGCATGGCTGTCGATGGTGATGATAGAGCCCGACACCTACTGGCCTCCGCAACTGGTCGGTTTGTTGTTTAGTATTGCCGGGATGCTGATCGGTTCCTTGCTGCCCAACATGATGCGCGACCGGCATCATGCGCAGGCACATTCTCAGGGTGTGTAATCTTCCTGTAATAAATTCTTCATATTCTCCCGGATTCGGATGAGTTAACGGGGGATGAGATGAAAGCGAAGATTTTGATAGTGGAAGATGAGCCGGCGATCCAGGAGTTGCTGGCGTTCAATGTGATGCAGGCGGGTTATCATGCCTTGCGGGCGGAAGATGCGGACAGCGCATGGCGGCAGATAAGCGAGAATACGCCGGACCTGATCCTGCTGGACTGGATGTTGCCAACGACCAGCGGCGTAGTGCTGGCGAAGCAGTTGCGCGCGGAAGTGCGCACCCGGGAGATACCGATCATCATGCTGACGGCCCGGGGAGAAGAGCGGGACAAGGTTCTGGGGCTTGAATCGGGCGCGGATGATTACATTACCAAGCCATTTTCGCCCCGCGAGCTGATGGCGCGGATAAGGGCGGTGTTGCGACGCCATATGCCGCAACTGCCGGAAGAAGTTGTAGTCGTGGGCGGGATGGAGCTGTCGCCCGTATCGCATCGCGTCATGGTCAATGGAAAGACCATCTCGCTGGGCCCCACCGAGTTCCGGTTGCTGCATTTTTTGATGACGCATACGGAACGTGTGTATAGTCGGGCGCAGTTGCTCGATCAGGTGTGGGGCACACAGGTGTTTGTCGAGGAGCGGACCGTGGATGTACATATCCGCCGGCTGAGAGCTTCTCTCGAGCCGTTCGGGATGGATAAACTGATCCAGACCGTGCGCGGGAGCGGCTACAGGTTTTCGACCAACTTATAGTGGTAGCATAAACTTATCGGGGGGCGCATTGCAGGGATTCTGGTTCAGGGTAAGCCTTCCGGTCTGGTACGGCGCCATCGCGGCGCTGTTTCTTTGGGGTATTTTTTCAGCGACGATCGCGCTGTCGTTCATGCTGCTGTTGCTGCTTACAGTGATGGTTTACCGTGCGCGGCAACTCTACAAGCTCGGACTGTGGCTGCAGGATGCGCGCCCCGAAACCATTCCTGACGCGGATGGTCTGTGGGATGACATCTTCTCCCAGCTTTACAAGATGGTTAAGTTGCATAACCAGACCAAGCAGGAGCTGGCAGACGAGCTGCAGCACATCGAGCAGGCTACCTCCGCATTGCCTGAAGGCGTGGCGATCCTGAACGAGGGCAACCGAATCGAATGGTGCAATCCTCTGGCGCAGCAGCATTTCGACCTCGACATCAAACTCGACATCATGCAGGACATCACCTATCTGGTGCGTCAACCGGAGTTCATCGAATATCTCAATGAAGAGAATCCGAGAGAGGCACTTGTCATGCGTCCGGCGCGACATGAGGAGATGGTGCTTTCCATCAAGCTTATACCTTACGGCGGCGACAAACGATTGTTGATCAGCAGGGATATCACCCAGCTTGAGCGCATCGAAGCCATGCGCAGGGATTTCGTTGCGGATGTTTCGCACGAGTTGCGCACACCCCTGACTGTGGTGAGCGGTTTTCTTGAGAACTTGCAGGATATGCAGGACCTGAACCAGGAAGGCGCACATCGCGCCCTGGAACTGATGGATGAACAGACGCGCAGGATGAGTTCGCTGGTTTCCGATCTGTTGACCTTGTCGCGCCTGGAAAACGAACAAAGTCCCGCAAATGAAGAGACCGTGGATATGGGGATCTTGCTCAACGAGGTCTATCAGGATGGTGTGTTGCTTAGCGCGGGGCTGCATGCCATTAAGCTTGAAATTGCCAGCAAGTCCAACCTGACAGGGAATCGCGACGAGTTGCGCAGCGCTTTTTCCAATCTCCTCAGCAATGCGGTCCGCTATACCCCCAAAGACGGCGTTATCACGTTAAGGTGGTTCGAGCGCGGTGGACAACCGGTATTCTCCGTGCAGGACAGCGGGATAGGCATAGCGCCACAGCATCTTTCGCGTTTGACCGAGCGCTTCTATCGCATCGACCGCAGCCGTTCCCGTGAGACCGGCGGTACAGGGCTAGGGCTGGCGATCGTCAAACATATCTCGATGCGGCATCAGGCAAAACTGGAGGTGCTGAGCACGGAAGCTGAGGGCAGCACCTTTTCACTGGTATTTCCCCCCAAGAGGATAGTGCATGAATGATCGTGCTATCACCCTGAAATATTTCAACCCCTCCGGACGGAGGCGGGCGTCATGATCCAGTGCAACAAATTCTCAAGCGCGGTGACGCTGTTCCTGGCGGCAGTTGCGATGTGCTGGCATCTGGTTGTCCTCGCGGAACCGGTACTCGCCAAAGATCCCCCGGCCCAAGCGCTGGGCATGTATGCCAGTTATCTGGTTGAACACGAGGGTGCCCTGGATATCAGCGGTGCAACTGCGGCATTCGGGAGAGGCGTTTTTGTCCGGGGTGATTCTCCGGTACTCAATTTCGGGATAGGTTCGCTCCCGGTCTGGATACGTTTTGAGGTGGACAACCGGACAGAAGCCGTACTGCAGCGCAGATTGTCTGTTGAGACTTCGTGGCTGGACAAGGTCGATGTCTACGTACTCTCCGGGAACAGCCTCGTGAACGGCTACAAAATGGGTGACGGGCTGCCTTTTTCAGAACGGCCTGTCGACAGCCCGTTCTTTGCCGTCGATCATGGATTTCAGCCGGGAATGAATGAAGTGTTCATCCGCGTAGAGACCAGCGATCCCATGCTTGTGCCTATCCATCTTCACACGGCAGAAGTCGCATTTTCGCTTGAGCGGCGGGATAACTACAGCTACGGTCTTGTATACGGTTTCCTGTTGGCGTTGATCGCGTATAACCTGATGCTGTATTTCGGTCTGGGTACCCGGCGCTATCTTTTTTATTCGCTGTATCTGGCTTCGTTTGTCCTGCTGAATATTGCCTATACTGGGCACGGGTTTGAGTGGCTGTGGCCTGAGAATGTAGACCTGCAACGCTGGATCATCCCCTGCATGATGGAAGTATACGGAATGACAGGCCTGTTGTTCGCCATCCACTTTCTGGATATACGCAGGAATTTTCCCGGCATGTACCTTTCCATCATTCTGATATGCGGCTTTTTCGGCACGCTTCTGTTTTTCTCCTGGATGTTCGAATTCAATACGCTGGGGCTGAACTCGGCATTTCTTTTCGTTTTCGTGTTTTCGTTACTGATGATCATGCTGGGTGTGATGGGCATGCGCTCCGGTCAGGCTGAGTCGAAGTATTTCCTGCTCGGTGCGATATCGGCAACGTTGGGGGCGCTGATAACCGATATCTCGGTGGCCGGCTTCATAACGCATAATGCCTTTACCTATCGTGCCGTCGAGATCGGGATGTTGCTGGACGGAACGCTGCTGGCACTTGCGCTGTCTTATCAATACCGCATCCTGCATAGCGAGAAATCGCGTGCCGAACTGATGGCGAAATCCGACCCACTTACGAGCTTGAACAACCGTCGGGCGTTCTACGACATCTCAAGGCCCATCTGGAGCACTTCGTTGCGTAGCCGGCGCGATGTCTCGATCATCATGCTCGATATTGATAACTTCAAAAATATCAACGACGGTTACGGGCACAATTGCGGCGATGAGGTGCTGATCGCGGTTGGCTCGATTCTGGCCAGATCCGCCCGCGAGGGTGATGTTCTGGCCAGATGGGGTGGCGAGGAATTCATCCTGTTGCTGCCTGAGACAAAACTTGATTCGGCGGTGGCGCTTGCCGAAAGGTTGCGCATGGCGATCGCAGGGATGCATATCGCCAGCGCAAAAGGGACGGTCTCGTTTACGGCAAGTTTCGGTGTCGCCGAACGGGAAGAGTCATGCAATTCCATCAATGAGCTTGTTGCAAAGGCGGATGAACTTCTGTTACAGGCCAAACGGGCCGGGCGCAACCAGGTGAGTCATGTCGCCATGGAAGACAGCCCGCTGATTGATGTTATGTCTGTGCAGGTACAGGCTTGAAGCCGACATGTTCGAAATCGCCGCCATGCTCGACACTGAATGACAGGGCCACGTTCAGCTTATCGCCGTGCCGGGGAAGCATCGTGAGCACCCGCGAAGGTTTGAAGCATTCTCGCGGGATGATCAGACTGGGCGGTATATTCGGATTTTCAGGCTGTAGCAAAAATCCCACAACCGGTCCGGGCAATACATCCTTGTCTGCATCGGTCGCCAACAGCGTGACGACCTCAACCTTGCCGGGAAGGTAGCGAACGCCGAGACGCAATTGTCCGGTGCGTATCACCTTTATCCAGCTCGTGACGCCCAGGGCAAAGCATTCATCCCCGTCTGGTCTTATCGCCGCCAGCCTGTTGCGTCCCCATTGTTCGCCTGAATCATCCTCCCGGGTCAGTTGGGCGCTTTGCAGTGAATCGCTGTCTAGATGCCAGCTCTCCAGTCTGGGGTGTTGAACCGGAATTTTTTTCAGCGTGCCCTGCAATACGCGACCAAATGTTTCGATCTGCTTGCGAATCTTCTGCTCATCTTCGGGACGATTCGCCGCTTGCTGCGCGACACCACCGCCAAGTTGCGTATGGATATTCCTGAAACCCTGACACAGCAAGGCGCGTTGATCTTCACGCCGCTGGGCGATAAAGCGCATGTCGGATTCTTCGCACCAACACCGATGCAGCAGGGTGAGCAACTCTATGCAATCACGACTGCTTCCCGCGCTTCCCAGGCCGACCTGCTGCGGAGTTTGTCCCTGCTGTAACAGGATGGTATTGACGCGTATCCACTTGCTCAGGGGAACCATCGCAAGATATCGCACATTTTCACTATGCCTGGCTGTTTTTGCCGGCTTCAGTCCATGCTGTGAACCTTCCAGATCGAAAGCAAGCGGAGGCGCATCCCCTTTGCTGGCTTTATATTGACGTTCAACCTTGAGCAGTTCGATCAGCCCGGGTAGCCATGTATCCAGCAATTGCAATTGCATGCGTGAAAGTTCCGGCAGATGCGCGTAGCTGGTAAGCAGTGTGCGCATGTAAGCAAGATGACATGTGTCATTCGAGCAGGCTTTGTTCAGCGGGTCCGCGACGTTTTTATGAAGCAGTCCGCGCGACTCGGCGTGCGCATACAGGCTGTGAAATTGTTGCCAGAGCCTGCCTTCGAACTCGTACCCCGTGTGCAGATACTGGAAGATCGCGCGACCGTTATAGATCAGCGAACGATGACACAACAACGCTTCGTCATTCTCGGGTTGCTTGTCGCTTGAAACGAGGGTTTGCAGACAACGCTGGTAACCCTGTGACATTGCCTGCCAAAGTTGCAGGCATGACATGAAGATCAGCAGCTCGTGTTCGGTCAGCGGGAGCCACTTGCCGAAGAGCTTTTTTGCGTATTCCCCCTGAATGTAATCAACAGTATCGCGCAGCAATTCCAATATACCCAGTCGATCCTGCCAGCGCATGGCGTAACGGTTCAACTCGTTTATCTCGGTGAGCAACAGGCTGTGTGCCAATTGCAGGTTGGTCATTTGCAATTGCGCAAGCCATTTTTCGCAACCTGCCGCATCCCTGAAATTCGGATCGGCGCGATCGTCTGTTGGTTCGAGCATCAGATTCAGCATTTATTCATTACGATGCACTGTTTAGCTTTCCAGAAGGGTTCACCGGTCAGTGATCAGAGCAGGACCCGCTCGATGCTGCCGTTGTTGGCTTTTGCCACGTAATCCGCCATCCAGTTCTTGCCCAGCAAATGTTTGGCCATCTCGACCACGATATAGTCCGATGACGTACCGCTGTCCTCGTTATAACGGGACAGGCCCTGATGGCAGGACGGGCAGGAGGTGAGTATCTTCACCTCGCCGGTATATCCGTCCGCACGCAACGCATAGGCACCCTTGCGCATCTCTTCCTCCTTGCGAAAGCGGACCTGGGTGGAGATGTGCGGCAAGGCCACGCCGAATGTTCCCGATTCCCCGCAGCAGCGCTCGTTGAGCTGGACATCCGTGCCCATCAGCTCGTTGACCACCTTGAGCGGCTGATAGGTCTTCATCGGTGTGTGGCAGGGGTCGTGGTACATGTAGCGTGTACCTTCAACGCCCTGCAGTTTCACACCTTTTTCCAGCAGGTATTCGTGGATATCCAGCAGTCGGCAACCGGGGAAGATCTTGTCGAACTGGTACTTCAGCAATTGATCCATGCAGGTGCCGCACGAGACGATCACGGTCTTGATGTCGAGGTAGTTCAGCGTGTTCGCAACGCGGTGGAACAGCACGCGATTGTCGGTGGTGATCTGCGCGGCCTTGTCGCCCTGGCCGGAAGCGTTTTGCGGGTAGCCGCAACACAGATAGCCGGGCGGCAGTACCGTGATTGCACCGGTCTCGTACAGCATTGCCTGCGTTGCAAGGCCGACTTGACCGAACAGTCGCTCCGAGCCGCAGCCCGGAAAGTAGAACACGGCCTCGGCATCCTCGCTGGATTTTTTCGGGTCGCGTATGACAGGCACGATATTGCTGTCCTCGATGTCGAGCAGCGCACGCGAAGTCTTTTTGGGCAGGTTGCCCGGCATCGGTTTGTTGATGAAGTGGATCACCTGCGCCTTGATGGTGGCGCCGCCCACGGTCGCGGGCGGGCGCATGGTAATGGCGGTTAATAAACCCGATTGTTTGGCCAGATGATAGGCAAAGCGTTGAGCCTTGTATCCCCACGAGATCATGACCTGGCGCATCAGCTTGATGGTCGTTGGATCGGTGGCATTGAGGAACAACATCGATGCGGCACTGACCGGATTGAATTTTTTCTGGCCGTGCTTGCGCAGGAAGTTGCGCATGGCCATCGACACATCGCCGAAATCGATATTCACCGGGCAGGGATTCAGGCACTTGTGGCATACCGTGCAGTGGTCGGCGACATCGTTGAACTCGTCGAAATGATCAAGCGATACACCGCGCCGCGTCTGTTCCTCGTACAGGAACGCCTCGATCAGCAGCGAGGTGCCGAGGATCTTGTTGCGCGGGGAGTAGAGCAGGTTGGCGCGCGGCACGTGAGTGCTGCACACCGGTTTGCACTTGCCGCAGCGCAGGCAGTCCTTGATCGAATCCGAGATCTCGCCCAGTTCGCTCTTTTCAAGGATCAGGCTTTCCAGTTCCATCAGGTTGAAACTGGGTGTGTAAGCACGTTCCAGATTGCTGCCCTTGAGCAACTTGCCCCTGTTGAACCTGCCCTCGGGATCCACCTTCTGCTTGTAGGCGGTGAAGGAGGCGATCTCATCCGCTTCGAGGAATTCGAATTTGGTGATGCCTATACCGTGCTCGCCGGAAATCACGCCGCCCAGATCCTTGGCCAGTTGCATGATGCGGTCCACTGCCGCATAGGCCTGCTGCAGCATCTGGTAATCGTCCGAGTTCACCGGGATGTTGGTATGCACGTTGCCGTCGCCGGCATGCATATGCAGCGCGACAAACACACGGCTTTTCAACACGCCCTGATGGATTGCATTGCATCTGTCCAGTATCGGTTGGTACGTGCTGCCGCTGAACAGATGACGCAGCGGATCGCGCAGCTCTTTTTTCCACGAGGCGCGAAGGGTGTGATTCTGGACTGCGTCGAATACAGTTTTTCCCTCTCCCGGCCTGTGGCCACCCTCTCCCGATTGCGGGAGAGGGGCTGGGGGAGAGGGGTAGTTGGAAAGAGGTGCATCCAGGTTGTCCTGCAGCCATTGCCAGCGCGCTTTCACCGTGTTCAGCAATTGCATCGCTTCCTGCGGGCGATTGCCCAGCAGTTCGGTGTCGCCCAGTTGCGCATCGTCCTGATAATGAAGCGGCAATTCGCCGGCAAAAAATTCAGTCAGCGCATCCAGCAGTTTCAGCTTGTTGTGCAGCGACAGTTCGATGTTGATGCGCTCGATGCCGTCGCAATAGTCGCCCATGCGCGGCAGCGGGATCACCACATCCTCGTTGATCTTGAACGCGTTGGTGTGCTTCGCGATCGCGGCGGTGCGCGCGCGATCCAGCCAGAATTTTTTGCGCGCCTCGGCGGACACCGCGATGAAGCCCTCGCCGCTGCGCAGGTTGGCCAGCCGCACGATCTCGGAGGCAGCGGAAGCGGCTGCATCCGCATCGTCGCTGACGACATCGGCGACCAGAACCATCTTGGGACGTGTGCCGCGCCTGGATTTTGTGGCGTAACCGACCGCTTTCAAATAGCGTTCGTCGAGATGTTCCAGACCGGCCAGCAGCGCGCTCGGGTGGGCGTCGAGGTAATCCTTGATCTCGACGATGGCGGGCACCGCCTCGCGTACCTGGCCGAAAAACTCCAGACAGACGGTGCGTGTGTGTTCATGTGCGCGGTGTAGTATGAAGCGTGCAGAGGTGATGATGCCGTCGCAGCCTTCTTTCTGGATGCCGGGCAATCCGGACAGGAACTTGTCGGTCACATCCTTGCCCAGTCCGGCCTTGCGGTATGCGTTGCCGGGGATGGTCAGTATCTCGGGCTCGCCTTGTGGTGACATGCCGTCAGCACCCGTGCGGCTGATCCTGAAGCTGGTAGATTCGACATCATGGATCTTGCCCAGGTTGTGATCGAGTCGTTCGATCTCCATCCACATGCCGTCGGGGGTGACCATGCGCCACGAGGCGAGGTTGTCCAGCGCGGTGCCCCACAAGACAGCTTTCTTGCCGCCCGCGTTCATCGCCACGTTCCCGCCTATGCACGATGCGTCCGCGGATGTCGGGTCGACCGCGAATACCAGTCCGGCTTTATCCGCGGCATCCATCACGCGGCGCGTTACCACGCCGGCTCCGCAATGGATGGTCGCATAGGGCGTTGCCAGACCGGGCAGGACAAGATTTTCAACGACGCCGATAGCTTCCAGCTTTTCGGTGTTGATCACGGCGGAGAATCTGTCCAGCGGGATCGCGCCGCCGGTGTAACCGGTACCGCCGCCGCGGGGGATGATGGTCAGGCCGAGTTCGATGCAGGCACGCACCAGCGGCGCGACTTCCGCTTCGGTGTCGGGATGCAGCACGACGAACGGATATTCCACGCGCCAGTCGGTGGCATCGGTGACATGGGAGACTCTCGCAAGGCCGTCGAACTGTACGTTGTCGCGGCGGGTGAGGCGACTGAAAACCCGGGTCGAGCGTTTGCGCAACTCCAGGATATCCTCGAATTCGCTGGCAAAGCGGTTGACCGCCTCGGTGGCAAGCTCGAGGAGGCGTTTTACTTTCTGGTTGTCGCCCCTTCTGGATTCGATCGCGTTCAGGCGATGATGCAGCGCATCGACCAATGCCTTGCGGCGTTTGCGGTTGCCCAGCATGTCGTCCTGCAGATAGGGGTTGCGGGTAACGACCCAGATGTCGCCCAATACCTCGTACAACATTTGCGCGGAGCGGCCGGTGCGGCGTTCTTCGCGCAGTGTGTTGATGATTTCCCATGCTTCCTCGCCGAGCAGGCGCAGTACGACCTCACGGTCCGAGAAAGAGGTGTAGTTATAAGGGATCTCGCGCAATCGTGCGGTCATGGTGTGCTTGTTTCGTGCTCTGGTTTGGCAAGGCGCGCATTTTACCCGAATGTGGTGGACTGCTCGACCCTCTATGGATTGAGGATAAAATGCCGTTCATGAACGACCGTGAATCGCAATCTTCAGCAAAGGTGTTCTTCGCGCTGTGGCCGACGGCATCCGGGCGCGCCGGATTGTCCAAATGGCAGATGCCATTGCAGCAGATATGCGGCGGCAGGCTGATGCGCGAAGATACCCTGCATGCCACGCTCGTGTTCGTCGGCGAGGTCGAACCGCACCGGCTGGAGGCATTGCAGCTTGCGGCACGCGAGGCCGGCGGCGAGCGCTTTGATCTGTGTTTCAGCGAGGCGCGCTACTGGGGACATAACCATATCGTTTATGCCGCACCAAGCGATGTACCACTGCAGTTGGGGCGATTGGTCGATACGCTGGAGCGCAATCTGGTCCGGCATCGCTTCAAGCTGGAAAGACGCGAGTTCAAACCTCATGTGACGCTGCTGCGAGATGCGCACTGGAGCGACACCCCGCTTCCGGCCATGGATCAGGTGTGCTGGAAAGCGGCGGACTTCGTGCTGGTCCAATCGTTGCGGGAGGCAGGGCAGGCAGCTTACCGGGTGCTCGAGCGTTTCCCTTTGCATGTAACTGAAGCATAATCGAAACGTCGAAAAGGGATACTCGCATGCTCAACATATTTACGCTGGAAAGCGGTCGTCTGACCAGGATAGAGCCGGGGGAGATCGCCGGTCGCAAGCCGATCTGGGTGGACATCATCACGCCGGGTGATGATGAGCGGGCATGGATCGCGGATAATTTCTCGATCACGCTGCCGCAACCCGAACATTTGCGCGATATCGAGGCGAGCGCCCGGTTCTACGAAGAGAACGATGAATTACATATGCGTTCGGATTTCCTGCTCGGCAAGGAAAGCGGCTCGCGCAGCGTGATCGTCGCCTTCGTGCTGACCCAGAACATATTGTTCAGCGTTCATGATGAAGACCTGCCGGTGTTCCGGCTCTTCAGGTTGCGCTCCCATGTGCAACCCGACCGGGTCGCGAATTGCCATGATGTGCTGATCGACCTGTACGGCTCGGATGTCGAATATTCCGCCGACGCCCTGGAAAACGCCTACGCGGAACTGGGCGAGACCAGCGGCACCGTCCTCAAGAACGCCCTGAGCGACCAGGAAGCCGCCTCGGTGCTGGCGACCATCGCGCACGCCGAGCATGTCAACGGGCGCATACGCCGTAACCTGATGGATACGCGCCGCGCAGTATCGTTCCTGATGCGCAGCAAAGCGCTGACACCCGAGCAGATAGAAGAAGTGCGGCAGATCATGCAGGACATCGACTCGCTCGACGGGCACACCGCATTCCTGTTCGACAAGATCAACTTCCTGATGAACACCACGGTAGGCTTCATCAGCATCAACCAGAACAAGATCGTGCGCCTGTTCTCGGTCGCCGCGGTGGTTCTGCTGCCCCCTACACTGATAGCCTCGATCTACGGGATGAACTTCAAATATATTCCCGAGCTGCAATGGGAATATGGCTATGCGTTCGCCCTGTCACTGATGGTGATATTTGTTGCCCTGCCACTGCTTTTGTTCCGGGGCAAGGGCTGGCTGAAATAAACTCGCGAATTAATTACGAATGGAAAATATGGAAACTGTGAAAGCTACCCTTACCCACTATGAGCGCATCGGCGGCGAGGGAAAAGTGCGGGCCCTGGTAGGTCGTTTCTACGAATTGATGGACACCTTGCCCGAGGCATACGGCATCCGCAAGCTGCATCAGCCGGACTTACAAAGCGCGAACGAAAAGCTGTTCAAGTTCCTGACCGGCTGGATGGGCGGGCCGCAGTTGTACGTCGAGCAATACGGCCACCCGATGTTGCGTCGTCGACACCTGCCGTTTCCGATAGGCGATGCCGAGCGTGATCAATGGATGCTGTGCATGAACCAGGCGTTGAACAAAGTGGTGGAAGATGTTGCGTTGCGTCAGGAATTGTCTGCCGCGTTCACCAAGGTCGCGGATCACATGCGCAATCATGAGGGTTGATCGTAGTGCGTAGGAGCGGGCCATGCCCGCGAACAAAATAAAATAGCGGGCATGGCCCGCTCCTAAATCAGG
>JBGSMU010000140.1:0-10320 GCA_041739955.1 Gallionella sp. | reverse complement strand
GCAAGCCGTCATCCACAGCGACATGCGCATCACGATGGGCCTGCGCGACTACGCCCTGCTTTCCGAATCCGAGAAGTGGCGCACCGACGCCATGATCGCCGAGGCCGTCTCGCACCTGTCTGGTGTCCGCTTGCTGGTGCTGGACCGCTTCGACGTGCTCGACCTCAAGGGGCGCGAGGACTTGCTGTACTGGCTGGACGGAATGGCGCTGGATGGTGAAATCGACACGGCACTGATCTTCGGCACCTTGAAGGGACTGCCGGCGCAACTGCCGGAATCTGTTGAAGCCTTCTGGATTGAGAATGGCACAGCTGGCCAGATTGCGGAGGCCGCATGAACATCGAGAAACGGGTAATCAAGGTCATCGCCGAAGTCACCGCGATCGAGCGCGACCAGATCAAGCCGGAAAGCAACCTCACCGGCGAACTGAACTGCGATTCACTGGACATGCTCGAGATCGCCATAGCGCTGGAAGAAGAATTCTCGTGCGGCATCGACGATGAGCAAGCGCAGAAACTCACCACAGTGCAGCAGCTCATCGACCACATGCACGTCATCGTGAACGGCGAGGAAAAGCCGGAAGCGCAGACCAGACCCTACCCGACACGCCAAGAGCTGATCGTCGCCGTTGCTTCGTACATGAGCGTCAGCTCGGAGAAGGCCACGAAGTGGCTGGAGAGTGAATTCGCGGCGGGGGCAATATGAAAGAGCGCCCGATATTATTTAGCACCCCGATGGTGCTTGCCATTCTGGACGGAAGCAAAACGCAGACACGGAGGCTCGTTTCAGGGTTTGCGCTTGAGCTGTTGCAACCGGACGGCTTCACGCCAGAGTACGTCGCCATGCCGGAAAACAGAAACTGTCGATACGGGTATGCCGGAGATCGCCTGTATGTCCGCGAAACATGGCAGCACTCAAACTATCCGCTCGGCCCACTCGACAAGGATTGCGTGATTTTCTATCGCGCCGACTACTTCGATGATCCGCATGGCATGGATGGTGAGAAATCTCCAGAGGGAAAATATCGGGACTGGAAACCATCCATCCACATGCCGCGCTGGGCCTCACGCACCCTGCTGGAAATCACTGGTGTGCGCATAGAACGATTGCAGGACATTAGCGAAGCAGACTGTATCGCAGAAGGTTCAGCGGGTGGTCATGGCTCAATACCCGGATACAACTACTCAGCCACACCGTCAGAGCACTATCGACACATCTGGGAAACCATCAACGGCCCCGACTCGTGGGACGCAAACCCTTGGGTTTGGGTGGTCGAGTTCAAAGTGGTGAAGCCATGAACCGCACCAACAACCTACACCAAGCCCGCGTCTACCTGACCGAATCGAAACGGCGCGGCCGCTCGTCCTTCGCGTTCCTGCTTTTGACCTGGGCGGGGAATGCTCGACGCAGGGCGATGGCAATTAAGGAAGAGCCGATTCAAATAGAACTAGCAATTTAACCGTATCACCATCAAAGGAGAAGTCACATGAAGTCATCAGTCGCAGAAATACCAACAATCATCGGCACCGAAATGGACGGAGGTTTTTACGCCGGCCGCATCATCGTCAATGGCGATCCATTCGCCATCATCCTTCCGCCGAAGCTGCAACGTCAGCATGACGACATCGAGTGGAACGACAGCAGCAAAATGGTCGAAGGCGCTACCTCGTTTTCAGACGGTCATGCCAACACCCTTGCAATGGCAAAGGCTGGCAGCAAGTTCGCACAATGGGCGCTTGATCTGAATCTGTACATCCCGGCTCAAGACGAACTGGAAATCATCTACCGCAATCTCAAGCCGACCACAGAAACAAACTCGCAATATGGCCGCTCTGGAATCAACGTATCTGCGATTGAGCCGACTGCGCCATATACACCGTCATTTCCTGCGCAAACGCTTGCAGAAGCCTTCATGGAAGGCGGCATTGAGGCGTTTGATCCTGTCGCCTACTGGAGTAGCACGCAGCACGCCGCTGGCTCTACCTGTGCCTGGTATCAGCTCTTCGACAATGGCAATCAGTGCTACACCTGCGGCAAGAGCGACAGGCTGTGCGGTGTTGCTGTCCGCAGATTGCCAATTTAATCATTTATCAATTTCAGGAGAGCATCCATGAAACAAACAGTGTCAGCAAAACAGGAATTCTTATCGGCAAACCTGCGCGATGGCGAGGTTTACGGCGGAATAGTTCTGGGCAATGACGGAGAGCCGGATTACCACTTATTCGCTCAGACAAAATTCATTGAGTCGGCGACCTTCGACGAGGTAAAGAAGTATGTCGAAAAAGTTGGAGGGGTGGGCGCGACTCGACGCGATCTTGCTTTGTTGCGAGTGAATGCGCCCAAGCCTTTCGGGACTAAAGTTTTTTGGTCATGTGAGCAGCACGCCGCTTACTCTACCTTTGCCTGGTATCAGGTCTTCGACGTTGGCTGTCAGTTCTACGGCAGTAAGAGGTTCAGGCTGTGCGGTGTTGCTGTCCGCAGATTAGAAATTTTGTAATTTAATTATTTGGTTTTCATCAGCATGGGAATTCACACAAGCCTGCCGATTTACAAAGTGGCATACGACCTACTCAATGTAGTCACTGAGCTGGTCAAGAATATGCCACGCGACTTCAAGCGCTCCATCGGCGGAAAGATTGCCGATGAATGCGTCGAGATTGTGGTGCTGATATTCCGGGCGAATTGCGCACGGGACAAAGCCCCACATCTGGGCGAATTGATAGAGCGCTTGCAGGTTGCCGAGCTATTACTGCGTCTGTCAAAAGACAAGCGGTTAATTTCGACAGCTCAATATGCCAAGGCTATTGAATTGACCAACGGCGTCGGCAAGCAGGCCGGCGGGTGGCGCAAATCCGCATCTTCGTCCGCTGACTTCCGCGACCGCATCGTGCACCATCTGCTCTACAACAGAATCTCGCCACGCTTTTATGCCAGCTTTATCGCAGACAGTTGCGCGTGCATCCCAGGGCGTGGGACGCTATATGCTGCCCAGCGGTTGGAAGCGAAGATCCGCAGTGCCACACAGAACTGGTCAAAGCCTGTCTGGTATCTCAAGCTCGATCTAGCCAACTTCTTCGTCAGCATTGACAAGAACATCCTTCGCAGCCTAATCGCAAAGCGCGTGACTGAGCCGTACTGGCTGTGGCTGGCTGACACGGTTTTATTCCATGATCCGCGCCAAGACTACGAGCTTCGCGGAAAACCTCACATGCTCGCCTTGGTGCCAGCACACAAGCGCCTTACAAATCAGCCGGAGCACCTTGGCCTTCCAATTGGCAATCTGTCATCGCAGTTCTTTGCCAATATCTACTTGGACACGCTGGACCAGTTCTGCAAGCACCATCTGCAGACCAAGCACTACATCCGCTATGTCGATGACTTCCTTATTTTGCACGATTCGCCGCAATGGCTGAATGCTGCCAAGTGGGAAATTGAAGAGTTCCTGCGCGACAAGCTGCATGCCCGCATCAATCCATCGAAAACCATCTTGCAGCCGGTGGAACGCGGCGTGGATTTTGTTGGCCAAGTAGTCAGGCCGTGGCATCGCGTAACCCGAAAACGCACAGTCAACGAGGCAATGCGTCGCGTAAAAGAAGTCCCGGCAGTTGATTTGCATGAGACTGCCAACAGCTACTACGGCCTGCTACGTCAATCCACTCATAGCTTTCATCAGCGAGCGAAGCTATCCAACATCCTGCGCTATCGCGGGCATTCAATCAGTTCTAATTTAACCAAAACATACAGGAGAAAAGAAGCATGAGCGTGAACAAAGTGATTTTAATAGGCCGTCTCGGCAAAGACCCTGAGACCCGTTACATGACCAGCGGCGAGGCTGTGACCAACGCCACGCTGGCCACGTCTGAGAACTGGAAGGACAAGAGCGGCGAGAAACAGGAAAAGACCGAGTGGCACAACCTGGTGTTCTACCGCCGCTTGGCCGAGGTGGCCGGCGAGTATTTGCGCAAGGGGTCGCAGGTCTACATCGAGGGCAAGATTCAGACCCGCAAGTGGCAGGACAAGGAAGGCAAAGACAAATACACCACAGAGATCATCGTCAACGAAATGCAGATGCTGGGCGGCAAGTCAGAAGGCGGCGGCAATTCCGAGACAGCCGAGAATCAGTCCGCACCGTCACGCAGCGCGCCTGCAGCGAAACCGGCAGCAAGGCCAGCGCCAGCGCCGAGCAAGGGGGCGTTCGATAACTTCGACGACGACATCCCCTTCGCGCCGATGGGCAAGCCGGGCGCAGGTGTTTCGTGGAGGGCGATGTGATGAGTCTGAGCACGCAGATTTTCTTCGTGGTGTTTTCCGCGATTGGCATGGGAACGACGCTGCGCCTGACATTGCAGATGGCTTCGGCCTTCTTGCAGCGCCACAGCGGCAAGACTGAGAGCCTGCACACGTCGGCCTGTTCGGCGTGCCGTTCCAGTGATCAGAATGTTGAGTGTGAGGGGTGCAACCCCGATGTATATTTGAAAGGAGAATCGAAGTGAGCGAACAACAAGCAATCGAGAAGGTCATCCGCCTGCCGGAAGTCAAGAAGCGTGTCGGGCTGGGTACGACGGCCATCTATGACAAGATGAAGAAAGGCGTGTTTCCCAAGCAGGTGAAGCAGGGTCGCTTGTCTGGTTGGTACGAGTCCGAGATTCAGGCCTATGTCAAAGGGCTGGATTCGACCAGGGCGGCGAACTCTGAACATCATTCTGAGGCGGCGTAATTCCAGAGAGGGGTTAAATCTCCCTCTCTTCAATCCCGTCTATCCAGTCCGCCCACGCCTGCATCATTTCCCTGCGCTCTGCCAGGTACTCGGCGTGGTTGTAGGCTGCCTTCGTTTTGTTCTCTTCGACGTGTGCCAGCTGGCGCTCGATCGCATCCGGCCTGAATCCCATTTCGTGCAGCTGCGTGGATGCCGTTGCGCGGAAGTCATGGCCAGTCCACAGCCCAGAAGCATAGCCCATGTGTTCCAGCGCACGATTGATCGTCGTGGCGCTCATCACATCATCCGGTCTCCGAAAGTTCGGGAACAGCCAGTCACCGGCCCCGGTGATTCGGTGCAGCTCATTCAGCAACACAATGGCCTGATGCGGGAGCGGGACCAGGTGAATGCGGCGCATCTTCATTCGCTCGGCGGGTATCTTCCACTCTGCGCCTGGCATGTCGAACTCTGGCCATGACGATTTGCGCAGCTCAACCGTTCGGGTGAACAGGTAGAGCATCAGGCGCATCGCGATCACTGTTGTTCTGTTGCCTCCGTATCGTGTCAGGCGGGCCTTGAAGTCGCCGATGGTCTCGGCTGGCATCGGCTTGCTGTGGTTGACCTTCGGACGGCGAATTGCGCCCTTGAGCGCAGCAGCAGGGTCGGCATCGGCACGCTGCGTGACGACTGCATACCGGAAGATGGCAGAGCACCACTGGCGCAGCAGAAGGGCGTATGTTGCCGCGCCTCGTTTCTCCATCACCTGCAGGACATCGAGCAGAAGCGATGCCGTGACGTTGCGAACAGGCAGGCGGCCGATCTTTGGAAAGGCGTTCTGCTCAAGGCAGCTCGTCACCTGCTTGTGGTGGTATTCAGTCCAGTCCGGCTTCATCTTGCCAAGCCACTCGCGGGCAACAAATTCGAAGGTGTTGGCGTTCTTGGCCAACTGGCCGGACAGAGTGGATTGACGGGCGTGGGATGGGTGTATGCCCTGTTTGACCAGGTCGCGCGAATCGTCGCGAGCCTTGCGGGCATCTTGAAGGGAGAGGGCTGGATACTCGCCGACGGCGAATAGATTTTCCTTGCCGGCGATGCGGTAACGGTAGCGCCAGAGCTTGGAGCCGTTCGGCTTGACCTCCAAATACAGGCCGTTTCCGTCGGTCAGTTTCAGGGTCTTATCTGTGGCTTTTGCTTGGCGAATCTTGACATCGGTGAGCGGCATAAAAGGGGGTATCGGCAGATTGATACCCGCAAAGATACCCGCTTTTTTTCAGGCTGTCACCGAATGGAGGCGAAAGACTGCGAAAGGAAGAATCAGAAGGAGAGGGGCGAAGAGGGGAGGAAGCGAAAGACCGCGAAAACCAGCGAAGCCGCGTGATAATTATCGATCATTAACAGCATGTTGGTCCCAATCTTTATTTTTCCGTACGTATCATACCCAAAGCCACCGCTTCGGCAACCTCGATGCCGTCCACCGCAGCCGAGAGTATCCCGCCCGCGTAACCCGCTCCTTCACCGGTCGGATACAAACCCCTGGTGTTGATGCTCTGGTAATCGTCCTTGTTGCGCTTGATGCGGATCGGCGAAGAGGTGCGCGTCTCCACGCCGGTGAGCACTGCATCCGCGATGTCGAATCCCCTGATCTGCTTCGCGAACGCGGGCAATGCCTCGCGTATCGCCTCGATCGCATATTCGGGCAGTGCAGTGGATAGATCGGTCAGGTGTACGCCGGGCGTATAGGACGGCAATACCTCGCCGAATTTCGTCGAAGCTTTGCCCGCGAGGAAATCGCCGACCAGTTGCCCGGGTGCCTGATATGTTCCGCCGCCCAACTCGAACGCGCGCGACTCCCAATGACGCTGGAGCTCGACACCCGCCAATACACCGCCGGGATAATCCTGCTCGGGCGTGATACCGACCACGATGCCGCTGTTGGCATTGCGCTCGTTCCGCGAATACTGGCTCATGCCGTTGGTGACCACTCGCCCCGGTTCCGAAGTCGCGGCGACCACGGTGCCGCCTGGGCACATGCAGAAGCTGTACACCGAACGACCGTTGCTGGCGTGATGGACCAGCTTGTAATCCGCAGCGCCGAGCTGCGGGTTGCCCGCGTTCTTGCCGTAGCGAGCGCGGTCGATCAGCGACTGCGGATGCTCGATGCGGAAACCGATCGAAAACGGTTTGGCCTCCATGAATATCCCGCGCTTGTGGATCATCTCGAAGGTGTCCCGTGCGCTGTGGCCGACGGCAAGCACCAGATGATCTGTTGCGATGCGCTCACCGCTGGCGAGTACTACGCCGGTGACCTGCCCGACGTTATCTGTTCCCCGGGCAATCTCGATGTCATCGACGCGGGAGCCGAAGCGTATCTCGCCCCCAAGCGACTGTATCGTCGTGCGCATCTTCTCCACCATACCCACCAGCTTGAACGTGCCGATGTGCGGATGGCTCTCGTACAGAATCTCTTCAGGCGCACCCGCCTTGACGAACTCGTCCAGCACCTTGCGGCTCAGGTAGCGCGGATCCTTGATCTGGCTGTAAAGCTTTCCGTCGGAGAACGTTCCCGCTCCCCCTTCGCCGAACTGCACATTGGATTCGGGGTTCAGTACGCCCTGCCGCCACAGCCCCCAGGTGTCTTTCGTTCTTTCGCGCACCGCCTTGCCGCGCTCAAGGATCAGCGGGCGGAAACCCATCTGCGCGAGCAGAAGTCCGGCGAACAAGCCGGCAGGACCCATACCGACAATTACGGGACGAGCAGCCAGATCTTTCGGAGCCCGTGCGACAAAGTGGTAACTGGTATCGGGCGCGACTCGAACATGCGGGTCATTTTTGAATCGGTCCAAAATAGCCGCTTCACTGCGCAGCGTCACATCCAGCGTGTAGGAGTAAAGAATGGAGTTCGGTTTGCGCGCATCGACGCCGCGCTTGAATACGACGTAGCTGACCAGCTCATCGGCAGCGATGCCCAGCCGTTTGAGTATAGCAATCTTGATCTCTCCGTCGGGATGGCCGAGCGGCAGCTTGATTTCGGTCAGGCGCAACATGTTATGAAAATCTCACGGGTATCTAAACGATTCAAAATTCTATGCGAGACAAGCAGTGATTTTTTGTGAGCAACGCAGTATCGCGACGAAGTCTGGATTGTTAACGGTGTACTTCTGCATCCAGACCGTCCAGCACCATCTCCGCCGCACGTAACACGGCTTTTGCCTTGTTCTGGGTCTCCATCCACTCGCTGTCCGGTACCGAGTCGGCAACGATGCCGGCGCCGGCCTGTACGTAGAGCACATTGTCCTTCACCACGGCGGTGCGCAGCGCGATCGCCAGATCCATATCGCCGTTGAATCCGAGGTAGCCGACCGCACCGGCATAGATACCGCGCTTGCTGGGCTCCAGTTCGTCGATGATCTCCATCGCGCGGACTTTTGCCGCACCGCTGACGGTACCTGCGGGGAACGTGGCCTTGAGCACGTCCATCGCGTTCAGCTCAGGTTTGAGTTTGGCGTCGACGTTGGAGACGATGTGCATCACATGCGAGTAACGCTCGATGATCATTTTTTCATTGAGCTGCACGCTGCCGTTCTGCGCGACGCGGCCGATGTCGTTGCGCCCCAGGTCGATCAGCATCAGGTGTTCGGCCAGTTCCTTGGGGTCGGCCAATAATTCTTCCGCGAGTTCGGCGTCTTGTTGCGGTGTCTTGCCGCGCGGTCGCGTCCCCGCGATCGGACGCACCGTGACGGTGTCGTCCTCTAATCTCACCAGTATCTCGGGGGATGCGCCGACCACGTGATGGTCGCCCATGTCGTAATAGAACATGTAAGGCGAAGGGTTGACGCTGCGCAGCGCCCGGTACAGCGACAGCGGCGAGGCGGGGAAGGGCTGCGACATGCGCTGCGCCAGCACCACCTGCATGATGTCGCCGTCAAAGATATAGCGCTTGGCTTTTTCCACCGCATGCTTGAATGCGGTCTCGCCGAACTCGGACTTGGCCTCGCCGCCGTGCATCGCCGGTGCGTGCGGGATGTGTACCGGCAATCGCATCATGCCGATCAGTTCGTGCAACCGTGCGCGCGCCAGTTCGTAGGCATCTTCCATTTCCGGGTTGGCATAGACGATGAAGGTGAGCTTGCCCGAAAGGTTGTCGATCACCGCGAGCTGTTCGGTCAGCATCAGCAGGATGTCGGGCGTGCCGATCGCATCCGGCTTTTGCACTTTTGCCAAGCGCGGTTCTATGTAACGTATCGTCTCGTAGCCGAAGTAACCGGCCAGACCGCCGGTAAAACGCGGCAGGTCAGGCAGAGGGGCGACCTTGAAACGAGACTGGTACTCGCTGATGAAATCCAGCGGGTTCTCGACTTCATGTTTTGTATCCTGGCTGCCGTGCGTCAGCGTGACCTGTTTGCCGCGCACCGTAAGGTGTGTATCGGCAGGCAATCCGATGAAGGAATAGCGGCCGAAGCGTTCTCCGCCCTGTACCGATTCGAGCAGGTAGGAATAAGGCTTGTTGGCAAGCTTGAGATACAGCGACAGCGGCGTGTCCAGATCGGCGAAGGTCTCCGCGACCAGCGGGATGCGGTTATAGCCCTGTTTGGCTAGCGCCTTGAATTCTTGTTCGGTGATAGGGTGCAACATGAAAAACCTCCGGTATTTTGTAGGGTGGGCACAGTGTGCCCACGCGGACGATTGGTGAAAACGGTGGGCACACTGTGCCCAACCTGCAATTCACCATCGCCAAATAGCGATTTTCAAATAACGGAGTTTGTTCATAATCAAACGCGTTTAATAAGCGGCAACACACCGGTCAGGTCCCTGATCACCGCATCCAGCTCCAGCGTCTCGACCGGTTCGCCGTGATTGTAGCCATAGGGAACGCAGAACACCGGACAGCCTGCAGCACGTGCAGCCGTCGTGTCGCTTAACGAATCGCCGACCAGCAAAAGCTTTTGGATCGGCACGCCGAAAAACTTTGCCGCATGCAGCAGCGGCATCGGGTGGGGTTTCTTTTCCGCCAGCGTGTCACCTGCCACGACGATATCGAAATATCTTGCGAGGCCGACTCCCTTCAGCAACGGCAAAGTGTATTGCTCCACCTTGTTGGTGATGCAGCCCAGACGAAAACCCGCTGCCTTCATCGCGTCCAGCCCCTCGATCACTCCGCCGAACGGTTTGCTCTGCAGCAACAGCTCGGTGTAGTGCTTCTCGAAGATCGGCAGTGCGTGATCGTAGAGCGCGGCATCGGGAGTCGCGTGCATCTCACCGGTCAGCGCGCGCTTCACCAGCCAGCTGATACCGTTGCCGATGTAGCTGGCCAGCAACTCCTGCGACACAGGCGCGTAGTTCATGTCGCGCAGCATGCGGTTTGCCGACTCGCACAGCTCGGGTGCGGTGTGCAGCATCGTGCCATCGAGATCGATGACGATGGCGGAGATGGGCAGCGGGAAATTATTGAATGACATTGTCCTGATCTTTATAAATATTGGATGATTAAGGAAGGTCTGAATAAGTAGCAATAAATGAAAACGACGAGCGCACATTCTGTTGCAGATGTTCGAGTTGGCCGGAAATTACCCTGGCAAGGGTCATTTCGCCGACCATTCCGGACGATTTCCCGTTCATCAGACGCA
>JBGSMU010000135.1:0-9350 GCA_041739955.1 Gallionella sp. | reverse complement strand
ACCATCTTTGACTCGCTTGATCGCCAACTCCCTGAACTCGGCGGTGTATTCCTGCTTCGGTATTCTCTTCATCTGCTTCCTCCAAAAGTAACGTTAATTTTACGTCGCCCTTGGAAGACTATTTATCGGGGGAAGCTCACTCGGCGAGCCAACGAGTACCCAACCAGCCGGCCAGTGTCACGGTGACGACACCACCCAGTACGCCGACCAGCCAGATCATTGCACCAGGTTGATATGGTATTTCCAATACAAAGTGCGCCAGCACCCAGCCGAGCAGTGCCGCTCCAGACGCGGCAAACAACCCGCTCAGCCCGCCCAACACGGTGAATTCGGCAAGATGCAGGCGCTGCAGATATCTCCCATCTGCGCCCAGCGTGCGCAACACCGCCGCCTCATGGGTGCGCTCGTCCTGTGTCGCCAGAAGCGCGGCATATAGCACCGCAAATCCGGACAACAGCGTAAACAGGAATACCGCGCCCATCACCTGTGTGATCTGGTCCATGATGCCGCGCACTTGCGCAATCATCGCCCCGGTGTCTATCACCAGCAGGTTGGAAAACTCCCGGGACAGCGCATCGCCCGCCCCCGTTTTGTCAGGGGGAAGGTAAATGCTGGAAAGATAGCTGGCGGGAAAATCCCTGAGCAATTCGGGTGAGGCGATCACAAAGAAGTTCACCCTCATCGAATCCCATTGCACCTTGCGCAGACTGGTGACACGTGCGGTAAAGCGGCTACCCGCCACATCGTAGGTAAGCATGTCGCCAAGATAGATACCCAGAGTTCGGGCGATCCCCTCTTCCACCGATAACTGGCCACTTCCACTCTCACTCCCCTTCGCATTCCACCAGGCACCGCTCACCAGTTCGTTCCATCCCGGCATCTGTTCCATATATGGCAGGTTGAACTCGCGCTCGACCAGCCCGCGCGCGCGCGGATCGGGATAGCTATCAGCATTGACTGGATTATCGTTGATCGCCACCAATCGTCCGCGCACCATGGGCAGCAATTGCGGTTCGCGCAACTGCTGGCGGGAAAAGAAATCCAGCACGGGCCGATATTGATCGGGCTGGATATTGACGATGAAACGGTTGGGCGTATCGGGCGGCAGTTTGTCCTGCCAGCCCTGCAATAAATCGCCGCGTACCAGCGTCAGCACCAGCAAAGCCATTCCACCCAGCGCCAGCGCCACCACCTGCAGAGCGTTGTTTCGTCCGTGCCTGATTAGGTTGTTCACCGCATGCCGCCAATGCACCGACAGATATGGCAAATAACTCCCAAGCCCGCGTATCAGCAGCCAGGCCAGCGCTCCGAACACGACCATTCCGGCCAACAGTCCCCCCAACACGGCAAATCCCAATTTCAGCGAACCCGCATGCCACAGGAACAGTGCCGCAAGCACCAGCACCGCCAGTCCATAGACCAGCAAGGTATTGGCTTCGGGTGCGCCCAGCTCGCGCCGCAACACGCGCAAGGGGGACACCTTGCGTAATTGCAGCAACGGCAGGAACGCAAAACCGAGTAGCAGTGCATAGCCACTGACGGCCGCCTTGATCGCGGGCAGTACGCCCGGCTGTGGCAACATCGCCTCACGCATGGCTTCGATGAAAGAGATCAACACGGCCTGCGTGGCATAACCCAGCAAGCAGCCCAACAGCACCGCGACCAGGCCTATGACCAGGAACTGGTACAGGAACAATCGCAGTACCTGGCCCTGTTGCGCGCCAAGACAACGCATCACTGCGACACTATCCAGGTGGCGTTGCCCAAAACGCCGCGCGGTCAGCAGGACCGCGGCACCCGCAAGAATCGCGGCCGTCAGTGCTGCCAAACCGAGGAAATATTCCGCACGTTCGAGCGCGCTGCGTATCTCCGGACGTGCATCGCGCACATCCTCCAGATGCTCGTTGCCGGAAAGTTTTGCCTTCAATTCATCGCCCAGCTCCCTGACCTGTCCGGCATCTCCCGCAACCATCAACCGATAACGGATACGGCTGCCTTCCTGCAACAGCCCTGTCGCGGCCAAGTCTTGCATGTTCATCATCACGCGCGGGGCGAAACTGGAAAATCCGATGGATTGGTCGACGTCCTTAACGATCCGTGCGGCAACCACAAACCGTCCCTCTCCAACGCTTACTTCTTCTCCGACCTGCAATTCGAGACGACTCAAGAATCTCCCGTCCACCCATATTGACCCGCGTTCAGGAATACCTTGTGCTACGTGTTCGCTCCCGTCGTTGATCGTGATTTTCCCGCGCAAAGGATACCCCCCCTCGACCGCCTGGATCTCCGAGAGCAGGGTCTGCTCGCGGAATGCCACCATGCTCGGAAAGCTGCGGCTTTCGATAACATGCAATCCGCGCTTCTCTGCGCTACCGCGATAAACCAAAGGCAAAGGACGCGTTGAAGTAACCCGCAAGTCGGCACCTATCAGGCTGGTCGCTTCCTGCTGCAAAGCCTGACGCACGCGATCGGCAAACAATCCGACTGTGGCGAGGCTGCCGACTGCCAGCACCAGCGCCAGCACCAGCACGCGCCATTCCCCGGCGCGCCAGTCGCGGCGGAGAAGATTGAGAGATAGTCGGATCAGGTTCACGGCAATACCTTCCCCGCCCCAAGACGCAACTGTCTGCCGCAACGTTGCGCCAGTACCTCGTCGTGGGTGACGAGGATCAGCGTCGTTCCCTGCGCACGGTTAAGTTCCAGCATCAGTTCGATGACCTGCGCGCCGGTAGCGGCATCGAGGTTTCCGGTGGGTTCGTCGGCGAACAATATCCTGGGACGTGTGACGAAAGCGCGGGCAAGCGCGACTCGCTGCTGCTCTCCGCCGGAAAGGTGTTTGGGCAAGTGGTGCGAACGCGCGCTCAAACCGACCTGCTCCAGCGATTCTGCGGCACGCGATTGCGCATCGGCCACGCCACGCAGATCCAGCGGCAGCATCACGTTCTCCAACGCAGTAAGCGCGGGCAGCAACTGGAACGACTGAAACACGAAACCCGCCAGTTCACCTCGCAATTTGGCGCGCCCGTCTTCATCCAGTGCAAACAAGTCTATACCGTTCAGCAGTACACTACCGCTGCTGGGCTCGTCCAGCCCGGCAAGCAGGCCCAGCAACGTGGACTTGCCGGAGCCCGATGCACCGAGGATCGCTAGGCTCTGGCCCGCCTCGACCGTGAAACTTACCTGATGCAATATGGTCAATGGCTGGTCGCCGCTTAATACTTGCCTGGTTAGCTCAACTGCCTGCACAATCGCTGTCATGAAAACATTACCCTTTAAGATTTACCTGTTGGTCATTTTTCTGTGTGTATCGTTCAATGCATCTGCCGCAAAGAACATCCTGATATTCGGTGACAGTTTATCAGCCGGTTACGGCATCGCAGTAGAAGAAAGTTGGCCGCATTTGCTGCAACAGGAACTGCTGCGCACACAGTCCGGTTTCGGCGTGGTGAACGCCAGCATCAGCGGGGAAACCACATCGGGCGGATTGAGCCGGATCGCAAAAGCCCTGCAGCAACACAATCCTTCCATCGTGATCCTGGAGCTGGGTGCCAACGATGGCCTGCGCGGCTATCCCAACACGGATACCAGAAACAATCTGGGCAAGATCATCGAGCGTGCACAGCAAGCCAATGCCAAAGTATTGCTGATAGGCATGCAGCTTCCGCCCAACTACGGCCCAACCTACACTGCACAATTCCAGGATATCTTTACCGGCCTCGCGCGGAAGCACCATACACTGCTTCTGCCCTTCCTGTTGGGCGGCATCAAACCCGAACAGTTCCAGGCCGACAACCTGCACCCCACGGCAGATGCACAACAGCGCATCATGCTGAACGTACTGCAGGAGCTTAAGCGCTTGCTGCATTAGGTAACAGCTCCCGCAGTCCGGCAGTATGCTTTTATGATACTGTTGTCCGCATACAGCGTTACCATTAGCAGAACTGCCACGCTCAGAACACACATGATGCAGCATTTATGACAGCGCTCTCCGTCGCCACCTTATCCTCAGGAAAACTTCTCATCCGCATTTTGGCCGGTGCAGTCTTCGTAGTCCTGTTCCTGTATCACATCAACCCGGTAGGACTGGGTGATATGTACTGGCACCTCAACACCGGTCGCTGGATCTGGGAGCATGGCGCATTGCCGGACGACGATCCATTCACCTACACCCTGAGTGACGGTATCGACACTCGACAGCAGTTAATTCTGCAAAGCTACTGGTTGGCCCAATTGCTCTTTTACGGTGTATATAAAATGTTCGGCCCTTGGGGACTGATCTTCCTCAAAGCCGCACTGTTCATTACCCTTTATTTCCTGGTGTGGCGCAGCATGCTGAGAGCACGCGTCGAACCTATACTGGGGTTGCTGGCAATACTCGCGTTGCCATGGTTACTGTATCGCTTTGACGAGCTGCGCCCGCAGGTATTCTCTTTTATCGGTGTGGTACTTGTGTATGTGAACATGAACTGCGCACTCTCCAAACTGCGCGCCGGTATATCACACCCGAATGCGTTGACCGCACTTCCGTTCATCATGCTGCTCTGGGCAAATTTGCATGCTGGCTTCATTCTGGGCTGGGTGGTCATCCTGGTCATGCTGGCCGGCTCGGCACTTGGCCATTGGCGGGGAACAAATGGCCTTGACTTCCCCGCGTTGCGGCGATTGTTCATCTGGTGTGGCATCGCGCTGCTCGCCTCCCTGGCCAACCCGCTGTCCGATACCCTGATTGTGAATCTTGGCATGCTCAGTGATCCGTTCACTCGTGAAATCGACGAATTTTTTCCGCTGTTTGTTTATGCACGCGTGTATCAACAACCCTTCTTGTTCTATGGCGTGCTGGTTATTGCACTGGTATCCGCAGGGGTGATGATCCTGCGCCGGAAGAATACCGAGCCCGCACATGCGTTTCTGTTCATCGGCTTTGCCGCCGCAGGATTTTCCTCTTTTCGCTACATGATCTTCTTTGTACTGATGGCGTTGCTTCTAGTGATGCCGCATATCTCGGCATTGCTGGAGCGATATCAGGCGAGGTCGCGGTCAATACTGTTCGCGTTGCTGTTCGCCGCACTGTCGGGGGCAGGATATCTTACTTACCAGCATACACCCTGGAAGATGGACGCACTGGAAACCAGCTATGTACCCGAACGTGCGGCGGACTGGATATTGGACAATCGCCCGCCCGCACCACTATTCAATGCCTACGAGTACGGCGGTTATCTCGGCTGGCGACTCACACCAGAGTACCGAATGTTTGTCGATCCTCGCTGTCTGGATTACACCGTTCATACTGACTACCAAACGGCGCGGGGGGGGCATTACCCCGCAGTATTCGAAAAATATGGCGTGAACAGCGTGGTTTTTTATCTGTTCACCCCGCTGGTCAACAGCATTCCCGAAGTTACCCTTTATTTGCTGATGGATCAGCAATGGGATTTGGTCTATGTGGACAGGCTTGCCGTGGTGATGGTTCGGCACGACCAGAATACCCTGCCATATATCGACAAAGCTCCGCTTTTGAATTATCTCCAACGAGTACTGGAGCAAACGCTTGCAACTATGCCAGACGACACCCAAGCGCTTGTGCAATACGGACGGATCTTGCTGTATCGTGGAAATGTCAACGGTGCGCAGCAACAATTTCGTGCTGCGCTAAGAATAAATCCACGACTCGGTGCAGCGAGACGTTATTTGGAAGCAATTGCCACACGGAAACAATAAGCTCTGGAGTAATATTTAACCTACAGAATCTGGGGCTTGAATTCAAAAAGTCAATAAAATGTGCGGCACTCAGCAAGTCCATAAATTTCATCACTTACATGAAGATATTCGGATCCCAATATTGCCGTTTTCGAAATATACAGTTGCCATAAGAATATGGCCCGACGTACACTGAGTTCTAATACTTCCGATATTTGCTTTAACTGCCGGGAAGAAAATTTCTTCTAACAATTTTTTAACGTCCAGCCAATCTGCAATACAATCGGCATTACTCTTAATTCTTATTGATATCCTCAATGGAACCCATTCAATTCAACAAGCCATTCATCATCGGCCAGGAATTGACCTACATTTCCGATGCCGTCGCACAGGGCCATATTTCCGGTGACGGTGCATACACCAAGCTATGCCATCGTTGGTTCGAGGATAAGCTCGGCAGCTACAAAGCACTGCTCACCCACTCTTGCACCGGCGCATTGGAAATGGCGGCGATACTCTGCGATCTTCAGCCCGGCGATGAAGTCATCCTGCCTTCCTACACATTCGTATCCACCGCCAACGCCTTTGTACTGCGCGGTGCCGTTCCCGTGTTCATCGACATTCGCCCCGACACACTCAACATGGATGATGCCCTGATCGAGGCTGCCATCACCCCAAGAACAAAAGTAATCGCGCCTGTTCATTATGCTGGCGTACCGTGTGATATGGACACTATCATGGCGATTGCTCAAAATCATAATTTACTCGTCGTCGAGGATGCAGCACAGGCCCTGATGTCGACGTACAAGGGAAAGTCATTAGGCAGTATTGGACATTTTGGTTGTCTTAGTTTTCATGAGACCAAAAACATCATCAGCGGAGAGGGTGGTGCACTGCTGGTGAACGACGCCCGTTTCGCGGCGCGTGCCGAAATCATCCGTGAGAAGGGGACCAACCGCAGCCAGTTCTTCCGTGGCGAAGTGGACAAGTACACTTGGGTGGATATCGGTTCGTCCTATCTGCCCAGCGAACTGGTCAGTGCATTCCTGTATGCACAGCTTGAGCATACCGATGAGATCATCGCCAAGCGGCGCAGTATCTGCAACACATATACCAGACTGCTGGATGATCTGCAGCAATCTTCATTCCTGAAATTGCCATTTATTGACCAAGACAGCAACGGACATATGTTCTACATTCTGTTGGATAGCCTTGACACCCGCAGTAGACTGATCGCTCACCTCAAATCGCAGAACATACTGCCGGTGTTTCATTATGTGCCGCTACATTCATCTCCGGCGGGCAAGAAATACGGACGCATTGGAAGTTCCATGCGGCAAACCGATGACCTCAGCAATCGTTTGCTGCGCTTGCCGCTATACTATGAAATGACCGAAGCAGATATAGCGCGAATCTGCTCGGCTATCCGCGATTTCTTTCTCAAGTAATCGTAATCCGTACACGATGAAGATTTGCAACGCATGCAGGGGGCATTTTGATAGCGACACTTGGACCTGCACGTCATGCGGCTACACCCCCCCCACTTCAAACGGCTTCCCCGCAATGGCAGAGGAACTGGCTGAATCAAACGACGGATTTCACCCCGAATATTTCTCCCAACTAGCCGAACTGGAATCGGGGAATTTCTGGTTCCGGTCACGCAACGCTCTGATCCTGATGCTGCTCAACAAGCATTGCCCCGACATGTCTTCGTTTCTGGAAATTGGTTGCGGTACAGGTTTCGTGTTATCAGGTATCTCTTCCACTTTCCCCTCTGTCTCGCTAGCTGGTGCGGAAATTTACAGCTCTGGCTTAAAACATGCTTCACAAAGAGTATCAGGCGCTCAATTTATGCAAATGGATGCGCGTAATATCCCATTTGAAAATCATTTTTCCGCCGTTGGCGCATTCGACGTGATTGAGCATATTGAGGAAGATTCGGTTGTACTCTCACAAATAAAGCAAGCCCTCAAGCCCGGCGGGACGTTGCTTCTAACCGTTCCACAACACCCGCTCCTATGGAGTAAACAGGACGAAATGGCCTGTCACGTACGGCGCTATACTGCGGCCGAACTGAAGCGAAAAGTATCCGAGGCCGGATTTAAGGTGATCGATACAGGGTCATTCGTTGCACTTTTGCTTCCTGTCATGTGGCTATCGCGATATCTCGGTAACACCAACAAGGATGGCACGCATGACCCGATGGCTGAACTTCGGATCGGCTCGGTTACCAACCATATCCTGAACACAATCTCGAAGCTGGAATTATGGTTCACCCGACGAGGAGTCCGTTTTCCAGCGGGAGGTTCGCTCTTTCTTGTCGCCCGTAAGCCCGCATGATTTCGTCCCGATGGTCAATCATCCCTGGCTTGCCACCACCAAGCCCGACACGATCAGCATTACGCCCACGATCTTGAGAGTAGAGACCGGCTCGTGAAAAAACACCCCGCTACCGAGCAATACCAACACAAAAGTCAGCCCCATAAAAGGATAAGCATGACTGAGTTGCAGCTTAGTCATCGCGGCCATCCAGAAGACCGAAGCCAGCAATGCCGCGAACAGCGCGCTCATGATCCACGGATTCAGCAGCAGGTGGAACAAGAAGTGAATTTTTTCCGGCAACAACTCCGGCAATGATCCGGCCTTGAGCACCTGCCACTTGATGACGATCTGGCCGTAAACGGTCAGCGCGATGGTGAGAAAAATGTATAGATAGCTCAACGTATCAAAACCGGTCTATATTCAAAAAAGTCCTGCCAATCCACTGATACAGCAGCTTGGCTTGACATGAAAAATTACTCAAGCGACAACTTGCCCGAGCATAAGTGATATTTTCAATCTTGCCGGATAAAATATTTCGCAAAGGCAGGATCATTATATTTGTCACGGAGATAATCTTCCCGATAAACCGTTATTGTGCCTTCATAAAGCGGGTAGCTATGCTTTATTTCCACAAATCTGGAAAGGCTCTTAATACAATAATCAAGTAATTCTGAAGGATCAAAATAGAAAAGGTCGGGATCGGTAAAGGTTCGGTGGGATGTCAGGAAATTAAAGGAAATAGCCTTGTTACACATGCTATACATTCTATTTATTATGGATAAGCAGAACGCCTTCCAATCTTCATGCTCGACATTTCCGGGCATATTGAACATTCCGCTCGACACTACAAAGTCAAATTTTGACTGCCCGGCTTCGTTCAGAATATCCCGTTTTTCTACGGTTATTTCAGGGTACTTTTCTTTTGCCAGCTGTATCATTTCGACGACTATTTCAGTCCCGCTATAAGTAAATTTGAGGTCTTTTTCCTTCAAATAGCCGTAAAGATCGCAGATACCGCACCCGATATCTTCAATGGTGCAATGCGTTTGATTATCCAATAAATTTTCTGTCAGTATCTGGAAGCGTAAATATTGCGTCTCCCTGTTATTCTGATGGGTGCCTTTTGGTGAATCTCCATGCTTGATAAATGCCGGCTGATAGGCATTTATTTGTGCATCAATAATTTTCTTGGTCACCCCACGACTCCTTAATGATTTAGTCATTCCCGTGTTTTCTAAATATTTCCCTGATAATGGTATTGGGTCGACGTTTTGCCTCCGAATACACTTTCGCCAGATAAATACCAACAACACCTACTGATGAAAGAATCA